>NZ_JBDNFF010000021.1:0-21168 GCF_041689975.1 Gemmatimonas sp.
GAAAGCGCGCGGCACACCGCCGAGCGTGCCGCCGGCCTCACCCGACAACTGCTGGCGTTCAGTCGGCGGCAGACGCTCTTGAGCGAGTGCATCGACCTCGCCGGCCTGGTGTGCGACACGTTGCCCTTGTTGCGAACGTCTATCCCGCCAACGGTGACGGTCCGCATCGATGTGGGTGTGGTCGACGCATTCGTCATCGCCGATCGCAGTCAAGTCGAGCAGGTGCTGCTCAACCTCGTGCTGAATGCGCGGGACGCGATGCCCGATGGCGGGAGTCTGCTCATCTCGGTCGCGGTCGACGCTGCACGCGCCTCGGCGATTTTGAGCGTCACCGACACCGGGGTCGGCATGGACGACGCCACCAGGCAGCGCATCTTCGAACCGTTCTACACCACCAAGGCGATGGGCAGCGGCACTGGCCTCGGGCTCTCCGTGGTGTACGGCGTGATCACACAGGCCAAGGGCACCGTGCGCGTGGACAGCGCGCCGGGAAAGGGCACCACGATGCGCGTCGCACTGCCGCTCTCCATGCGTCCGTCCGATGTCGCCAGCACCATGCCGACCACGCTCGGTGACGTGGCCGACGGCGTACTGCTGGTCGATGACGACGAGGCGGTGCGGAGTACCACCCGTCGACTGGTGCAGCGTCACGGGTGGCGCGTACTCGAAGCCAGCGACGGAGAGGCCGCGCCGGCGCAGTTCACGGCGCATCGCGATCAGATTGCCATCGTGCTCAGCGACCTGCGCATGCCCGTGATGGATGGGGTGCAACTCGCGCTCCGCATTCGCAGGATCGCCGCCGACTTCCCGATCGTATTCTTTTCAGGTTACGACGAGCACGAGCAGCAGGCTGGGGAAGAAATGGCCACTATTCCCCTCATTGCCAAGCCGTTCAATACGGCCGACTTGTTGCGCGTGCTGGCGTCCACGCTGGCCGCGGCGCGATAGCGCTAGCGATAGCGCTAGCGGTGCCGCAGTCGCATGACCTGAATCTCCTGCTTCACGGGCCCTTCCTCGAACTTCGTGGTTACCGTATCGAAGATCTCGAGACCCACGTGGACGAGATTGTCACGGAACATGGGAAGCGCGAGACGCCCCGGATCGGCCACCATCGCCACGCCGTGTGGCGCGAGCGAGCGCGCCATGCACTCGCCCACAAGAATGGCGTACTCTTTCTCGTAGAGCACATCGGCCGCCATCACCACGTCGAACACGCCAAGGTCGGTTGGCCACTCGCGCCAGTTCACCAAGCGTACCGCCGGCTCGTGCCCGATATTCCGCGCTGCGTTGCCCCGGGTCACGTGCAGCGCGTCCTCGTAGTAGTCCGTCGCGGTCACGTCGAAGCCGCCCAGCATGGCACCAACCGTTGCCAGACCGAGGCCACAGCCCATCTCCAGCAGCCGACGTCCCGCGCCGGCTTCCCGCGCCATGGTGGCCGACAACACGCGCGCCGACGGCCACAGGTCGGCCCAGTACGGCAGACGTTCGTCCATCACGTAGTCGGCTTCGGTGATGAGATGATCGGCGTTCTCCGGCTTCACGAGCGTAATCTCGAGCCCTCCGACATCCACCGTTTCGGTGGCGAGTGAGAAGCAGCGTCCCAGCGCCTCGTCGAGCGCATCGCCATGCAGGTCGGTCAGGATCGGACGGGTCATGTGCTCATCAGGGGAACATCGGGCAACAGGATCGCGGTGAAGAGCATGCCGGTGTCGGCGCGGGACACCTCGGGCGGAACAATCAGGAGCGCGTTGGCGAGGGCCATCGTGCGCAGCAGGTTGGAGCCTTGCGGGCCGGCGAGTCGCGCTTCGGGTAAACCGTCGGCCCCTGCCGCGACGACGACGCGCAGGAAATGCGTGAGCGTCGCTGGCGTTTCGGCGCTGTCCAGAAACCGCACCGGTACGCGCAGCGGGCGGCAACCAGCATGCCCGCCCAGCCGGCGAATCAACGGCCAGGCGAACAACGAACCGGTCACCATCGTCGACACGGGATTGCCGGGCAGACCAAGCCACGGCACATCGCGCACCATGCCGGTGCCGATCGGTCCGCCAGGGCGAATACGTGCGCGCCAGAATGTTTGCCGACCCCCCAGCGCGGCGAGCGCGTCGCGGGTGTAATCGTGCGCGCCCACCGATACGCCGCCCGTTGTGATCAGCAGGTCGCAGCCATCGTCGAGCGCGCCCGCGAGGGCGTCGGTGAGTGCGCGCAGCGTGTCGGGCACCAAAGGCAGCGTACGCACGTCGGCACCGGCCGAACGCAGCAGCGCCGGCAGCGCGTAACTCGTGGACGACACGATGCGCCGTCCCGCTTCGACTTCGTCGAACCGGTCCAGCATGACCAGCTCGTCGCCGCTCGACACGACCGTGACCCGCGGCGCACGATACACCGGCACCGTCTGCGCGCCGATACTGGCCAGTACCCCCAGATGCGAGGCGCCGATCGTGGTGCCGCGCGCAAACAGCTCACTCCCGGCCGCCACGTCTTCGCCGCGCGGACGCACGTTGGCGCGGCCTTTGGCGTCTCGATCGTCGAACACCGTGACCTGCTCGGTCCCTTCGTCGGTGTCTTCAATGCGAATCACCGCGTCGGCGCCCGGCGGCATCGGCGCACCGGTCATGATGCGCAACGCCGTACCCTGTTGCACCCACGGCAGCGCGGTCGCGTCGGCCCCGGCCGCGCTCATACCGAGAACCGGCAGCATCCTTGGCACGGCGCGCGTCGCACCCATGATATCCGCCCGCTTCACCGCATAGCCGTCCATGCCGGCGTTGTCCCACGGCGGCAGCGCCACGCGACTGCGCACCGGCGCACTCAACGCGCGTCCGAGGGACTGCGCGAGCTCGACCTGCTCCAGCGTCGTGGTACGACCGTCGGCTTGCAGCAGAATGGCGTCGAGCGCCTCGTCAAACGATAATGGCACCTGTTCTCCCTTCCTGAACGCGTCTGCGAACACGTGCGTCAACGCGGCGCTCGCGGCACGATGCTGCCCAATGGCCGGCCGGCCAGCGTCGTCAAGAGCATGTCCTGTACGCGCTCGACTTCACGGGTGGGCACGGTGAAGTTGTTGCTCAGCATGGAGAACATCACCAGCCGACCATCGGCCGTGGTCACATAGCCTGAGAGCGCGCGCGCCTTGTCCACCGTGCCCGTCTTCGCGCGTGCGTTACCCGCCGCCGGCGTCCCCTTCATGCGATTGCCGATCGTGCCGTCCACGCCGGCGATCGGCAACGCATCGCGATAGGTCGCGAACCACGGCGACATTCGCATCGCATCGAGCACCTTCACGATCGCCCGCGGCGTCACGTAGTCGTGGCGCGACAATCCACTGCCGTCGCGATATGCCGCGTCGGCGATAGTGACGCCCCATCCTGCCAGCGTGCGCACTCCCACCGCGCGTGCGCTATCGGCCGAGCCGTCGCCGCTCGCCCGGAGTCCCGACGTGCGAAACAACAGTTCGGCAATCTGATTCTGCGACGGCTTCTGCATGCGGCGCAGCACATCGGACAACGGCGCCGACTGCAGCACAACCACGGTGTCGGCCGCGCGACCGAGCGTGTCCGCCCTCGCTACGGCGCGGCCGGTCACACGGACTCCGCCGTCCTCCAGCGACTGCGTGAGCGCCGCGACGTAGGCGTCGTTCGGATGTCGGTACGAGAGCGTGATCGACGCGCTGTCACCCAGCGCCAACGTGCCCGTGACCACCACCCGGTCGCCGAGGCTGTCGTACACGGCCTCGAGCCGTGGCGGTCGCACGCCACCTGGCATCACGGCCACCGAGTCGCGCGTGGTGGCCTGTACCAGTAGGCGCGGATACGAGCGCGTCGGCGCACTCGTCACGGCCACTGCGCCACCCACGCGCGACGCCGCCCGCGCCTTCAGTACGAGCACCCCTTCGTTGAACATCAACTCGTCGACCGCTGCGCTGTACGCGGCATCGAAGTCGTCGTATGCCCAGCCGAAGCCGGTCGTGAGCCCGGGGAACGCGTCGCCGATGGCCCGCACGCGACCCGTGATGCGCGTGATACCGTGGGCGGCCAGCGCTTCGCTTACCGGCGCGAACGCGTTCATCGCCTGGCCGCCGCTGAGGGAGTCGCTCACCCCCGGATCGCCGCTGCCGGACACCAGCAAGTCGCCATGCCACACGCTCCCGCGCTGGCGCCCGTGCAGCAGAACCGGCGTACGCCAGCGATGGTCGGGGCCGAGCGTGGCCAACGCGATCGCACCGGTCAAGAGCTTCTCGTTGGACGCGGGCATGAACAGCTTGTCGGCGTCGTTGCTCAGGATCGTATCACCACGCTCCGCATCGACGATCAGCAACCCCCAGCGCGCGTTGCGCCACATCGGCGCGGCGAGCACGGAATCCACGATGTCCTGCAACACCGACTGTGTTGTGGGTGCTGGGACCATCGCGGCCGGCATCATGACCGGCGCCGTGGGCTCCGGACGCGGCGCTTCGCCCGCCGCCGCCGTGCCGCGTGCACAACCTGCCGCCAGCGCGGCGCCAAGTGCCAGCGCCAGTACCGTGGTCCCGCGGGTCGACGGCAACGTCATGCGTCTACCCCGTAGCGGCTGCTCAGCACTGTATCCTCGGATAAGATGCACGCGAATCACGAGCTCAGCGGAACAGCGGCAGCGTCACGCCAACCGTGACGGTGCGCGACCCGCGCCAGGCCGAGCGGTTGCGCGTGTCGGTGATCACCGACGTCGTGTCCGACGCCTTCACGAAGTAGCGGTCGGGATAGTCGTACTGCCACATGAAGTTCGTGAGATCTACGCGGATCATCGGTCCCTTGCGCGGCAGGTACCGCAGGCTGAGTCCATACGCGAAGGAGAACTTCGTGCCGAACTGATACGACCCCGTGTCGGCCGCCGAGAAATCGCTCACGACACCGGCGCCGCCGTTCAGCGAGGGAATGAGCCGATGCCACGTCTTCTTGCCGGTGAGCGCGAGATCGAGACCGCCATCGAGTTGATGGGTAATCACGCCCGGCGTGCCGATCACCCGCGTCGTGCGCGGGTTGGTGGGCACCAACAGCTTCCGCTCGGACGGGGCCACGAGATAGCGCACGTAAAGGGACGCCGGACCACCGACGGCGATATCGTAGCGCAGCGCCGCCGCCAGCGAGGACTTCGGCGCGACATCGGCCGGGTCGCGCTTCATGGCCATCCACCCGCCCATGATCGACAGGTTCTGGCCCAGCTTCACGTCTTCAAATGGGCTGTTGGCCGGGAGGTGTCCGACCTGCGCCGTGGCGAGCGCTGGCATTACGCTGCCCAGAGCGACCACGCCGGCAGCGGCGATCGCGCGCCGCACAACGGCAGACGACAGAACAAAAGAAAAAGCGGAATGCAGACCGGAAGACAAAGCGGGCATTACACGGTGGCTGGAGGCGAGCGATCGCTCAGGTCGCGCAGATCGCGACCCGTCATTTCGGGAGGCAACGTGAGGCCCAGCAGCGCGAGGGCGGTAGGCCCCACGTCGCAGAGAGCCCCACCGCGTCGCAGTGCGACCGTCTCGTCGGGGTCGAGCACGACCAGCGGGACGGGATTCGTGGTATGTGCCGTGTGCGGCTGATGCGTGATCGGATCCACCATGACATCGGCGTTGCCGTGATCGGCGGTGATGATGAGTCGTGCGCCGCCCCGTTCAGCCGCGTCGAGAATACGACCGAGGCAGGCATCCACCGCTGCGACCGCGCGGATCGCCGCCGGGATCGAGCCCGTGTGGCCGACCATGTCGGTGTTCGCGAAATTGCACAGCATGAAGTCGTGCGTGCGATTGGCGAGCGCATCGCACAGAATGTCACACACACCGTCGGCGCTCATCTCCGGCTGCAGGTCGTACGTGGCGACTTTCGGACTCGGCATCATATGCCGCTCCTCGCCGGGGTACGGCTTGTCGCGTCCACCGTTGAAGAAGAACGTGACGTGCGGATACTTCTCCGTCTCCGCGATACGCAGTTGCGTCAGACCGGCGTCGGAAATGACTTCGCCCACGAGATGGCGCATCGACTGCGGGGCGAACGCGACGGGAAAGGGAAACGCGTCCTCGTAACTGGTCATCGTGGTAATCGACAGCGACGGACGGACACCGGTGTCGAAGCCGGTGAAGTCGGGCATGGCGAGGGCGCGCAGCGTCTGACGCATTCGATCGCTTCGATAGTTGAAGCAGATCAGCGCATCGCCATCACGCATCGGCGCGAGCGCCGCGCCATCGGGGCCCGACATGACGTACGGCAGTACGAACTCGTCGGTCGTGCCGGCGTCGTACGCGCGTTGCAGCGCGGCCAGTGCATCGACTGCCACCGGCGCCTCGCCACGCACGGCGGCGCGGTACCACAGGCCGGTGCGCTCCCAGCGATTGTCCCGGTCCATGCCGTAATAGCGACCGGAGACCGACGCGAGCTGCGCACGGTCGCCGATCTCCGCCAATGCCGCGCCCAGGAATCGCATCGCCGACCGCGGCGGGGTATCCCGTCCATCGAGCATAGCGTGTAGCACCACACGCTGCACCCCGCGCTCGTGCGCCAGCGCTACCAGCGCCAGGAGGTGCGCATCGTGCGCATGTACGCCGCCGTCGCCAAGCAGTCCCAGCAGGTGGAGCGTGCCGCCCGATGCGTTGACGCTATCGCAAGCTTGCAGCAGGGCGTGGTTCCGGAAGAAGCTCCCGCTCTCGATGACGCTGCTGATTCGCACCAGATCCTGCCCTACGATCCGTCCGGCACCCAAATTGAGATGTCCTACTTCGCTATTGCCCATCTGGCCGTCGGGGAGTCCGACGGCTCGTCCCGAAGCAGTCAGCAGCGTGCGCGACTCGTGGGCCCAGATGCGATTCCAGTTCGGCGTATCAGCCAGCAGGATCGCGTTCGATTCACGGTCTTCCCGATAGCCCCAGCCATCCAGGATGATGAGAGCTACGGCACGTGCAGGTCGCGCGGTCATCAGGCGGTGGGCTGAGCTGGGAGAGTGTCGGCAGTGCCACGGACGCATGGGACCGTCCGCGACGCGATTCGCGACCGTATACGCACGTTGAACACTGGAATCTACTGGAAGCTGTCACCGCGACACCACCGTTATCTCACTGTTCTGTCTTCAACCGGGCTCCGATGCGCGTTCGTCGACGTACGCTGTTGCTGGTCCTGCTGCTGCTCGCCATCGGCCTGCTCGATGGCGTGCTGCTGCTGCGTCGTGCACGCTACCGCGAGGAGTCGGCACGCCTGCGGGCCGGCATGTCCACTCTCGAGCGTACCCGCGCCGATGCCATTGTGTCCGCGCAGACTGATCGGGCCGAATTGATGCTCGAACTCATGCGCCGACAGGCAGAGGGTGACGACGGTCTCCACCTCGCCATCAGTACCGATTCCTCGTATCTGGCGCTGGATCGCGGGCCGGCCCGCCTCCGACAGTTCATCGTGGAGATCGGTCCCGAACGCCGGGTCGGCGCGGCCCCCGACACCATGCGCGTCGCCGTCCCCCGCGGCCTGCGAGCCCTGCAGCGACTGCTCACCGCACGAGATCGCTACGAACTTCCGGCCTGGGTTTGGGTGGATCGGGGCCTCCCCGTTCCGGGCGCGCGAGCCGACAGCGGCTGGGTCGGACCGGGCGCCATCGTCACCACCGGTGGCACGCTCATCTATTCGCTCCCTACCTCGGGCCCACTGGCTGACAGCAGTTATGTGATGCCGGGCGGTATCCGCGTCCCCGCAACCGATCTCGCCGCCATTCGCGAGAATCTTTCCTCCGGCATGCGGGTCTACTTCTTTTGATGACTACGCCTCCCATCAATCCTCGCGGCAGTTCGCTGGCCGGACGTCGTACGGGCTGGCGCGGCGCCCCTCTCTGGCTCCTCCTGCTGGTCAGCGTTTCCGTGGTCCATGCCGCTTGGCTCGTACGGCTCACCCTGCGTGACCGCTTCGCGCGCGACGTCGCCCGTATGGTATTCAACGACAACAGCGAAGCGCTGGAGCAGGCCGAACTGCAGGCCGGCCTTGGCATCGATAGCCTCCGGGCCACCCTCGACGAAACGCCCTCGCCGCCTTCCGCCAACGCCGACTATCTGGTGGTTTCGATCGCCGATCGCCGCGTGTGGTACAAGCATGGTGACAGCGTACTCTTCACCGCGCCGGTTGCCACGGGCTCCGGCAAACAGTTGGTGATCAAGGGCAACAACAAGATCCTTCGGTTCGAAACGCCCCGCGGACGCCTCACCGTGCAGCGCCGGGATTCAGCGCCGGCTTGGATTCCGCCTGAATGGCACTATCAGGAGCAGGCCAATAAGCGCCGACTCGGCCTTGTACAATTGGAACGCGGTGCGCCCCTACAGCTCCGCGACGGCTCCCAGATCATTGTGCAGGGCAACGACGTAGTGCGGCGTGGGGCAGACGGCACCGTCCGCCCGCTCACCGCCAGCGATGGTCGCGAAATCGTCGCCGACGGCAAAATGGTGATCCCGCCCTACGGCACCAATCAGCGCAAGTATGCCGGAGTGCTGGGTACGCACCGCCTGTACCTCGGCGACGGCTACGCGCTCCATGGCACCAACAACCCGGCCTCGATCGGTCAAGCGGTCAGTCACGGATGTGTCCGATTACGGAACGAAGACATTGGGCAATTGTATGACCGAGTCGCGGTCGGCACTCCGGTCTACATCTACTGACCCGCGAGTCGGCTATATTTCCTGAGTGTCGCTCCATCGTCCTCGGATTGAGCGCCAAACCCGATTCAGTGACCCAGAAACCACTCAGAACACCTCAGGCATCCCAGGAGAACGCATCCTCCCCCCGGCGCCGTCAGCAGACCTTCAATGCCCGTCTCGCCATCAGCGGGGCTGGGGCATTGGCCTGCGCTTTTTTTCTGGCGTTCGCCAACCCCGGATATGCCGAAGCGCGCGTGGCGACGACCAGTGCCAGAGTACTCGCGCGCATTCCGCTACTTGATTCCCTCAAAGGCCGTAGCCGCAAACTCCGGGCCAGTTTCCTCAGCCCGACCCGCGCCGCCGGCATTCCGCTGCTCCGTGAACTGTTCGGCGACTCCGCCGTGTCGCGCGCTGGCGTCTACGCCGCCAACGATAACGCCGGCTCGTTTCACTTCATCACCATGCGCCCCTTCGCCGACAAGATCGAAGGACGCATTGGCCGCTACCGTATCGGATTCTTCCCGAGCGAGAAGCGCGTGGCGCGCACGGCCGCCTACCGCAATCCCGATGGCTTTCTCGAGGTCACGTCGCTCAATCAGGACACGCCGATCTCCGAGCACTTCCGGCTGCGCGACTTCCTCACACACGATCAGGCCGCCGTGTGGCCCAAGTATCTCGTGCTCCGTGAGCCGCTCGTCGACAAGCTCGAGCTCGTGTTGAGCGAACTTCGCAGTATGGGCGTACCGGCCAGCCGACTTCGCATCATGTCGGGCTTCCGCACGCCGCAATACAATCAGCAGGGCGTCGGCGCCGGCGGACGAGCGCAGGACAGTCGTCACCAGTACGGTGATGCCGCCGATGTGTACGTCGTGAACGGCGATCGTGACTGGATGAGCGATCTCAATCGTGATGGCCGCGTCGACACGCGCGATGCCCAGGTGTTGGCCCAGGCCGCCGAGAACGTAGAGCGCGAGCATCCCGACCTCACCGGCGGCGTTGGCATCTACAAGGCCACTTCGGCGCATGGACCGTTCGTGCACATCGATGTGCGCGGCACGCGGGCGCGTTGGGGGGCACTGTGATCCGTCGTCGTACGGCACTGGTATTGAGCGGGATGGCGGCGATCACCGTCGCGGTCTTGTATCAGCCGCCCGCTGAACTGCTGGCCGGTTCGTCCGCCGAGAGCGCCAAGCGGTCCGTGCCGGTCGTGGAAGCCGGACCCGAGTCGCGCGGCGTCAGCGGCGATGTGCAAATGCATTTCGTGCGCGCCGGTGAACGGGTGGCGTTCCCGGTGCGCGTGCGTGGCGATGCGCAGGGATTCACGTATCAGTGGATCGAAGTACGCAGCAACAGCTCGGCCGACGTCGCACGTCCGCTTCGTGGCGACACGTTGTTGGCACCGCTTACGCCCGGCTTCTACGAACTCGCGGTCACGCGCGCCGGCGTGGTACAGCGCATCACCGAGCCGCGACTGGCCGTGCTGGTGCCGTTCGAGCTCAAGCTTGGGAGCACGCTCAACGGCTACCAGATCGGGCGCTATCCCGCCGAGTGGGCGCACGACGAGCAGGCCGAACGTCCGGCCGGTTTTGCGGAAGTGCGTGAAGCCGATCTCGATCTGCCGCTCACACGGCACATCAAGGTGCGTGACTTCATCACGCACGACCGGCAGACCGTGTGGCCACGCTATGTGGCCGTCGACCCGCGCGTGCTCGACAAGATCGAACTCGTCATGCGCGAACTGGCGCGGCGTCGCGGTGAAGAGCGCATGGATTTCGATGTCGAGGTGCACAGTGGCTTCCGCACCCCGATCCACAACTCCGGCGTGGAAGGATCGGCCCGCGACTCGCGCCATCTGTACGGCGATGCCGCCGACGTGGCGATCGATGCCGATGGCGACGGCAAGCTCACCATCTTCGATGCGTATCGCGTCGAACAGGCGGTGGAGTGGGTGGAGCGGCTGCACCCCGACCTGGCCGGCGGCCTCGGTGTATACAGCAGCCGACGCTTCGCGACGCCATATTGCCATATTGACGCGCGTGGCGAACGGAAACGCTGGCGCGGCTGAGCCGTAGGGCAGGGCGGCTATCCTTTCCCGCCCGAATGTGCGTCCGAGAGACGCCGGAGGTTCGATGAATCCGTACGTCCGCGATCGTATCACTCGCAAACTCGACACGCTCTCCGACGAGCGGTTGTATCAGGTCCTCGATTACATCGAGTTTCTGGAGTCGAAGTACGCCGAAAAGTCGGCTCCGGTGGCGAACCTGTTTACGCGTTTCGCCGAAGGCGTCGAGGACAAGCTGCGCGCCGGCGGGGTGGCGGTGAGCACCGTGTCCGAGACGATGGGCTTTCTGAACAAGGCGATGGGCGTGCTCAATGGCGTCGCCCAGACCACGATGACCGTGGCCGGCGACGTAGTGAACGCGGCCAAGACTGCCGCCGATCAGGTGGGCGCGCCGCCACCGGCAGCGGCGCCTTCGAGCACCGCCAGTTCAACTGGAACCACACCAAGCGCGATTACGGGCACGCAACCTGCACCCCTTGGTGTGCCACCCGCTCCACCCAGTGCAGCGGCGTAGCGCTTGTTCAGTGAGCGCGGTGGCCGTGAACCTGTTGAACCGAGGGAACGCATGACCATGGACCTCCACGAGGATCTGCCGTCGGAGCCGTTGCGCGTCAGCGACAGCGACAGCGACGGCGTCGGCGGCGGCGACCCAGCTCGCGAGCGCCATTTCGACAAACTGGCGAGGGAGCGCGATGCGGATCGCCGCGCCGGGCGTCCACAGCGCGGCCTATTCACGGGGCGCGGTCCCAGGGAAACGCCTCGTGAGGAATCGCGGCGTCCCGCCGAAGACGCACCGCGCCGGTCCCGTCAGCGCCGCCCGATCGACGAGGATGACCAGCCCGCCCGTCCGCAGACGGGCATGAAACGCTCGGTGTTGCGTGCGATTCGGCAGATTCCGTCGTATCTGCGCCTGCTGGTCGGGCTGATCGGCGACCGTCGCGTGTCCAAATTTGACCGCTTCCTCGTGGTGGCCGCCGGCGCCTATCTGGTGACGCCGATCGACTTCATTCCGGATTTTATTCCGTTCCTGGGCGAGGTCGATGACTTATTCCTGTTGATGACCGCGCTGCAACGCCTGGTCGCCAATGCCGGGCGCAGCGTATTGATGGATCACTGGCGAGGAGATCCGGACGAACTCGAAGACGTGAACCTGGCACGCCTTGTCAGTGCTGCGGGCTTCTTTCTGCCGGCCGGGATGCGTCGTCGCCTTCGCAAAATGGCTGGACGCTGACCGCTGGACAGCGCTGCGGAGGCCGTCTACTCTTCATGATGGCACCCTCGACGACAGACCACCTGACGCAGCAGCAACAGCCCGCCGCCGACTCCACGTCGGTGAGCGGGCTTTCGCGTTCACCGGCCAGCAGCGCCAACAACGGTGCGCGGTCGCAGTCGCGCGTGCGCGATGATCTCGCGCTGACCTTCGACGACGTGCTCCTCGCCCCGCGTCATTCCTTGACGCATCCGCGGGAAGTCAGCATCGTCTCGCGCTTCACGCGCGGCATCACGTTGAACGTGCCCCTCGCGTCGGCCGCGATGGATACCGTCACCGAAAGCGAGATGGCCATCGCCATGGCGCGATTTGGCGCCATCGGCGTGCTGCACAAAAACATGTCGATCGACCGGCAAGCGGCTGAAGTGGATCGCGTCAAGCGTAGCGAAAGCGGTATGATCCTGAATCCGATTACGCTCTCGCCCACAGCGTCGCTGCGCGAAGCCGTGGCCTTGATGATGCGCTTCAAGATTTCGGGTGTGCCGATCGTGGATGCCACCGGCTTGCTGGTCGGCATTCTCACCAATCGGGACCTGCAGTTCGAGCGCGACCTCGATCGCCCGCTTCGCGATGTGATGACGTCGGAAGACCTGGTGATCGCCCCCGTTGGCACCACGCTCGACGAAGCGGAGCGCATCCTCGGCAAGCATCGCATCGAGAAGCTGCCGGTGGTCGACCAGCACGGGGTGCTGAAAGGTTTGATCACGGTGAAGGACATCCATAAGCGTCGCCAGTTTCCCGACGCCAACAAGGATATCCACGGCCGATTACGCGTGGCCGCGGCACTCGGCGCCGGCGGTGATTATCTCGATCGCGCCCGCGCCCTGATTCAGGCGGGTGTCGATGTGTTGATCATCGATACGGCGCACGGACACAGCGAAGGCGTGTTGCAGGCCACGGCGAAGGTACGCGAGGCGTTTCCCGACGTGCAGCTGGTGGCCGGCAATGTCGCCACGCGGGCCGGTGCAGCCGCGCTGGTGGAGCGGGGCGTGGATGCGGTAAAGGTCGGCGTCGGACCGGGTTCGATCTGTACCACCCGCGTCGTGACCGGAGTCGGTGTCCCGCAGCTGACGGCCGTGATGGACGCCGTCGAAGGTGCAGGGGATGTGCCCGTGATCGCCGACGGAGGCGTGAAGTACTCGGGCGACATCGTAAAGGCCCTGGCCGCCGGCGCATCGAGCGTCATGATGGGCTCCATGCTGGCCGGTACTGAGGAGAGCCCAGGTGAGTCGTTCCTGCTGGAAGGCCGCCGCTTCAAGATGATCCGTGGCATGGGTTCACTGTCGGCGATGCAGGATGGATCGGCCGACCGCTACTTCCAGGACGGCGAGATGTCGCCCAAGAAACTCGTGCCGGAAGGGATCGAGGGACGCGTCCCCTACAAAGGCGCCGTGGGCGATGTGATCTTTCAGATGATCGGTGGCTTGCGCAGTGGGATGGGTTATGTTGGCTGCGGCACCATCGAGCAACTGCGCACCGACGCCGAGTTTGTGCGCATCACGACGGCTGGATTGCGTGAGTCGCACCCGCACGACGTTACCATTACCCGCGAAGCGCCGAACTACTCGCTCTGATCCTCGGCCATCGATCCGGGGTCCCGCCCAGCGCGGTTGTCCGTCACGGACATCCTCGACCCTCCACACACTGTCCCAACCCCCCGACCGATGGGAATCTGGTCTAAAAAGTCGATCACGGCGCTTCGCGCCGAGGCCGCGAGTTCTGAGGGCGGCCTCAAGCGCACGCTTGGCGCGCTCAATCTGACTATGCTCGGTATCGGGGCGATCATCGGCGCCGGTATCTTCGTGCTCACGGGTACAGCGGCCGCCAACTTCGCCGGGCCCGGCGTGTCGTTGTCCTTCGTGCTGGCCGGCCTCGCCTGTCTCTTCGCGGGGCTCTGCTACGCGGAATTTGCGTCGATGATTCCGATCGCCGGATCGGCCTACACCTATAGCTATGCCACGATGGGTGAGGGTGTGGCGTGGTTCATTGGCTGGAATCTGGTGCTCGAGTACCTCTTCGCCGCGGCCACGGTGGCGGTCGGCTGGTCAGGGTACTTCGGCGCGATGCTCGCAGCGGTCGGCATTCATGTGCCGGCGGCGTTCGCGTCGGCTCCGCTGACCGTCGTGAACGGGCATCAAGTGGTCCGCGCGTTCACGTGCGTGGATACCAACTCCGGTGGCATATTGGCGGATGCGACGACCAAGATTGCCTTTGTCACCCGCGAGGCCTGTACTGCGGGGGGTGGTGAGGTCGTGAACGGTCTCATCAACCTGCCGGCGATCCTTCTCATTCTGTCGCTGACCATGTTGCTGGTGCGTGGTGTGCAGGAATCGGCCACGTTCAACAACGTCGTGGTCGCGATCAAGATGGTGATCGTGTTGTTGGTGATCGGCTTCGGCTTCATGTACGTGAATACCGACAACTGGCACCCGTTCATCCCTGACATGGTGACGAACGCCGACGGTAGCACGAAGTACGGAGTATCCGGCGTGTTGCGCGCCGCGCCGATCGTGTTCTTCTCGTACATCGGCTTCGATGCGGTGTCCACGGCCGCGCAGGAAGCCAAGAATCCCCAGCGTGATCTGCCGATCGGCATGCTCGCGTCGCTGCTTATTTGTACGGTGCTCTACATCCTGATGTCGCTGGTCATGACCGGTCTCGCCCCGTACCAGGCGCTTGGTGTGGCACACCCGGTGTCGGCCGCGCTCGAGGCGGTTCCGCAGCTCAAGTGGCTCGAGTACCTCGTCAACATCGGCGCCGTTGCCGGTTTGTCGTCGGTTGTGCTGGTGATGCTCATGGGCCAGCCGCGCATCTTCTACACGATGTCGCGTGACGGACTGCTGCCGAAGATCTTCGCCAAGGTGCATCCTAAGTATCAGACGCCGGCCGCGTCCACCTGGATCGTGGGGATCATCGCGATCATCATTGCCGGCTTCTTTCCCCTCGGCCTTCTCGGCGAGCTCGTGTCGGGTGGTACACTGGCGGCGTTTGCCACGGTGTGCATCGGCATTCTTGTGCTGCGCAAGCGTTCGCCGGAACTCGATCGTCCGTTCCGTACGCCGTGGGTGCCGTTCGTGCCGATCATGGGCGCGGGGGCGACCCTGTACATGATGTACCAGTTGCCCAAGCTTACCTGGACGCTGCTCGGTATCTGGACCGCGATCGGCATGACGGTCTACTTTGTGTACGGCATGGGCAACTCGAAGATCGGCAAGCAGGACAAAGCCATCGGCGCCAAATGAGGGATGGCGTGCTGACGGCGTCGACAACACGTCGCGACGCGATCGAGACCTGGTTTGCGACGCTGCGACCCGGCATGATCGTGGCGCTATCGACGCATATCAACTCGGATGGCGACGGGTGTGGTTCGGAGACGGCGTTGGCGCGGCTGCTGGCGCAGCGTGGGATACATGCACGCATCGTGAATCCCACGCCGTGGCCGGCGATGTTCAACTTCCTCCTCGGGGATGACATCGAGGAGGCCAGCGCGTGCGGGGCCGCGGCGCTCGACGGCATCGATGCGCTGATCGTGCTTGACATCAACGACATTCGCCGACTCGGACGGCTGGCCGACAAGGTGCGATCGCTGACGGTACCGATTTCGGTGGTCGATCACCATGTGGCCGGCGACGAACCGGTGGGCCACATCGCCGTGGCCGACACCGCCGCCTGCGCCACCGGCGAGTTGGTGTTCGACATTGCGATGACGTTGGGGCTCGATGTCACCCCAGCAGTGGCGCAGTCGCTGTACGCGGCGATCCTGACCGACACCGGCAGCTTTCGCTTCAGCAACACGTCCCCGCGGGCACACGCCATCGCGGCTGCCTTGCTGGCGGCCGGTGTGAATCCTGAGGAGATGTACCGGCGCATCTACGCGCAGGTGAGCGTGGGCCGCCTGCAACTACTGCGCGAGGCGTTGGCGACGTTGCATGCCGACCCCGAGATCGGTTTGTCGTACATTTCGGTGGCCGCCGGTGCAATGGAGCGCTTCGATATCAGCAGTGAGGAGCTCGACGGGATCGTGGAGCACCCGCGATCGATCACCGGCACGCGCATGGCGATGTTCTTCCGCGACCTCGGTCACGGCAAGGTGAAGGTGTCGTTCCGCAGCAGCGGCTCGGTCGACGTGCAGCAGTTCGCGCGTCGGTACGGCGGTGGAGGACACGCGAAGGCGGCGGGCGCGTTGCTCACCGGGAATCTGGCGGAGGTACAGGACCAGATTGTCGCCGATGCGCGCGCCTATCTGACGGGCGGCGCGACGGAGGCGTAGCACTGCGACGACGGGCCAGCCTGCGTGCTACTTTCGCGATTTTAGTTTGGCGATCTCGCGCGGGGTGAGTGTGGTGGTGGAGAGTTGGACGATGGATGACGTTTCGTTGCCGATGAAAGCGGCCAGCAGCTGACCGTCCGGTGTGATCGCGAGGGCGGATGGTGTAAACGGCAGGTGCCGGGAGTAGAGATACGCCCCGTCGCTGGCTCGATAGTAGTCGATCAGCTCGTACGGCAGCCGCTTCGTGGCGCCCGCCTCGACGATGATCGTGTCGCCGCGCTGCATGGCACCGCGCGTGATGGCGTCTACCCCAGTCGTCTGGATGATCCGTTCCGCCTTGGCTGCCGGTGTCTGGTCCACGGTCTGTTTCTTCAGTGTGATCACCGCATCGCGCCCGGCCTCGACATAGGAGAATCGCCGAGTCGCGCCGCGCATCGTGACGCGGTACCACGATGCGCCGAAGCTTGGAGCGACGGTCATCACTCCCTCGGCACAGCCGTCGGCGAGGAAGGCGGAGTTCGCGAAGGTGGGAGCCTTCTGCAGCTCGGGTTTCGTCGGCAGTGAGCTTCGCCAAAGTATGCGACCAGTGCTATCGATCGTGGCCAAGGCGCTCACTGCTCCGGCATACTTCACGCGCAGAACTCCGCGCGGCAGCATGCACATCGCCTCGACGCTCGAGCCGTCGGGAACGGTTGTGGTCCAGAGATATCGGCCCGAGTCGGAGTAGACGGTAATCCGGCTCGTTGCCTGATCGAGTACCCCGACCAAGTGCGTTGTCGTCGCGATGTGCGTGGGACGCTTGAACTCACCGGGACCCTCGCCAGTCGCTTTGAGCACGAACCGCGTTCTTCCATTTCGAAGATCGAGCGCATGGACTTCTCGTGTACCGGCATCGAGTACGATCACCGCGTTCTGCGTCACGGCGATCTCGCGCGGTTCGACCAACACGTCAGGCTCCTTTACGCCGCCACGAATCCACTCGCGGATATAGAAAGAGTCGGTGCGAAATTGGCGTACCGTGGGCTTCGCCTGCGCCTGAAGCGCAAGCGTCGGCTGACACAGCCCCGCGACCAGGCTCAGCACCGTACTGATGCGTAGCGCGGACTGGAATAATCGACGGACGTTCAGCATTTACAGTTCCTCTATCCAGGTGAGTCCTTCAACAATGCGTCGTAGGCCCGCGATCTCGCGTGAAGAGCGCGGGCTCTGTGTGGTGAAACGCACCCGCCCCTCCTGATCGAGTACGAGAAGCGCCGGCGTCGTGGTGTGACCGAGCTCGGCGAATTGCCGTACGACCGCCGTCGATGCCGGACGCAGTGGAATAGCTGTAGTCCAGGCAGGGAGCTCGGCCCGAATGGCCAAGGAATCACCGGCCGGACCGACATACCAGATCACGGCCAGCTGGAGCTGCTCCCGCGATCGGCCGCGATGTAACACGTGCAGCATGCGAAGGTTGCCTGAACAGTCGCGCAGCTGCAGCAGGACAGCCGCCTGAACGACCGTCGGTCGGTTCGTGCGCGGTGAAGACGCCGCGAGGAACGGCTGCATCGCGCTGCGTAGCGTGCGCGGAGCTACCACCCGCACGGCGTCGAAGCCGACGCCGGCGAGCGATAGGGCAAGCCCCGCGAGCACCCAATGCCAAAGGCTCGGGGCGCGAGACATCAGCCCTCGCAGAACTCGATGGGTTCCTCGTCGTCACCCGACCCACGCATGCCGGACAGTCCGCTACCGGTGCTGCCGCCGCAGGTACCCGACCCGGAACCGGTGCCGCCCGTCGACGTTCTATTGTCCTTGTACAACGTCCGGTAGCCGGATGTGACGCAGTTCGTGGTCGAGTAAGAGAGGCCGCCGCTCTGCATGAACACATTGAGATTGAAGCTCCACGAAATCTCGCATTTCCTGATCTCTTCGCTGCCGCAAGCCGCAATCGCTCCCGCGCCGCAAGCCGTCGGCGTCACCGTCGTCGTCTGCGCCATCGCGCGCGACACATCGACCGTGGCCACCGTGAACAGGAACGCAAACACGCCGAACGCGGCGCGGGGAATAGTCATCGTCATCACAAACCTCGGGATCTATCCGTGAAGTGGCGCGCCGCGGAGTGCGTCGTACCGGTCGCGGCGGCCCGGATACGCACGACGGAGCCACCATACCACCTGCGCGTCAGCCCACTGTCACCCGATTGTTGCAACCAGGACCATTCCACCGCCGGAACGTCATTCCGCGCTTGGAGTGCCCCCCGCAGGCGCCTAGTTTTCGGAACGTAGCAATCCCGACAACCCGACTCTCCAATGCAGCCTCTCATGGAGCGGATCACCGGCGCTCTCGCCGCAGTCCGCAACCCCCGCACCGGCGCCGATGTCATGGCCGCCGAAATGGTGCGGGATATCGCTACCACCGTCGACGGCAAGGTGCGCCTCACGCTCCTGCTGGCCGCCGATGACGACGCCATCCTCGTGCGCGACGTCCGACACGCCATCGAGGCGCTCGCCGGCGTCTCCGATGTCCGGGTCGACGTGCGCGATCCTGCTCAGACCGAACCCACGCCGGCGCGCCGCGCGCCGACCTCTGCGCCGTCGCCAATGAGTCCGTCACAAGCGCCAGCCAGAGGCGTTGCCAGAGGCGTTGCCAGAGGCAGTGCGACCGGCGGCACAGGACGCACCCTCCCCGTCATGGACGCCGCCCCCAAGGCGCCGCCCAAGGTCCCAGAGCCAGTCGCCTACCCGCAACTCGGTCGGATCATCGCCGTGTCGTCGGGCAAGGGCGGCGTCGGCAAGAGCACCGTGGCCGTGAACATCGCCGTGGCACTCGCCAAGATGGGTAAGCGCGTCGGCATCATGGACGCCGACATCTACGGTCCCAACTTGCCGCTCATGCTCGGCGTTGATGCCGCTCCCGCTGTGAAGGATGAGAAGATCATTCCGCTCGAGGCCTACGGCATCAAGGTCATGTCCATCGGCTTCCTCATCGAGAAGGAACAGCCGGCGATCTGGCGCGGCCCGATCGTGATGAAGATTCTCACGCAGTTCCTCAAGGACGTGGCGTGGGGGCAGCTGGACTACTTCCTGGTCGACATGCCGCCCGGCACTGGTGATGCGCAACTCTCGCTCGTGCAGGCCACCCAGGTGCATGGCGCCGTGATCGTCACTACACCGCAGCAAGTATCCGTCGGGGACGCTCTGCGTGGCGTGAAGATGTTCGAGCGCACCGCCGTGCCCGTGCTCGGCATCGTCGAGAACATGTCGTACTTCGAAAACCCCGAGACCGGCAAGCCGATCGCCGTGTTCGGAACCGGTGGTGGCGCGCGGTTGGCCGAGGAGTGCAACCTGCCGCTCATCGGGCAGGTGCCACTCGATCCACGCATTCAGGAAGGCGGCGACACTGGTCGTCCAATCGTCGACGCGGAGCCCACGTCGCGCGCCGCGAAGGAATTGGACGCTATTGCGCATCGTGTCGTGGAGCGACTTGCCGCCATCTACGGCGCCTGAAGCCGACGCCCCACGCGGTGCACTCGTCGGGGAGCCGTTAGCCGTCACGATTCGTCGCGTGGCGTTGCCGGCCGTTGTCGCGAACCTGCTCATGACCACGTTTCACAACGTGGACACGTACTGGATCGGACGGACGCTCGGACCGGAGGCACTCGCTGCCGCCACGAGCTCGATCTTCTGGATCTGGCTCGTGATCTCCATCGGAGAGATGGTCAGTATCGGCCTCGATGCCATCGCCGCGCGTCGTCATGGCGAGCGTCGCCCCTCGGAAGCGGCCCGCACGATCAGCGAGGGGTTCGTGCTCGCGCTCCTGCTGGGTGGTGCGATCGCATTGGCCACGCCGTTCGTGCTGCACTGGCTCTTCGCCGTGATGAACACGAGCGCCGACGTCAGTGCCATCGGTCGTGACTACCTCGGCACCTATCTGCTCGGCATGCCGCTCATCTTCGGCTTTTTTGCCGTCGATGCCGCGTTTCGCGCCAAGGGCGACACGCGCACACCGCTCTATATTCTCGCCGTCACCACGATGCTTGGGCTGATTCTCGACCCTATTCTGATTCGCGGATTCGGTCCCGTGCCCGCCTTCGGCATTCGCGGGGCGGCGCTCGCGACGTTGGTGCCGCGTGGGCTGGGCTGCATCGCCGGTGTGATCATTTTGCAGCGCCGCGCCATGCTGCAATGGGCGGCACCACGATGGGATGTGATCGCGAGCATCGCGCGTGTCGGCGCGCCGGCGGCGCTCACCGGCGTCGCCTTCAGCGCGATTTACGTGCTGCTCACGCGGATCACCACGCAATTCGGCACACCGGCGCTGGCCGCACTCGGTCTGGGCTTTCGAATCGAGAGCGTGGTGTACGTCGTGTCGGTGGGCATGGGTGCCGCCGTCGCCGCCATCGTGGGCCAGAGCATTGGTGCGGGAGACCTCGATCGCGCGTCGCGCGCAGGCTGGACCGCCACCGGCATCGTGAGTGTCGTCGGCGCGTTCATGGCGGGTGCGTCGTTCTTCTTCGCCGAACAGTTCGCGTCGATATTCTCCACCGACCCGGCGGTGATCGCGGAGGCGGCGCGCTATCTGCGGATTGCGGCGTTCTCGCAGATGTTCCTGGGCGCTGAGGTCGTGTTGGAAAGCGCGATGGGCGGGGCCGGGTGGACGCTGTGGCCGATGATCGGCTCGAGCACGATCACCGTGTTGCGGCTGCCAATCGGCGCCTGGGCGGCGGCGCAGTGGGGCACCGGCGGCCTGTGGTGGACGCTCGCGCTCACCGCCGCGGCACGCGGACTGTTGATGGCGGTGCTGTGGGGCAGTGGACGGTGGCGGCGCCTGCAGGTCTGACGCACGTTAGGGCATGATCGCTCCCTCTATCACGCTGCTCACCGACTTCGGCACCGACGACGGCTACGTCGCCGAAATGAAGGGAGTCCTGACCACGCTGGCTCAGGGCATCCCAC
>NZ_JBDNFF010000022.1:0-2872 GCF_041689975.1 Gemmatimonas sp.
CCACGCCAAGCGTCTCGCGATCTGGACGCAGTGGTTGGACACCACCCTCCTCGCGCCCGTGCCGCACCGACAGGTCGTGCTCACCATCCCGAAGCGGCTGCGCGCCTACTGCCTGTACCGACGCGTCGGCATAAAGTTTGGAGTTGCCCGATGTCGTCAGCGACTCGGCGCCGTTGTCCACGTCCAGCATGATGGCGTCGAATACACCCACGTGCTCCCGCAGCAGCGCCAGAACGTCAGCTTGGCGAATGTCCACGCGCGGGTCGAGCATCGCCGCACCGGCGAGCGCGTAATCGGGATTCCGGTTCCACGCGATGACCTCGGGGACGATCTCGGCCACCATCCCCAGCGCGTCGGGGCCCAGTCGCTCGAGGGCAGTGCGCATGGTGAAGCCGAAGCCGAGCCCGCCCACGAGTACGCGCACGCTCAGCTGTGCGGACAGGCCCCGGCAGGCCAGTTCAGCCAGGCGAATCTCCGATTGCGAACGGCGGGTCGATATGAGCTCGATCCCGTCGATGCGCAGCAGGTACGCGCCGTCGTGACGATACAGCGTGAGCACTGTGCCATCGGGTGCGGCAGCTTCAGCGAGACGTTCGTATGGTTTCACGGAGGGCTTGCTGGCGCAGGGTGAGCAATCGAGCTTGCAGGATAGGCGACGAGCAGCGAAGTGTATCACCGATTCCCCGTCAGGTCAGCAATGTCCCGTCCGATCGACAACTCGTACGTGGTCCCAGGTGCTGCGCTGCTGGCCGGCGAGTATCCGGGTGTGCGTTTTGGCACACCGCCCCGTATTCGCGACGCCAAGCTGCATCAGTTTCTGGACACGGGCGTCACGGCGTTCGTGGATCTCACGCATCCCGACGATCCGCTCGATCTCTACATCTGTCGTCTTCGTGAGCTCGCGGCTGAACGCGGTGTCGAGGTCACGCACGACTACCTCTCCATCGTCGACATGGACGTGTGCGATGACGCGTTCATGAATCGCGTACTCGACACGATCGACGAGCGACTCGCGCAAGGCCATCGGGTGTACGTCCACTGCTGGGGTGGGGTGGGGCGTACCGGTATGACAGTGGGGTGCTGGCTCGTGCGAAATGGACGCACCGGCGACGAAGCGCTCGACGAAGTCAAGACACTGTTCGCAACCATGTCAGCCGACAAGGTGGCCTACTTCGGGCCGGACGGCTCGCCGCAAACCGATGCGCAGCGCGCGGTTGTGTGGGCTTGGGCCGAACTCCACACGGAATAATTGCACGATGAACCAGACGCCCGTGACGCTGCATGCCATCTCGATGGCCGATCTGGAGGCGGTGGCCGCGCTCCACTGTGCCAGCTGGCGCACTGCGTACCGCGGCATTCTCTCGAACGCGTATCTCGACGGTGATCTGCTCTCCGACCGGCGTGAGGTGTGGCACCTCAAGCTGGCAATGATGACCGACCGGCAGTTCGGCTGGCTCGCAAAGCACGACGGCGAGCCCGTGGGTTTCGCCTTCGCGTCGCTCGACGACGACCACACGTGGGGCACGTTGGTGGACAATCTACATTTGCTCTCGTCGCATCAGGGTGCCGGCATTGGTCGCGGTCTGCTCACTGCCGTGGCGAAGGTCGCGCACGCGCGCGCCACGCATCCCGGTCTGTTCCTGTGGTGTTACGAGCAGAACACGCCCGCCCGCGGGTTCTACGAGCATCTGGGCGCCGAGGCGGTTGAGCAGATCATGTACGCGGCCCCGGATGGACAGGCGCTGCCGGAGTGGCGATTCGCGTGGCGTTCGCTGGCGCCGTTGCTGGTGGGGAATGACTCTGGCGGCAGCTGACTGCGCACAGCGCAAAGCTAAAAACTCACTGCTCAGAGCTCAGAGCTCAGTCTCGAGAATCAGCGATCAGACTGGGTATAGTGTTCGGAATTCAGCAACGATAGTGCACCGTTTCGAGTGGTTTGATGGGGTGCAACCTCGCGCCTCGCGTTGAGTTCCAAACCGCTCGGCACTGTGCACCATGGTTGCTGGTGTCTGAACACTACAAGAAGTCTGATGTCGGTCCCTGAACATGCTGAGTTCTGAGTTCTGAAGTCCGAGTCTGCATGAATTCCACCACCCGCTGATCGCATCGCACATCACCCGCCCCGATCGGCGATTCCAGCGTCATTCCTTCCATCGTGCGGCAGCGACTGAGCGCCACGTACGTCTGCCCGGGTGAGAACGCGCCACGACCCAGCTGCACATGTACACGATCGAACGTCAGCCCCTGACTCTTGTGAATCGTGACGGCCCACGCGAGTTGCAGCGGTATCTGCTTGTACCGACCAACCACCTTCTGACGGATCTCGTCGGCGGCGTCGTCGTACCAGTATTCCAGCTGCTGCCACTCCTGCGCGTTTACCGTGACGATGGCGCCATTGTCGAGCTTCACGATGGCGCCTGTGGCGCTGATGGCCTGCACTTCACCAAGTGAGCCGTTCACCCAATTCTCTTCGGGATCGTTCTTCACGACCATCACGCGGGCACCGCGCTTGAGCACGAGCGGATCAGGGGCGGGATCCTGTTTGAACGTGCCGGTGCCCACCTGCGAGCCGAAGGTGCCGCTACGTTCGGCTGTGAACGTGGCTGGTGCATCATCGAGCGCATCGAGTCGACGCACGTTCACGCGTTCCGCGTCGAGACGTCGCGCTGCAAGAATGATGGTGTCGTCGAGTTCGTCGTTGGTCGAGCGAGTGATGCGGGCGTGCAGCACACGATAGTCGTCGCCGGTAGGCGTAGCGGTCCGCACGCGATCCAGCAACGCAATCCACACCGGATCCCGCTGACGATACACCGTACGGAATTCGATGGTGGACAACGGCGCGTACTTGAACACCGCGGCGTCGAAGAAATGC
>NZ_JBDNFF010000023.1:0-9696 GCF_041689975.1 Gemmatimonas sp.
ATCGTGGGAGCGGTCATGAGGGCACCTCTAAAAATACGATTTAATTTCGCTCAGCTTCAACATTTCGTAAAAGTTCAGCAACTCGAGCGATTTGTCTGTTGAATGCGCCTGAATGCCGCCTCTTTCCCAGGCATTGCTGCCATTTTTCTCATTTTATGCCATCGCGGGCGTACCTCTCCTGTCGCGCCTGAGCAACTGCCCAAGACGCACCATGTTGTACACCAGATTCATCATGCCGATTTTGACCTTGGCACGAAGCAGGCCGATGGTGCGCACGATGTGCCCACCCATCTGCGCTTGCGCTCCAAACACATGTTCGACGCGCGAGCGCACTCTGCTTTTCTCGGTGTTCGATGCTTTCTGTTCTTCGGTCAGCGGATGTTTGCGCGCGCCCTTCTCGGAGATGTGGCTTGGTATGTTGGCAGCGGCCAGTTGTGCTTCTTTTTCCTGTGAGCGGTAGGCGCTGTCCGCATAGAGTCCCCGTTTCTTCCCCTCGTGGTCTTCGGTCTGATCCAGGAGCGTTTCAAACACCTGGCTGTCGTGTACCGCCGCATCACTGACCTCGAAACGTTGCACCAGCTTGTTCCCTTGGTCCGCGTTAACGTGGTTCTTGAAACCGTAGTGATTCTCGTGGTTCTTCTTGGTCCAGCGGGCGTCGACGTCCTTTTGACGACGCTTGGATTGCGGTACGGGTTGTTGCCACTCGGCGGGTGTCTCGCCGGCCTTGACCTGGGCGTTCTCTTCGCGCGTGTTGCGCTGGCGCGGGACTTCGACAAAGGTGGCGTCTATCATTTGGCCGGCACGCGCCGCGTAGCCTTGCGTGGCCAACTGTTCGTGGAAGCGGACGAACACCACGTCCACCAGTTGCAGGGCTTTCAAGCGCTCGCGAAACAGCCAGACGGTCTTGGCATCCGGGACGCGATCTTCAAGCTGCAAGTCCAGAAAGCGCATGACGGAAAGCCGGTCGCGTATCTGATATTCGATGCGCTCGTCGGACAGATTGTTCAGCTGTTGCAGCACCAACACCTTGAACATGAGCACGACATCAATGGGCTTGGCACCCGCGTTGCTCTTGCGTGCCTTCTCGTGCACCCGATTCAGGTCGGGCCGGAACGCTGCCCAGTTGATCTGGTCTTTCAGCCCAACCAGCGGGTCGCCCATCCGGGTGAGCGTGGCGGTGCGTTCCGCTATGTCAAAAAAGCCCGGCTGCCTCTTCCTTTTCATCGCGTGTGCTCGAGGGGTTTCCATGGACGGAATGGTATCCGGTGAGGTCGCGTCTCGCGTGTTTCAAGCGGGAAAAGTGGCAGCAATTTTTAGAGGTGCCCTTATGTCTTGCCGTCTTCCTCGGCGTCCGTTACGTCGATGGCCGACCGGCTACCGCACCAACCCCCGCCCTCGAGAAGGCCGCCGCCTGACCGCACGTTTCCACACCTATTGACGAGACCTCTTGCGCGCGGACCGATCAGCCGGCTCCTCTTACAGGAAGTGCTGTCGTGTAGTGCTTCATCGAGCACCCACTCCTGTGCCCCCAGCTCGGCTCACGTCCGGCAAATTTCGCCAGAGCGGTAATGGGACAACTGTCTGACAAAGTCGCATCAGGACTGGGTTTAAAATCTCGAACGGCTGATGAAGCGCGCGCTTGACGAGTGGCTGTCGCCCACTCTGTCAGCTGCGCCTCAGGCGCCCAAAAACAGACGCAAGAGTCTGCTGCACAATCGGGGAATCGCTGCGCTTCAAAACAAGGCCGGCTACGACCGCCCCGCCGGCCGCCGCCGCAAGCAGCCTCACGGGCAGTGGTAGCGTTGCTGGCAGCCCCCATCTGATGAGCGGCACGACTCCAAAAAGGAATGCCGACGCGATCCCTGCCGATTTCATCGAAGAGGCGTATTCAGACCCGTCTGCAGCAAGCATCGTTAGGCCCGCGACACCGGACGTTGCGTCGAAACGGCCCGTGGCGCAACGGAACGGTGACGGTCCGTGCGCGAGTGGAGCATATGCTCGGCGCTCCCCGGTCCCGGAGCATGCATGCCCGACGCAGTGGCGGCGCCGAGTGGCGTCTACAAACCCCGGCGTCCTCAGGCGTCGCCGCTGTTTCGGTTGGTCTCAGATCATCTGCACCGCCTGCAGACGGTCTACGACGAGCGGTTTGCCCGCGAGTATGGCCCGTGGCGCTCGGTCGTCGCGCAGGTCGCCGACAAGTTCCTGGCGTGTGGCGTCCTCGAGCACGGCTTCGCCCGCATCCGCTGCGACGCCTGCGCGCACGAATACCTGCTCGCGTTCTCGTGCAAGTGCCGGTATTTCTGCCCGAGCTGCCACGCCAAACGCCTCGCGATTTGGACGCAGTGGCTGGACACCACCCTGCTCGCGCCGGTGCCGCACCGCCAGGTCGTGCTCACCATCCCGAAGCGGCTCCGCGCGTATTGTCTCTATCGTCGCCGCCTGCTCGGCGAGATCGCTCGCGTCGCCGCCCGCACCGTCACGGCGGCCATCCGCGCGCTGACGGGTGAGCGCGACTTGGCGGTCGGCATCGTCGCGTGTCTGCAGACGCACGGCTCACGCGCGAACTGGCATCCGCACCTCCATCTCCTCGTCACCGACGGCGGCTTCTGGCCCGACGGCACGTTTGTCTCGTGGCCGGTGCATGACACGGCCCGGTTGACAGAGGCGTTTCGCCGCGCCGTGCTCCGGCTCTTCGTGCGCTTGGCCCTCTTCGACGAGGACCAAGCCGCCGGGATGCTCACGTGGCCGCACTCGGGCTTCCACGTGCACACGGCCGTCTGGGTGTCGGAGGACGACCGGGCCTTCGCCACCCGGCTCGCGCGGTACTGCGCGCGGAATCCCGTCGCCTTGGAACGGCTCACCTACGATCGCAGTGCGAAGGCGGTGACGTATCGCTCCGACAAGTCCGACGGCCCGACGGCGGGCACCGAGACCGTGGACCCGCTCGAGTTCCTCGCCCGGGTGCTGGTGCACATCCCCGACAAAGGGCACGTCACGACACGGTACTACGGCTGGTATGCCAACCGCCCCCGCGGAATGCGGGGCACGGCGGCGACCGCGGCGGCCGCCGTGCCGCCCGCCATCGTCCCCGCGCCACGACTGGCGCCCACCGAGGCCAGCCGCCGATGGGCGGCGCTCCTGCAGCAGATCTTCGAGGTCGACCCGCTGGCCTGCCCGACCTGTCGCGGGCCCATGCGGATCATCGCGTGCATCACCCAGGCCTCGGTGATCGACCAGATCCTCGCGCCCCTCCGCACCCGCGCCGCGACGGCGACCCCCGCCGCCGCGCGGAGCCCGCCCTCGACCCGAGGACCGTCGGGACCGGGCCTCACGCGACGACCCGCCGCAGCCCACCACGCCCGCTGAGCCTCACCCCGACGCCCCGCCCACGGGCGGGGACGTTCGGCGTGCGCGTCAGACCCACCGGAGCGTCCGCCCGGTCCCTGCGGCGACCGGGCGCCCACGGGAAACGCCGTCCGGACGGCTACCGAGGCACGACGGCGGGCGGCGGGCAGGCCGCTGCCCGCCAGCCGGCCCTTGCGGGGTCGGCAATCGCGCCGTGTGTAGCGACAGCTACTCGACCGACCCCGATTCAAATTCCTATCCCCGACGCACAGAGTTTCCTCGGCACGCTCCGCGCGAGTCCCTACCCTACGGTAGTCCCGGGGCGACTGATTAATGCAGCAGTCAGCAGCGACAGTAGTCTCTGATCCAACATCAACGCTCAGCCTCTCGGATAGCTATGCCGACGTATTCGGCATAACGATACGTATTCGGCATTCACACGGAACAGGATGTGTTCACATGACCTACGACTAGGTATCGGACCGGTCTCGTATCGTCGACGCCGTAGAGGTTCACCATTGGCGTAGTTCTCGCATCTGGTGCGAAGTGCATCGGATTGCGTGATACACCGGTATCACCTCCAAGCAACTCTCTAGTTACGTGCGCGAGGAGACCACTTTTCGCCGGGAATGAGTCAAGTATGCTGGTCGCATTGGTTAATGAGGCGGCGGATGCGCGCCGCCTTCGTGAGGCAGTCGATCCCACGCTTTCGATAACGTGGTGTCGACGCGCGGACGAACTGGTAGGTCTGGCATCTCAGGCGCAACTGGTACTGGCTGAGCCGCTGGACGCGGATGGCACGCCGGTCGCCGACGCCATCTCTCAACTGCGGGCGCGCGCGCCGCACCTTCCTGTGATCGCCTACGCCGGTCTTGCGCCAGCAAGCGTGAGGGCGCTCGCCTCGATGGCCGCCCATACGTTGCATTCCGTGATCATTCGTGGCGTGGACGACTCACGCGCCACGCTGCGTGAAGTCATCCACGATGCCATGGCTCGCGCTTGTGAAACCCAGTTCTGGCACTCGGTCATCCCGGTGATTCCGTCCGAAGCGCACGGCATCGTGCGCTATTGCATCCAGCAGGCCGGCTATCCGTTAACGGTGTCGATGTTGGCACATGCCGTCGGCCTGCCCGAGCGCACGCTGAACGCTCGATTGCGCCGGTCTAAGCTACCGAGCGCCCAAGAACTGATTGCTTGGTCCCGACTCGTGCGTGTTTCGTGCCTCTTGCACAATCCGACGCTGACTCTTGAAGTCGTGGCGGAGCGGCTTGGCTTCGCGACGCCGTCCGCGGTAAATGCACTCGTGATGCGACTGCTGTGTGTCACACCAAGCGCATTGCGACGTGCTGGCGCGGTCTCGCGTACTATGGAAGCGCTTCGAGCTCGATTGACTGGATGAGGCTATCAACAATCTGTTGCGCCCGTTCGCCCATAGATGCTCAGCTCAGGGACATATCAACGAGAGCGTCGATTGATGAACGACACTCGAAGATCTGTTCGGGCGTCGTATCATGCGTTCGGTGGCTTCGAAAGTGTGCGTTGCTTGCGACTGCGACGTCGGTCTTGCAGCAGCGTGCAGCTTGCGTTAGTGCGGCTCATCACTCGCGTCTCACAAACACGCGCGGCGACGATGGAGCCGACGTTGAGGATGCACCAGACAGTATCTGCATCATGCGGTGGTGAGCCGTCTTGTTCGCCAAGGGCACTTTCACGTTTCGAAGAAGCCGTGTGGACGGTGTCATCTATCACGAAACTTGCCGATAAGCCGAGATCTCTGCCGAAAAAGAAATGGTTGCCTGATGGTGCACGTGACTTACTTGCCGGTTCCGATGGGTTGTTCAGCAGTGGATGAAAGGTGTCATCAGTCACTGTGCTGTCCGCAAACGCCTGCCGAGCAGGCACGTTCGGTAACGCAACGCGCGAACTGGCCTCTGACAACGACGCCACATGTGAAAAAGCGCCGTCTTCCATGTGCTCACATCGGTATTTCCCGCAGTCGATGTTCAATCTTCAGATGGAGTGAGACGACGATGAGGCACCGTCAAAGGGTAAGCGCACGAGCGTGGCTCGGTGTAACGGCGCTCGGCATGCTCACCGCGTGTCAAACGCAAGAGCGACTCGTTGCGCCGGTAGAGACTGCATCGTCGACCGCGCTACTGGCGCCGGCAAATTCCGAACGACCGTTCTACTACTATGAGGGGAAGCCGGTCTATCTCGAAGCAGATCCGACGACCGTTATCGTCAGCACGCGCGACGGGCTACCAGCAGTAGCGGCAGAAGCCGCGAAGGGTGCGCTTGCCTCCTTTGCGGGCGTACGGGTATCAGACGAAGGTGGGACGCTGTCCGTCCCAGGGCATCGTGCGCTGAAGCTGGTCGGTGCAACGCGCGACAATGTCGATAGCCTCGTCGCGTCGCTTCGTCGCGATGCACGATTCGAATTCGCGAGCCCGGCATTTCGTGCGGTGGATGGTGGGCAGCCTGTGTGGTTAGTGAATCAGCTCGATGTGCAGTTTAAAGAGGGGGTCTCGCCGGCACTGATCGCACAAGTAATTACGACGGCCGGTGCCCGCGTTATTCGTACGCCCAAGCCGGACTCTGGCTTCCTCGCCTATCGCTTGGCGTACGCCCCCGGCCGCGACCCACTCAAAGTCGCACAGGCGCTGGATCGCAACCCGATTGTGCAATGGGCAGACCCCGATAAAATCTCCGGGCATCGGCCCGCATTCGTCCCGAGCGACCCGTTCTACGCACAGCAGTTTCATTTGCGCAATCCGCTGTTCTTCAACGGCGTACCCGTCGACATTAATGTCGAGCCAGCATGGGACCTGACATTCGGCTCGCAGAGCGTGCGGGTCACGGTCATCGACGATGGTGTCGATCTGCTGCACAGTAACTCCGGCGGCGGATTCGCGGGCGATATGATCGGCAACTTCAGTGGCGCGCAGGGGTATGATCTGTTGTACGCGTTTTCGACCGGCGACTCGCCGTTCTATCCCTTTGGCAATGATACGCATGGGACCTCGGTCGCCGGAATCATTGCGGCATCGCAGAACAATGGCGTCGGCGTCGCGGGGATCGCGCCGAACGTCACGGTGAATGCCATCCGAATCTTCCGTCGTACCTATCCTCCTGAAAGTTTTCAGGGTACGCAAGTCGCCACTGATGCACAAATCGGTGATGCGATCAACTATGCGTGGCAGGGCATGCAAAGCGACGTCATCAACAACAGTTGGGGTGGTGGACCGGTCAGCAACGCCATCACCGGCGCGATCAACAACGCATTGTCCTTGGGACGCGGCGGCAAGGGTGCAGTCGTGGTCTTCTCCGCGGGCAACACCTCGGAGCGTCAATATGGGATCATTGGTGGTGTGGTGTACCCTGCAAATCTGTCAAGCACGAGAAACGTAATTTCCGTTGGTGCGATTGACCGGTACGGCAGCCCGGCGGATTACACGCCCAACGGTCGAATCGACGTTGTTGCGCCCAGCGGGCACTTCACTAATGCTTGCGTCGGGGAAGTCGTGACCATTGACCGCTACGGAGCGCAGGGTTGCAACGACGGTCCCGGTGGGAGCGCCGACTTCACGTCGTCGTTCTCGGGCACCTCAGCGGCTGCACCTCAAGTAAGCGCCGTTGCGGCTCTGATGCTGTCACGCAACTCCGCGCTTACTGCCGCGCAGGTGAAGGCGAAGTTACGTAGCAGCGCGAATCCGTGGGGCACGGCAACAACATTTGGTGCTGGGAAGTTGAACGCATACAACGCACTCCAGTAGCTCGCGGGACGCTTTCGCTGCACTTGGAGTTGGCGTATCGTGGAGTGGCCCTCTGGAGGTCGTTCGCGATGCGCCAATCGCATGGGGCAAATAGCATGCTTGGTACCGCTGTTTCCCAATAGCACTCGCACTCGTGGGTATCGTCGGCACTCGCGCGCGCGCGAGTGCCGAAACCTTGCAAGCGTACGTGATATCCGACTGAGGCTATGACAAAAGGACTTCGAGGTTGTGCCCCTGCGTGGGGGGGTTGCCTGCTCGGGTTGATCTCGTGCCAGCAGCCGACTACCCACGTGACAGCGGGAGCAGGTGCTGAATCGGTGGTCACATCGATCTCAGACGATGGGGCATTTCAAAGTAGCTTGATCCGAGTTGACGCATCGACTGCTACGATAGTCGCACGCCGTGAGCTCGGCGGGTACTTAGAAGGCGCGGCGCTTAGCGCGGACAGCAACCTCATTTACGCGGGCATTGCGTCAATCGACGGGCGACGTGAGCTGCTCGCGGTCAACGCGCGTTCGCTGCGTGAGGAATGGCGGCTCCGGCTCTCAGAGCGCCTCCAGCCAGCCTTCGGACCTATCGGCATTCGAACTGCTGAGGTGTTGACACCGTCGGTCGACGGCACGTCGCTGTATGTCTGGCGTGCAGAGCAAGACAACGTGGTAGGGATCGCGGCGGTCGATCTTGTTTCGCGGCGTACGCGCGCCTTTAGTGGTCCGTGGAATGTCGCTGGTGGCGGAATGGTGACGATTCCCCGCGGCGCGCCGACCTTGCCGAATGGAGCGCTCGCGGTGATCGCCAGTCGCGAGAATGCCGCTACTGGGCCGCGGCGCCAATCGATGCTGTATCTACTCGATTTGCAGTCACTTGCTCCGTTGGATTCAGTAACTCCGCAGGATCTTGGCGGGTCATCGGCGGCAACATTCTGGGACGTTGCGGTCGTGGCCAACGGGCGCGATTTAGTCATCGGCAATGAAGCGGAGCTTGTACGATTAGATCTGGCGACGCGGCGGGTGCTGGGCCGCACCTCGCGTATCAGTACTGGTCCGTTTACGGTCGATCCTGCATTCGGCGCGGTCGTGCTCGCTGATAATGGACGATTTCCCGATAGCCCTGGTCGAGGGCTACTTCAGCTGTTTCGAGCAGATCTGACCGCTGATGGAGCCATCGACATTAGTACTCCCGTTGGCGGAGCGCCGAATAGTCCTACGGCGCTGGTGATGGGGTTCGTCGGCCGTAGCGCGGATGGGAAGTCGGTATTTGTGCGTACAGGAACGTCACCCATCGGCACCCTGTATCCGGCGCAGCCGGCTCGTTTGCTGTTGGTGGATCTAACCTCACGGACGGTACGTGCGTCCGTCGCACTCGGCGGTGCTGGTCTGGGCTACATCTTCGTCGTGCCGTGACTGGTATCGCCAGTCATGCACCCCTCTTGACAGTACGGTTTAGCCGCGACCAGCGCGTCTCAGGATGTACCTGTCGCCGCGCGTCCTCCTGTTCGTGCAGAGGGTGCGTGGCGTTTCGCGCGTCGCAATGCAGACAGTAACTTCACATCCTCACCAAAGCGCTTAGTCGAATTCAGTTTGTGGACAACTAGAACCGATCCGATTTCGTGAACGACTAACTCGCTAGATCGAACAAGGAGCCCGCACGTCATGAGCGGCGTGTGTTCACTGACGAGTTCGAGATGGAAGCGCTGTGGTTGGCAACGCGGCGTCGGTCGTCTGACCGCTCGCGCACCACACGAGCAGTCGAAGCGAACTGCACAACATCACTTGAATGGCGCGGACTCGTTGGGGCTGCGCGCTCCCGCTGTGCCGTATAGCTGACGCGCGCGACTGCGCCACGACTGGAGATGACCTCCGTCGATAGACTTACGCCGTCGGTCCGCCCGGGGACGCGCGTCAAGGTCATGACAGTATCGCTGGCCGGGACAGTCGACGCGCCAGGAAAGTCGTACGGGTCGTCGAGTCCTAAAGGCTCGAGCGCCGAGATTGTACGATGTTGGTAGAAGCGCATGTACGCGGTCAGGGTCGCGCTCGCGCGCACGCCGCGCGCGCCAGATGGCGCACGCTCCCAATCGGCTGACACTGAAGCAATATCTGCACGACGCGGCGACATCAAGAAGAACACCTTTTGCGTAGCGGTGAATGCGGCGCGTGAGTGGATACGTATCCGGCAAGCGTGCTCGGCGTATCCTAGCGCTCCGTCTGGTTGGCGCGGACATTGGTCTCGCGTGCGAGCAATCGGGTACGTGAGCGGCGGCGCCGCTACCGCTGGCGTGAAAGTGATTGATGTGAAGTAGCACACGGAGCGCCGGGGAGATGTACTCCCCGGCGCTCAGCGCGTCGCCGCCCGATACTCGTCAAGTAACGTGGCGGCGGCGCGAATGCCGCCTTGGTAGTTCTCGATACTGATCCACTCGTTGGGCGCATGGGCGTTTTCGCCGGGCAGGCCAAAGCCCATGAGCAGTACCGGCGCGCCGAGAATGCGCTCGAAGTCGCCGACCACGGGTATGCTCCCGCCCTCGCCCGTAATCACCGGCGCCCGTCCGAAAGCCGCCTCGAGCGCGCGCTTGCCG
>NZ_JBDNFF010000024.1:0-40260 GCF_041689975.1 Gemmatimonas sp.
CTGCTTATTCAGGGACAGATCACGGTGGGCGGCTACGTCGCCTTCGGCATCTACCTCGCGCAGCTCACATGGCCGCTGATCGCGCTCGGCTGGACCACGAACCTCTTTCAGCGTGCTGCCGCATCGATGACCCGCGTGCTGGAACTGCTCGACGCGGTGCCGCTGTCGGTGCAGGATACGGGCACCGCGAACCTCCCGATCGCCGTCGGTCATTCCGGCGCGCAGCAGGGTGGACGCACCGTGGAATTCCGTCACGTGTCGTTTCGGTATCCACGCCCGGTGATCGTGAGTGAAGACGGCGCCGCGCGCGATGCGAACTACGAGCGGACGCCCGACGGCGAGACCGCTGCCGCTTCGCGCTGGATCCTGTACAATGTCTCATTCTGCATCCCCGCCGGTGGCACGCTGGCCATCGTCGGCGCCACGGGATCCGGCAAGAGCGCGCTCATGGATCTCATTCCGCGCGTCTTCGAGCCACAGGAAGGACAGATTCTGCTCGACGGTGTGGACATTCGGGATCTACCCATCGGCGTTCTCCGCGCCGAACTGGGCTACGTGCCACAGGAGGCCCTGCTGTTCAGCGAGACCGTGGGTGAGAACATCGGCTACGGACTCGAAGCGCCCGACCACCAACGCCTCGAACACGCCGCCGGTATCGCGCAACTGCGAAACACGATTGCCGATCTGCCCTACGGCTTCGATACACGCCTCGGCGAACGCGGCATCAACCTGTCCGGTGGACAGAAGCAGCGCATGGCACTCGCCCGTGCACTGGCCCGCGCGCCGCGCGTGGTGTTGCTCGACGATGCGCTATCCGCGGTCGACACGCAGACCGAAGCCGCCATTTTGTATGAACTGCGCACGGCGCTGCACGGTCGCACTGCACTGATTGCGTCGCATCGCGTGAGTGCAGTGCGCGAGGCCGACCACATTCTCGTACTCGACGAGGGACGCATCGTCGAGCAGGGCACGCACGACGACCTCGTGCGTCTCGGCGGATGCTACACGCAACTGTTACAACGCCAGCAACTGCTCGAGGCGATCGAAGCGGCGTAGCACCGGGTAGTAGTCCAGCCGCTCCGTCGACTGCCGCGTACTGGAAACGGAGTACCTTCCGTTCAGCAGTGGATTGCCCGATTCGAAAAGGTACATTCTTGTCACGGGCTTCGTATCGCGACAAAAAGTCCTGAGGCGATTTTTCACCACCCTGCTCGAGCGAGCTATGCCGCCACCGACGCTGGAACTCGCACTCAGGCCGCTACGAAATTCACGCCGGGGTCGTGGAACTGTCGTGCCGACGCTTCCAGCGGGACCGCATCCCGGACATGGGTAACTTTATCCGCGAGGCCGAACTGCTCATGCGCGGCGTGAATAGCGCCGATGTGGTGCTCGGGATTTTTGACCACAATAGCTGCGATCCGGTCCTCGAGGTCGGCGATCGTCAGTTCTGGGGTCCGTTGCCGGAAGTGTCGCAAGCAGAGCGTATGCACCTTCTCCTGGGAATGCTTGATACCGACTACGCCGCGTTCCCGGCCGACTCCGTGAAATGGTTTGCGCGGATCCTTGGCGAAATGACGTTCGACGAGCGACCGAACATCGAGATTTTTCATTGTGGTATTGCGTACACGCGAACGGACGGGCGTCCGTTACGACTCTTCTCCGAGGGTGTGCCGATCCACTACGACGACGACCGGTGATTCACGTTCACGTTCAACTACGTACAAAACGTGAACCATCTGCTCAAACCAATGTTTCGTGACTACTGGATTCGGATCGCCTATGGCCCGAACGGTCACATGGTGAAAACCATGCACTCCGGTGAAGTCAAAGACTCGGCCTCGCGAGACTTACTCTCGACGAGAGAGCGGGAAGTCCTGTTTCAGATTGCCGAGGGATTGGACACCAGAGACATCGCCGGCAAACACGGCATCAGCGTGAATACGGTAGGGAATCACCGCAGCAACATGGTGCAGCGGTTGGGCGCACGCGACACCACGGCGCTGGTGCAGATTGCAAAAATGGCGAGCCTGATCTGAAGCGACCCGGCGTCGAAAGTCCCCAGCTGGTTGGTCGCTGAGCCACATCTGCATGAGAGCAGTGCCCGAGAGATGCCATCTCGATCACGTGGCACTGCGCTGACGGTCGTGCAGCGAGAGCAGTGCGCATTGCCGAACAGATCTCGATGTGCGCCATACGCGGATGAAAGTCCGGCGCGTGGTGCCATGGGGGCCGCCCTACGTCGAGTAGTCGGAAGCCTTGTTACTTCGGCATCATCGCGATCACGTACGATTGCGAACACAATCGCGTACACGACGCCGCCCTGTACTGGGCACAGTTGCGACAGAGAGCGTTCATCTCCCTTCGTCAGCAGCTCCGCGAGCCACGCTTGTTCGTGGATCGCCACGTGCTGTTCGATGCAATCAGCGGTCGGTTGATTGCGAGCGGACATAACCGAGGGACCCGCCCATTCGTCCTGGGAAGTCCTCTGCTCCAACTGGCGTGTGTGGGGACGACCACCGAGCGCTTCGCAATGGCCGACCGGCGTTCGCGAATTCGTTCGCATGTTCTGTATGTGGCAGTATGTGGAGCACGAATCCAGCCCTCAATAGTGACACTCACTAGCCGCATCGTAGCCGAATCAGGCTTCGGAACACAGGACGCCTGACCATTCAGCCAGACGGAGTTCGGAAACATTATCTACGGACGCGGAGCGCCCCATTGCTTACACCGCCTTGCACGGCTGCACCGCACCGATAGCGTTGCACCACGTGCGTGCGGCGCGTGATGCCGATCACACTCTCGTCGTTGATGATGGTCGCCTCGTCGATGCGGTGTACGCACGATGATATTGTGCAAATCGATGGACGATTCACGCAGCGGCTGCAGTGCCAGCTGCTGTCGTGCCAGATGCTACTCGACCTGATCGAGGCGGCCTGACAAAACCGACTGCGATCAGATCTGGCCGCAGAATTGCAAAACAGAGTCGAATGGGCGGCGAAGCCCATCCGCCAACTCGCGCAGATGCGCGATATCGGTTTGCTCTGGACCAGGAGTTTTCCATGTCTCAACGACCGACCTTCACGATCTCCGACGCCGGGATGCTCGCCACGCCTCGCACGCGCCGAGACATTCTGAAGCTCATTGCCGTCGGTGGCACCCTCGTGCTGTTGCCTGCAGCGCTCTCTGCATGCTCTGAGGACAATGGCGTCACCACACCGCCTACGCCGCAGCCCAACTCGGGCGCGGCGCTCACCATCGATTTCGCCAAGGGCGATATCGCCGTACTGCAGTTCGCTTACGCGCTCGAGCAGCTCGAAGCGGACTTCTATACGAGGGTCGTCAATGCGTTCGGCGGTTCCAACCTCACGGCAGCCGACAAGGCTGTGCTGCAGGACATCAAGTACCACGAAGTCCTGCATCGCGAATTTCTCAAGGCTGCGCTTGGAGCGAGCAACGACTTTACCGTCATCGCGACGTATCCGGGGGTGCATTTCAACGATCGCACGTCAGTGCTGAACACCGCGAAGACCTTCGAGGATCTCGGTGTGGCCGCCTACAACGGTGCCGCTCAGTACATCACCTCGGCGGTGAATCTCACGCTTGCCGGCAAGATCGTATCCGTTGAAGCGCGACACGCCGCGGCCATCGGTGACCTCCTGAGTCCGAAGACGTCGGCCTTCGCGCCGAACGCGTTCGATGACGTGTTCCGTCCGTCGAAAGTCGCTGCGACCGCCCAGGGCTTCATCGTCAACAAGCTCGGTTTCACCAATGCGCCCGGCACGTTTGTGCAGGGCCCGAACAACAACGGTTGAGGAGCGACATGATCATCGAAGCACGCCCCATCCTCGAGTCGATCGATCCCGAGATCCTCGCCACACTCGCCGCCCGCGAGAACGAAATCGCGCAGGGTGCGAGTACGAGTAGCAGCACCGCGGCCCTACTGGCCCTCGGCTCGATCCCGATCGCGCTCGGTGCGCTAGCGCGCGACGCGTACGCACAGGCTCCCAGTGATGTGCTCGACGTGTTGCAGTTCGCACTGCTGCTCGAATATCTCGAAGCCGAGTTCTATCAGCGCGGTGTGGCCGCATCTGGATTGATCGATGCCGCCGATCGCACGATCTTTACAACCATCAGCGGACACGAAACGATCCACGTGACCGCGCTGCGATCGCTCATCTCGGCGAAGGGTGCCACGCCGCTCGCGAAGCCCAACTTCGACTTCACGGCGAAAGGCAATGTGGCCGGGTTCAATTTCGCCGCCGGTCAGTACGAAACGTTCAAGGTACTTGCCATGGCGTTCGAAGACACCGGCGTGCGCGCATACAAGGGTCAGGCACCGCGCCTGATCGGCGACGCAGCTGCACTCAGTGCAGCGCTGTCGATTCACTCCGTTGAAGCTCGTCACGCGGCCGAAATTCGCCGCCTGCGGGGGAAGAAGGCATGGATCAGCGGCTCGAGTCGCGACGATCTGCCCGCCTTCACACAGGGCATCTATGCCGGCGAAGAGAACGAGTTGCAGGGTGGCCTCATGCTCTCTACGCTGCCCGGCTACAGCGCCAACGGCGGCTCGACAGCTGGCACAGAAGCGTTCGACGAGCCCCTTTCAAAAGCCGAAGTCACGGCGATCATCACGCCGTTCCTGGCGTAGTGATTGACGCACGATACGTCAAAGCCGCTCCACCAGAAACGCCGGTGTGAGCGGCTGCAGGATGGCCGCCAATCGCTCGAACCATCCGGTGAACATCAATACCCCGACTAGGATGAGCAGCACACCGGCAATGCGATTCACCAGCCCCAGATTCTTCTTGAATTTCTGGAAGAATCCAAGGAAATGCTCCAAGGCGAGCGCACTCAAGAGAAACGGCACCGCCAAACCCAACGAGTAGAACGAGAGCAAGGTGATCCCCTTGCCCAGTTGCGACTCGTTGGCCGCCAGCAGCAGAATCGCGCCCAGCGTCGGACCGAGACACGGTGTCCAGCCGGCGCCGAAGGCGATGCCGACCAGCACCGTACCCAAGAACCCGATCGGCTTGTCACTGAGGTGCACGCGACGTTCCTGCTGGAGGGCGCTGATGTTCAACACACCGATCATCCAGAGCCCCATCAGGACCATCAATGCGCCACCCACGCGGGCGATCCAGACGCGGTAGGCCAGCATCAACTGGCCGAACGCCGTCGCACCGGCGCCGAGCGCCACGAAGATGAACGAGAAACCGATCACGAACAGCACCGCGTGCGTGAGCGCGGCACGCCGGGAGCGCGACACATCGTCGAGCCCCATCCCGGTGATAAACGTGATATAGCTGGGCACCAACGGCAGCACGCACGGGCTGAGAAAGCTCAGCAATCCTGCGGTGAACGCCACCAACACCGTCAATGAGTCAGGAGCCACGACGCGCACTCGAAGAACTGGAGGGAAGTCCGCGACGGCAGGAGCCGCACAGACCATAGATCACAAGCCGATGACGCTGCCGCGAGAAATCACGCGCCTCGGCCAGCAGCGTCGTCATGCGTTCCAAACGTTCGTCACGAAACTCGGTGACCTTGCCGCACACCGTACACAGCAGATGCTCGTGATGCGGAATACCCCGTGAGGCCTCGTACCGCTTGAAGCCCTCCGCGAAATCACGTTCGACGACCAGTCCGCTCCGCACGAGCACCTCGAGCGTGCGATACACCGTCGCGGTGCCGGCGCTGGCGCCCTGCGCGCGGAGCTCGCGCGCCACGTCCTCGGCCGACAGATGCCGGTCGGTACCCAACACCACATCGGCGATCGCCAGACGCTGCGCGGTCGCCGGGAGGTTGTGATCGCGCAGAAACACGCGAAAGGCTTCCCGGTCGTCCACGATGGCTGCGGCACTCGTCGTCGCGTCGTTCGAATCACTCATGCGAAGGAGCTCTCAGGATGAATCAGACCGTAGAGTATGGCACGCGAAGCGCCCGCGCCAGCTGCGGGGCCGTGTAGCGCACGATCTCCGAATCTTCACCGGCGCGGCGCTGTACGCCGCGCACCACCAGATCGACCGTGATCAGCGGCGCTTCGGCTTCCGCCACCACGTCGGCCTCCCACTTGCCGCGCTCGGGACCTTTCTGCACGAGCCGGTAGCGCGCCGTGTACACCGTATGCCGAATACGCGGAGTCGGCGTGAGCGCGCTCACCACTTCGTCGTCGGCCTCCGCCAGCACATCGGCCAGCACATCGACGTCGTCGAGCTCGTCATCGGCTACGACGTCATCCGGTACGAGGTCATCGGCGACCACGTCATCCGCTTCGCTCAGCTCCACCGTACTCTCAAGCGGTGCGACCGCGTCGTCGAGCGGCAGCTCCGGGGTCTCCGGTTGCTCCACGACCACCACCGGCACGCGCGCCGCGATCACGGCGATGCCGGTTTCCACGCCGCCCTGCCGCAACGGCGAAAACAGATGCAACTCCTCGATCCGAGCCAGCGGTACATGCGCGAGCACCACTTTGAGGAATCGTTCCGTGATCTCGGACACCGGCGCGTCGGCACGATCGGGCACGTCGACGGAGACTGTCTCCGGCGCAAGCCCATCCAGCGCCGCAACGTCCGCAGTCTCGATCAACAACGCCTGTGAGGCGTCGTCGGGGGAAACCGTCGTATCGATGGGAAGGGTCATCGGGTGAATCAAGTGATCGGGAGGAACGGGTAAGGCGACTTGCCGCCACGCGACGCGTGATCACGGCTGGTCGGATTGCGATCGCGTGCATCCAGCTCGCGCTCCACGAACAGTCGCAGGATGTGCAGGAAATCCTGCGCATTGGTGACGACGCCGAACGCCTGGCGCGTGCCGCGATCCTTCAGTTTACTCACGACGAACTCCGACGAGTCGACGCAGATCGTGGGGAGCTCGTGCAGCACGCCGTCGCGATCCATCGTGAACGACGGCAACATGTTGCCCGTGGCGATCGCATGCAGCGCCGTGGCGATCATGATGGCCATCGTCGCCTTCGTCGCGTGTGCGCGCATGGCATCCTGCGCCTCGACCGCGTCGGTGATCACGTCGGGCAACGGACCGTCATCGCGAATCGAACCGCACAGGACGAACGGCACTCCACGCGTCACCAGGGCGTGCATGATGCCGTCTTTTACGATCCCCTGCTCCACCGCCTTCGCGATCGACCCCGCGCCGCGCACGGCGTTGATCGCGCGCATGTGCAGGCCGTGTCCGCCGGTGCTCGCCTGTCCGGTGCCAGTCATGCCAAGCGTGGTGCCGAACATCGATGCTTCGATGTCGTGTACAGCCACGGCGTTACCGGCCAACAGCACCTGCACGAATCCCTGATCCACAAACCAGGTCATATCGGTACGCGCCCGCGAGTGCACGAGGGCCGGCCCCGCCACCCACGTGACATAGCCACCGGCTTCGCGCTGCTCGAGCAACAGCAGCGCCATCTGGCGATAGTCGATCGGCTTCTCGCGCGACACTTCACTGGTCATGAAGCGGAACTCGCTGCCGTCGTCCGGTTCCACGAAAGCATGCACGTGCACGAACACGCCCTCGCTTCCGTCCTCCGCTTTACCGACGACCACGAGGTCGCCCTTCGCCACGCGACGGCCCTCGCGGATTCGGAGTACGCCATCCGTGCCAAGCACGATACCCGAGTCCATCCGCGGCTCCAGTGGCAGCCGCCAGGCACCGCCGACTTTCACATAGGTCGGAAGATTCGTGGTTGAAAAGAACGAGTCGGGAAGCACGCCGTGGGCCGGGGCAGGCACAAAACGGGCGTCAGGCGCCGCAGAGAGCGGCACCGCGTCGAAGGCAGGCGGACGGAAGCGGGTCACCGACGAAAGATCATCGGGCACGGCACCATCGAACAAGCCAAAAACATGATTGAATCCCTTGCCTTCTGCTGGATTCTGTTTACCTTATCACTATAATATTGCTTTAACAAGCATATCATGGAAAAAGATAACGTTGCACTGCCACCCTTTCTGAGACAGAACGCATGACCAAAACTGCACGCTTCCTCGCCGGCGCCGTCCTCCTGCCCTCGATGATGGCGGCCCGTCCGTTCGTTGATGTCAAGCCGCACATCGTCGACAAGGCGCACAGCCAGATCAACTTCGTCGCGGACTCGCGCCTCCTCAGCGCCCACGGCTTCTTCGGCAAATGGGACGCCGATGTGTCGCTCGATGCGACCAATTGGTCGAACTCCACGGTCGCCATTGCAATCGACGCGACCAGCGTGAGCACCCGCGTCGACATGCGCGACAATCACCTCCGCAGCCCTGACTTCTTCGACGTTGCCAAGTTCCCGACGATCACCTTCAAGTCGGTCAGCGTGACGAAGGTCGCCGAAGGCAAGCTCGACATCACCGGCGACCTCACGATCCGTGGCGTCACCAAGCGCATCGTCGTCCCCGCCACCGCCGTGTTCTACGAGAAGGGCGCCGGTCGCTTCCGCGGTCAGTTCGCCATCAACCGCAAGGACTATGGCGTGGCGTATGACTCGTCGGTGAACCCGATCGAGAACGACGTGCAGGTCCAGTGGGACATGGCCCTCAGCGAGCCCAAGCCCGCCCCGGCCAAGTAACCCGCGTTCTACGACGAAGCCACGGCCGCTGCCATCGAAGTGATAGCAGCGGCCGCTTTCGTCAGCACGCTGGCCGGCTGTACCAAGGACACACGGAAGCGCCCGCGTCCCGCCTCGCCGAACGCGATGCCGGGCGTGACGACCACCCCGGGCCCTTCCATCAGGGCGTCCACCCAGCCCCAATCGTCATAGCCGGCGGGCACGGGGAGCCAGAGATACATCGTGGCCCTGGGCGCCTGCACATCCCATCCACCCGCCTGCATAGCGCCGACCAAGGCGTCACGGCGCGCACGGTACTCGGCCACGATCGGCGGCACGATCGCCTCGTGATACGTGAACGCGGCCGTCCCGGCCATCTGTGCCATCGTGCTCACGCCATAGCCGATATTCGACCGGTACGCATCGAGCTGTGCTATCGCTTCACGCTTGCCGGCCACGAACGCGATGCGCACACCAGCCATGTTGAAGCTCTTGCTGCATGTGTGCATCTCGACGGCCACCCGCGATGCGCCCGGCACCTGCAGCACACTCGGCACGCGATATCCGTCGAAGGACAGTTCGCTGTACGCGAGGTCGCTGATCAGCAACAGCTGGTGCTGCTCGGCGAATGACACGAGGTCCGCGTAGTCGTTCAGCGTGATCGTGGACGTGGTGGGATTGCCGGGATAGTTCACGATGAGCACGCGAGCTCGCGCCAGGTCGGCGGGTGCCACGGCCGCGAGGTCGAGACGGCCGTCCGCCACGAACGGCACGAACACCGGCACGGCGCCCGCCAGCAACGTCGCACGCGCATACACCGGGTAGTACACCTCGGGCACCAACACCACGTCGCCCGGATTCGTGTGCGAAAGAATCAGCTCCGCGATTCCCTCCTTCGACCCCGCCAGCGCCAACAACTCGGCGACCGGATCGACCGTCACGCCGAAGCGCGTACTCAGATAGGCCGCTACGGCGGCCGTGTACGCGGGATGCGCGCGGAAGTACGGATAGCCGCTCAGAGCACGATCCGCCGCCGAACGCTGCATCGCCTCGATCACCACGTCGGGAATCGGCCCATCGGGGCTACCGATCCCGACGTCGATCAGTGACTTGCCGACGGTGCGCTGCCGATTGCGACGCGCATCGAGTTCATAAAACACGTACGGCGGAATCGCCGCGAGGCTGTTAACCGACATATCGAAAAGGGGCTGTTTGGGATTTCGCGTGGGTGACTCTCGGCCCAGCGGCCCGGTGCGTTGCCTCACCGAACATCGCTGCGGACATGCCGCAGATCAACGACAACAACCTGTAAAGTAATGCGCCGTCTTCCGTCGTCTCGCGCGGCTCCAATCCGCCTCGGGTCGGCCAAGATTCACCCACCGGTAAGAGACCTCTGCGTCTCTGCGTTCTCCGCTTCTCTGCGCGATCAGTTCTCGATCTAGCCGAGCATCGCCGCCAGTAACCTCCGTTGAACGAATCACACCTCAGAGGAACAGTCCACAGTAAATGGCTCTTCGCCGATACCCCTGGAGACGCACCCACACGAACCCCCGAAGCACTCGAAAAGCAAACAGGTGGCCGACGTCAGGAGAGGCCTACAGCAGCGACACCGGATCGCGATCGACTGTGAGGCGCAACGCGTGCACCTTGGGCACCGGACACCGTTCGGCGATGTAGCGAACTACGCGCGTCATCAGCTTCGGCTGCGACGATTTGAGCAGAAAGTGCCAGCGCCAGCGGTCCTTGATACGATCGATCGGGCATGGCGCCGGGCCGACGAATACGAGATCGCGCAGCCCCTGACGGTCGACCAGTCGCTGCACCCAATTGGCCGCCGCCATCGCCGCCGCCGCCGTCGCGGCCTGGTCGAGACCGCTCACCATCACGTTGGCAATACTCACGAATGGGGGATAGGCCGGCATCCGTCGCGCTCCCAGTTCCTCGCGCACGAAGCCGGTTACGTCGTGTGTGATCGCATGACGGATCGCGTGGCTGGTAGGCATGCGTGTCTGAATGATCACGTCGCCGCCCTTCGGCCCACGCCCTGCGCGTCCCGCCACCTGACTGACCAGTTGAAACGTTCGCTCGGAGGCACGAAAATCGGGGAGATTGAGGCCGGTGTCCGCGTCGACGACGCCCACCAGCGTCACGTTCGGGAAGTCGAGCCCCTTGGCGATCATCTGCGTGCCGAGGAGAATGTCGACCTCACCGCGTCCCACGCGATCGAGGATCTGCGTGTGCGCCCATTTGCCGCTGGTCGTATCGACGTCCATCCGCGCGATGCGGGCTTCGGGAAAGCGCTCGGAGAGCACGCGCTCCACCTGCTGCGTGCCAAGCCCACGTCGGCGCATCGTATCGGCCGCACATTGCGGACAGACAGCCGGCACCGGCTGCTGATGCTGACAGTAATGGCAGACGAGAATCTCAGGCACACGATGGTAGGTGAGCGAAATGCTGCAATGCGGACACACCGGCACGTCACCGCACGCATTGCACTGCATGAACGACGAATAGCCACGGCGATTCAGCAGCAGCAGGCTTTGTTCGCCGCGCACGAGCCGCTGTTCCAGTGCCACCAGCAATGATGCGCTGAACACACCCAGCGTTTCGTCGAACGGCGCGTTGGGCTTGCGCTCCTTCACGGCCTGTTTGAGCTCCACACGCATGTCCACGACGGTGACTGGCGGCAATTGCGCACCAGCGGCACGATCGGGCAGCGTCAGGCGAATCGCCTGACCGCGGTCGGCACGCTCCCACGTTTCCAGACTTGGTGTGGCACTCCCCAGCACTACCACCGCGCCTTCAGCCCGCGCGCGCACAATGGCTGCTTCGCGCGCATGGTAGCGTGGCGTTTCCGACTGCTTGTAGCTGCTCTCGTGTTCTTCGTCCACGATCACGACGCCTACGCGCTCGAGTGGGGCGAACAACGCTGAGCGCGCACCGACGGCGATACGCCGTTCACCGCGACGCAGGGACTGCCACGCATCGAGCCGCTCACCGTCACTCAACCCCGAGTGCAGCACGGCCACATCGTTACCGAAGGCACCGCGGAAGCGATCGACGGTCTGCGACGTGAGCGCGATTTCCGGCACCAGCACGATGGCCGTCTGGTCGCGTTGCTCCAGCACGGCACGCAGCACTTCGATGTAGACCAGCGTCTTGCCACTACCAGTCACGCCGTGCAACAAGAACACCTGGCCTGGATCACCAGCGAGAACAGCGCGTACCACCTCATTCTGCGCGTCGCTAGGATTGGGCGGCGGCAACGTGCCCGCGCGATCGGCGAAGGGATCGCGCTGATGCACCTCGTCGCGGATTTCCACCAAGCCACGCTTGGCCATGGCCGTGAAGACGCCAGCGCTGCAGTTGGCCTGGATGCGCAGAGATTCCAGCGGTGCCGCACCGCCCTGAGTTTCGAGCAGGTCGTACACGACGCGCTGCTGCCTGGCGCGGGCGAATGTCTGTTCGCGCTGCAGCAACGACGGCAGATCCATCACAATGCGAACCATGCGCTGCGTACGCGACGCAGGTGCCGGTGCCTTGGCTGACGTGAGCGCCGTGGGGAGCATGGAGCGCAGCGTCAGTCCGAGTGGGGCGGCATACCAGTCGGCAATCCACCGCCCCGTGTGGAGCAGCGAGGCGGGGAGCGACGGCACATCGTCGACCACGGCTTGAATCGGCTTGAGCGTAATGCCGTCGGGCGGTTCGGTAGCGCCGAGACAGATTCCGATTTCCGGCCGATTGCGAAAGGACACCAGTACCCGGGTGCCGGGCGCGATCGGTAGCGCGATGCCATCAGGTACGCGATACGTGAACGTGCGAAAGAGCGGCGCCGCCAGCGCCACTTCGATGCAGCGGGAAGCGCTCGCTGACGAAGACGGCGGCGAAGCGATCAGCGACGACGTCAGCGACGACGTCAGCGACGCTGCACGCCGAGCCCCGGCGCGTCGCTGAGGGTGACTTGTCCGTTCGGAATGGACGGACCGGTGAATGGATCGTCGGAGAGCAATGCGGCGCCGTCGAGGTCGGCGTCGTCCAGCAGCGGTGAGAAGTGCGCTGCCGCCGCGATGCCGAGTGTCGTTTCGATCATGCAGCCGCACATCACCCGCATGCCGTGCGCGCGCGCCACGGCGATCATCCGCATCGCTTCGCGCAGCGAGCCGCACTTGGCGAGCTTGATGTTGATGCCGTCCACCGCGCCCACGAGTTTCGGAATGTCCGTGGCCACGAGGCACGACTCGTCGGCGACCACCGGAATAGGCGAACGTTCCCGCACGAAGCGAAGCCCTTCGATATCGTGCGGCGCCAACGGCTGCTCCAGCATATCGACACCCACGTCGGAGAGCGGCTGCAGCATGGCCAGCGCCTGCTTGGCCGTCCATGCGGCGTTGGCGTCCACGCGCAGGGTGGCGTGCGGGGCTTCCTCACGCACGATACGCAACACCTCGTGATCCCAGCTCGAGCCCAGCTTGATCTTGAGAATCGGATAGCTGGCCGCCTCGCGTACGCGCGACCGCAACGTCTCCGCATCGGGGGCAATTCCGATCGTGAACGTGGAACGCGGCGCTGCCTTGGCATCGAGCCCCCACAGCTTCCAAAGCGGAACGCCAAGCCGCTTGGCCGCCAAATCATGCAGCGCTGAACTGATCGCGCATCGTGCCGCCGCATTCCAGCGCAGTGTTTTCTCGAGCTCACGCTCGATGGCGTCGATCGACCAGCCGTTCGCTGTCTCCAGCACCGGCGCGAACTGCGCCATGGCCACCATCACACTATCCGCCGTTTCGCCGTAGAAGCGGCTCGGGGCCGCCTCACCCCAACCTTCCGCACCGTCGGCGTCACGCAGCCGCACCCACACCACGCGATACTCGCTGAAACCACCGCGCGCGATGATGAACGGATGCGTGGTATGGACCGTCAGGATTTCGGCATGGAGTTGCATGGCGCGAGCAGAGTCGGTGGTGGAGATCAGCACGGCGTGAGTCCGGACGGACGCGACGAACGTGCGGCGCGCAGGTCGGCTCCCGGAGCTTGCCCCAGAAACGCGATAAGCGCATCGGCCAGTTCGAAACCGCGATCGTACCGATCGACAGCCTGCTTGGACAGACACTTCATGGTGATCGCGCTCAAACCAGCGGGGATACGCGTATCCACCTGATCGGGCGCCACCGGCGTCTCATGCACGTGCTTGTATCCTACCGCATACGAGTCTTCACCGTCGAATGGCGGATGCCCCAACAACATTTCGTACAACAGCAGCCCCACGGCATAGAGGTCGCTGCGGCCGTCGACCAGCTTGCCCATCGCCTGCTCGGGTGACATGTAATGCGGCGTCCCCATGGCGCGTCCGTTGGCGGTGAGACGGCCGTGGAAACGCGCCGTCGCGATACCGAAGTCGGTGAGCGCCACGTTGCCGTCTTCGTCGAACAGAATGTTGTCGGGCTTGATGTCACGATGCACCACGCCGTGCCGATGCGCGTAGTCGAGTGCACAAGCCACCTGCACCGCGATCGAGGCCGCCGAGCTGGCGGACACCGTCTTGCGACGTGACAGCATATCGGCCAGTGAACCGCCGGCGTAGTACGGCATCGCGAGATACTCGATGTCGCCTGCGGTGCCCATGTCGGCGATGGCACAAATGTACGGATGGATCAGTCGCGCCGCCGCTTCGGCCTCGCGTCGGAAGCGCTCACGCATTTCCGGCTCCTGCGCCAGCGTGCGATGCAGCACCTTGATCACGAGCGGCCGCGCCAGCACGGCATGTTTGGCCAGATAGACGTGCGCCATGCCGCCGCTTCCCAACCGCTTGATCACCGTGTAGCGATTGCCCGTCGCGACGCGCAACTCGCGCAGCTCTTCGTCAGGGATGTCGATCGGCGGGGCCGAGACGTCCGGAAGCGGCACGCCACAGCGCGTGCAGCGCGCCGCCGCAGCCCGGTTCCAGGTCCCGCATTCAGGGCAGAACATCTGGCGAGGTAAGAAAGAGAGTAGAAGACCAGCGGGCAGTCGGGCGCGTCAGATCAGACCGCGGCGCCTCAGATACAAAAGTAGCAGGCCGCCCAACCCGAGCTGCACGACCAGCAGCAGCCAGAACCCGTGCGGCCAGCCCGACAGCGGAATCGTCGAAAAATTCATGCCCCACATACCACTCACGACGACGAACGGCAGCGACATCGTGGCCACCACCGACAACGCCTTGGTCGTCGCCCCCAGACGATTCGACACCTGCGTGAGATATGCATCCATCGTGCTGCTGAGCAGATCACGGTACGTGTCCAGCGCATCGTTGATGCGCAGCACGTGATCATAGATGTCCCGGAAGTACAGCTGCACATCGGGCGTGAGCAGCATACTCGGGCGGTTCGTGAGCACGTTCATCACTTCACGCGACGGCTGCAGATACCGTCGCAGCGACAGGACGAGCCGCTTCACGTGGAAGAGGTCGCGCAGCGCGGTCTCGTCGAAGTCCACGAACACGCGTTCCTCGAGTCCGTCGATGAACTCGTCGATCTGCTGCAGGATCGGGAAATAGCTGTCGATCGTGTCGTCGAGAATCGCATGCAACGCGCGCTCCACGCCACGCGCCAGCAGATCGGGCGCTCGGCGAAGCTGCTCAGACACGCGATCGATCGAAGCCATCGGTCCGGCGTGCACCGTGACGAGATAGTTCTTCCCGAGAAAGCAGTACAGGTCCTTCGTCTCCAGATCGTACGGATCGTCAGTGCCAGCAGCGAGACCCACCCCGCGAATGATGACGAAGAGGAACCCTTCGTACTCCTCGAGCTTGACGCGAGAGTTCGGGTTGAGCGTGTCCTCCACCGCCAGCGGATGGAAGCGAAACACCTTCTCCAGCATCGCATGCTGCGAGCGCACCGTCGAATCGATGTCGACCCACATGGTGCCACCTTCGGCCAGCAGCGGCGCCACCTCACGCGGATGACAATCGATGATGTCCTCGCCCGACGGCGACCGGTAAATGGTGCGCGGCGGCGGATCGTGAGGCTGGTCGATCGAGAGGAGGGCGGAGGGGACGGTGGTCATCACCGACGAATCATGGTGGCACGAGGGCCGTCAGGCCAGCGCTGCCAGGTGTACGAGCACCGCTTGTGCCACGGGGTCGGGGGCATACCCACCCTCCATGGCGCTCACCAGCCGACCGCCGCACCAGCGTTCGGCGCGTTCCACGAGCGCCCGCGTTAGCGTGCCGATATCGTCGAGCGTGAGGGTGAAAGCCCCCAACGGATCGCCCTCGAGACAGTCAAAGCCGGCACTCAACAGGATCAGATCGGGCGTGAACCCCTCGGCGGCCGCATCGACGGCGCGCAACAGCGCCTCCACGTACTGCGTCGACGGCAGCGACGGCGCCATCGGCGTGTTCCACACCGTGCCGTGGGGGCCACGGTCGTCGGCCGCTCCGGTACCCGGATACCAGGGCCACTGATGCATCGACACGAAGTGGATACGCGGCTCGTGCTCCACCAGCGCCTGCGTACCGTTGCCGTGATGCACGTCCCAATCCACGATCAGCACGCGCTCGCACGCCTTTGTCGCCAGCGCATAGTGCGCGGCGATCGCCACGTTGCCGAACAGACAGAACCCCATTGCGCGATCGCGCAGAGCGTGGTGTCCGGGAGGACGCACGGCAGAAAAGCTGCGCGGCGCACGCCCGTCGAACGCCATGTCGACACCGTCCAGCACACAGCCGGTGCCGACGGTCGCGGCGTCCCACGAGCCTTCACTCACGACCGTATCGGGATCGAGACGGCCACCGCCCGACTGTGCCATGTCGCGGACCTTGGCGATGTAGTCGCGGTCGTGCGCCAGCGCGAGTTCGTCTTCCGTGGCGTGCCGCCCCTCGTGATGCTGCAGCGCCTCGAACAACGCCTGATCGTAGCGCAGCGCCCGGGGAATGGCGCGCAATCGCCCCACATGCTCCGGGTGATCCCACCCCGTATCGTGGCGTCCACAATCGGAGTGCGAGAGAAATGCGACCTGTTGCTTCATGCGGTGACGGTAGCGCGTAACGCGACGCTCTTCAAGATCGACAATTTCAGTTCGGCTGTTCTTCGCGTCTTGTCGCGTGCTCCGCGAGCTTCGCGTGAACCGGCCGGCTCTCCGAGAAGGCCGAGGCAGCCGAAAGCACCGCGGTTCACGCGAAGTCCGCGAAGATCGCGAAGAGTCGCGAAGAACTGCGTTCGAAACTCATCGATTACCGCGCAGCCGCCGCGAGGCCCACTCGCCCAGCAACGCCATCGCGATCACCATGAACAGGAGGCCAGGAGCCGCCCGCAGTCGATCCATCAGTTGATCGAACGCCGAGAGAGCACGCGCTGCCGGCGCAGCGGTCATCCCGTCGACCGAGACTGGCAAACCGACGCGGGCCACCAGGTCGGCATACGGGGCGGCGTTGCCTGGGTAGGCGTCGACCACCGCATCATCCGCCATCGCCGGCACACCGGCCGCCAGTGCCAACACGCTCCCCCACCACGCGCGATGCTCGGCGGCACCGTCGTCGGTCCCTTCCATGCGCCAGCGCCAACTGTTGCGATACGCACTGGCCACCACGCGCCCCGCGCCGATGCGCTGCGCGACCAGCGCTGGTTCCGCATGCCCGTGGTCCGAATCGTCCGACCGCACGACGAACGCACCGCGGTTCGCCACCAGCTCCCAGGCTTCGAGACCACGCTGCGGGGTATCCGTCAACAGCGCGCCGGCCACCGCACCACGAACCATGGTCACTCGCACAGGGCTGATCGCCGCCAATGCCGGAATGCGTAGCGCATCGCCGCCGAGCACCACGCCCCCGCCCTGCTGCACGAAGCGCCGGATCGCCACGGCATCGACCGCCACGCTGTCCAGCAGCACCACCACGGCGTAACGCGCGGTGTCGACGCGCCCCGGTGCGCCCAGCGTGACCGCCGCGCGCGGCGACACGCGATAGCGGCCGTCAATGTGCCACCCCGCTTCCTCGAGGGCGGCGGTGACGAACTTCGATTCCCATCCCGGCTGCGCCATCAGCATCACGCGTCGTGTGAACGCCGGAAGGCGGGTGGGCACGCGGGCCTCCGACGCGCCAATAGCCGCTCGAAGCGGCGGCGACACGCTGGCCAGCCGCCACGCCGCCACCCGCGTGTTCGGGATGGAATCAAGCGTCCCACCGGCATCACGAAGCACCAGCAGCAACGACGATGGCGCGCCTACCACGCGGACATCGACCGCGCCCGATGGACCGGCAACGGCCGTGGCGGACAGGGCCAGGCCGGAAGCCTGAGTGCGATCGATCCAGTTCACGGAGACATCGGCGCCAACCACCGCGCCCAGCATGGCCCGGGCCCGTTGGCTGGGCACGGCCGTGAGCTCTACGTTCACGCGGCGTGGTTGCGTGTCGCCCGACGCGGAAATGATTTCGCGCACTAACGCCGTGGTCAGCACCGTAGCGCTGCTGTCGGCCAGATCACTCGCGGACCATCGCAGCACGCTTGCCCGCCGGTCGCGTGGCCCGGCCGGTCGGCTCGCGAGATACATCGCAGTAGCCAACCCGAGCCACGCGACAGTTCGCAGCGCGCGCTCGAGCATGGACCGCGGACGGTTCGGTTTCGTCGTCGTCATCGAGTCAGTGCGTAGACCACGAGATTCACCGCGAACCTGGTGTTGTCCACCGAGAGGAAGCGCTTGTTGTCGGGATGGAAACTCCACTCCGAACTGTAGTCCTTGCTGCTGTACAACACGGAGATGCGGCCGTTGCGCAACACCGCATCGAGCTGTTCATGCACGAGGTTGTCGCCCCACCCGTTCATCTCGTGCGACGTAGTGGGCGGCCCATTCTCGAACACGAAGAAGCTGCGATAGAGTTCGTGCGTATTCGGCAGCGGCACCAATGGACCGGCCACCCGGCGGATCTCTTCACGCACCGTCTTGTGAAACGCGCCGTCCACATCGTGGTTGTGGTCGTCCACGAACAGCAGCCCACCGCGCACGAGATACTTGCGCAGCACATTAGCCTCACGCGTAGTGAAGCGCACCGGTAAGTGGCCCGTGAGATAGAGCAGCGGATACGCGAACACGGCCTCACTCGACAACGGCACGGAGACGCCCTGTGGCCGAACCGGCAGCGACGTGTAGCGGGCGACCGAATCGATCACGTTGGCCGGGAGCATCGGTGCCGAATCCCAGTCACCCGACTCGTACTGCGCGGTCGCAAACACGAACGGGTCCATCGCCGTCGCGTCGCGCATCGCGGCACGCGTGGAGTCGCTCATCGCGGAATACCGCGTGACCACGCGCCAGCATCGGTGCGCACCACACCACCAAGCACCCGGCGTGCACCCACGAACGCCTCGGTGGCGTCGCCATTGCGGTCCATCACCGCGAGTACCGTTGCCACGGCCGCCGCAAATGCCGGTGAATCGCCCAGCGCTTCCACGCGCAGCACGGCGAGCGAATCGCGAGCCGCCAGCACATCGCCCGCCACCAACTGCGCGGCAACGATCAATCGGGCCGCACGACGTGCTTCGCGCGACGGCGGCCCTTCACGTTCGCGCCGAAGGTTCGTAACACCGGTGTCCTTGCCGGCGAGGCGCACCTTGGCGATGTCGATGATCACCGTGGGCGGTTTGCCGCGCAGATACAGCCGTTCCGCCGAACGGGCCCGTTCGATAGCCGCCAGTGCGAGCCGCATATGTGGAATGGCGGCCTTCGGCTCGCCCTGCTCGAGCTCACGGCCGGCGTCCCACATCGCGTTGTACGCTTCGAGCAGCGGCTGGTTGATCGAGATGACGGGTGAGTCATCACCTTCTTCGAGCACGCCGCCCGCATTGCCACCAGACAGCGCCAGCTTACCCTGCTGCTGCTCCACACCGTGATCATGCCCGTCGCCCACCGTGTGTGCGTGCTCCCCACTCACGTCGCCACTCAATCGCTGAAACACGAGATCACCGACAGCACGTCGCAATCGGGCCTGATCACGACCGATTTTGCTCGCCTCGCTCATCAGCGTCTTGCGTTCCAGCCTCGGCCTTTGTTTCTCGAGTTTTTCGGTCAGCATCAACAGCATGCGCTGACTGAGCAGCGATTTGTCCACTTCCGGCGGTGGCGCCGGCTCGACCGCCACCGAATCGTACTCGGCGGCACGCGCAATACGGAACGAGCGCGTTTCGCTGCTGCCGTACTCGCGGTTCGACGCCGGATACGCATCACGCGCGATCGCGCGGACATGCACGATGTCACCCGCGACCAACTCGAGCGCGGCGAGATCCATCGTGGCACGAATCGTCCCAGCTCGGTCGCCCACGAAGCGGCGTTCACCCATCTGCACCGTGCGCGCCGTGAAGCGCTCGCCCTCGCCCGAGCTTACGATGAGTTCGAAACGCGCATTCGTGAGCCCGATATCGTCACGTGCCGAGGCCACCAACGCCAGCGACCCCTCTGGCGTGCGAAAAACGCTGTCGCGTGTCGGCTGCAGCAGCGCCACGGCCGGTATCGAGTCGGCACGACCTTCGATCACAAATAACCGTGCACGACCGCCACGGGCCAGCTGAATGGTGACCGGTCCATCGGTCGCCACGGTACGCACCTGCCAACCGTCGCCGTTCGTCGTGGGGAGCAAGGCGCGCTCGCGACGCGCCGCCGCCAACGTGTCAGCCGCATCACCCACGATACGCTCGATCACCTGCTCGGGAATCGGGCCCGGGCCGCGCAACTGTACCATGCTGCCGCGCACAGCCGATGCGTTTTGCACGTTCCCGAACTGCTGCGGCGCCCGACGCATGTACGCCGGCGCATCGACACGTACCTGCCATGAACCGAGCGGCGGGATGGGCGTAAGCAAGGCGCTGTCGCCGCTCACCGCGCGCAATACCGAGCCCGCAATAGCGCCGGGGCCGGATCGCACCAGCGCACCGACCACCAGCACAGTGAGCGCACCAGCCAGGAACAGCGCCGGCCCGAGCAACTGGTTTCTCGCCGAACGCCGTAGCGCACGCGGTACATCTGTGCGCACGAGCACCGCATTCGCCGACGCCTGCAACAGCGGACTCTCGGCAGTCGACCGCGCCGACGGGTCTACGGTTGACACACCTGTCGCCAACGACCGCAGCCCGACCAGTGCCTCGATCAGCGTCACCAACGCGAAGCTCGCCGGACGCGCGCCGGTATCGCGTTCTTCGATCCACAACGCCGCGCGAACATCGTTGATGTCGCGCGTCTGGCGTCGCGCCAGCGACCAGAACACGAGCAGTGCGAAAACCAGTACGATGCCGGTGCTGCGTTCTGACGCAAGCGAGTCGCCACCACAGGCGAGCCGCACGCCGTCAACCACCAGCCACGCCGAGAGCGCCACGCCGCAGGCGAGCAACGTGGCCCGTGTGTACACCACGCGCACAAGCACGCGACGAACGCCAGCTACCCGCGAGAGGATCGTCGTATCGTTCATGATGTCGTCGATCCCGCCGCCATGTGCGTCGAGCCGCGTCGAACGATCTGCTCGGCCAGTAGCGCCACCAGCGCCAGCGCCAACAACGCCGTGGCCAGCCACTCGGGTCGCGTGGCGCGCGACATTGCCCCGGCCTCGCGAAAACGACCGGCCGATGCATAGTTACTCGCAGTCGCGTTTGCGTTCGCGCGCGGAGCCGCTACGCCACGCACCTCGCACGGTGCCCGCAGTACACGCAACAGCCCATCAGCCGCCGGTGAGAGCAACAGGTCACTCCCCGCGGCCACGGCAAGAGCGACCTCGCGCACACATGATGTGCCACGCGTGCGCTCGACCGCCACCGCTATGCCATCGCTCCACCACGCTATCGCTCGCACGCTATCCGAGAGCGGCGGCGGCAGGGCCGTGCGCACCCATGGTGCCACCAGCGCGATTCCCGCGGCCGTGACGGCGCCAACGGAGTCCATCACTGGCGCCACTTGCCAACCAGTGGGCACGCCGTTCGGCGGCCACTGCACCACAACCGGCGCGCGATCTGCGACACGAGTGCCCGTGCGCTGCACGACCACCTCCGCGCCATCAGGAACAGCGCCGCGTGCCGCGATCGCGCCGCGCAGCGCGAAGGCCGCTTCGACCACATCCGTTCCACTTGCCGTTCCAACGGCGGCACGAGTACCAACCACTCGGACCATTGCCGGCGCCGACGACGGGGCGCTCGTGTCGGCCGCAGCGGCGTTCGCGATAGGTACCATCTGAATGCGCGCTGGCCACTGGCCACGCCATGCATCCCAGCCTTCGCGTGAACGCACAGATGCCGGCATGACCACCGCGAGTGACAGCTCAGCCAACGACGGATTCGTCTGCGCCTGTCGCGCCGATTCACGGATCGCCGCCGCTATCGCGACCCCGGGATCGTTCGTGACGCCGTTCACCCACAACACCGTAGGCACGGATGCATCGCCCGTGGCCGCGACGCTCGCCACTGCAGTCGCCGTCACCGCGCGCGCGACCAGCGCCGCCGAATCCGCGCGCAGCGTCGCGTCGATCACGATGATCGACGCGACAACTGCACCCGACGCACCGCAGCGCGCACCCGCCAGCGCGCCGCCGACGGCCAGCAACGCGATCACGCGCAACGAAAGCAACAGCAAGTCACTGGGCTTCGCCTGGCGCGCCACGGCGCGCGCATCACGCTCCGGAACGAATCGCGCCGTAGGCAACAGCATCACGCGCGGTTGCCGCACCGAAAGAAAGTGCAACGCCGTGATCGTCAGTGCTGCCACCAACGCGACGCCAAGAATCCAGGGAGTGGCGAAGCCGATCATGACATGCTCCTGACGTGACTCACGTAACCGCCAGCCCTGCCACGACGGCGCGCACGGCACGAGCCGCTGCCACGTCGGTCGAAACTTCGGTGTAGCCCGCGCCGAGCGCACGCCATTGATCGCGCACCTGCGCGCGAAACGCCTCGAATTGCATTGCGTATCCGGTCCGCACGTCGGTGCTGGTCACTCGCCACACGGAGGGATCCTCCGGATCCTGCGCACGAAAGATCCCCTCGGGCAACGCGAGCTCCTCACGCGCCACAATGTGCACGCACTCCAGCATCGCCCCGCCCGCGGCAAGCACCGATGCGTTCTTGATCGTCGCCGCGTGATCGCCAAGGCAGTCGGTCACGAGCACGCAGCGCGTGGTGACCGGGATCTGCATCAGCGCCGACGCCAGCGCGCTCGTGCCACCGGCCCGCAACGTATCCAGCGATCGGGCGATCTCGCGCACGGTTCCACGCCGTGTGCGCGGCGGCATGCGTAACACGCCGTCGGCGTGCAACGCCAGCACGCCGACCGGATCACCCGACGCGTGCGCGACCGCCGATAGTCCGACGGCCACGGCGCACGCCAGTCGCCACTTGCTCATCGCTCCATCTGCGGGGAAGTCCATGCTGGCACTCCCGTCGAGCACGATCCACGTGGGCAGCAGCGCGCGGTCGTCACTGAGTCGCACGAAGGCGCGGTCGCTGCGCGCGAGCAGCTTCCAGTCGAGCGCCCGCGGATCGTCGCCCTGTCTATACAGTCGATACTCCGTGAACTCGCCCGCCGTTCCGCGTTGTCGTGAGCGGTGCGCGCCCGACGCCGCTGCCGCGACAGCGCGCCGTGCCGGCCAGCGCACGCCCCGCAGGGCGTCGAGCAGCGGCCCGTAATCCGCGCTCATCGCTCGCTCATCGCTGCCGTGCGATCAGGCCGGCAGCGCGCTGCCTGGCGCTGCCACGTGCGACAACAGCGCCTCGATGATCGGTTCCGCCGATACGCCGTCCGCTTCGGCCGCGAAGTTCGGCAGAATGCGATGACGCAGCACCGGCATCACGACACGCCGAATGTCGGCCGGCGAGACGGCCGCCCGTCCGGCCAGCAGAGCCGACGCCTTCGCCCCGAGAATCAGCGCCTGCCCAGCGCGCGGTCCGGCGCCCCATCGCACGTACTGGCGCACGATGTTCGGCGCCGTAGCCTCCTGCGGCCGCGTGGCGCGTACGAGCTTGGCCGCATAGGTGAGCACCAGCTCACTGCACGGCAACTCCCGCACAAGGCGCTGCAATGCCAGCGCATCCTCCGCCGAGAACACCGCTTCGATGGGCGCACCGCGTTTGCCGGTGGTCGTGCGCAGAATCGAAATCTCTTCAGCCTCGGTGGGATACTCCACGCGGATGTCGAAGAGAAAGCGATCGAGCTGCGCTTCCGGCAGCGGATACGTGCCTTCCTGCTCAATGGGATTCTGTGTGGCGAGCACGAAGAACGGCTCCGGCAGCTTCATTGTCTTGCCAGCAGCCGTCACGCTGTGCTCCTGCATCGCCTCCAGCAGCGCCGCCTGGGTACGTGGCGGCGCACGATTGATCTCGTCGGCCAGCACGATGTTCGCGAACACCGGACCGTGCACGAACCGAAACGCGCGTGCACCGCCACCGCTTTCTTCGAGTATCTCCGTGCCCGTGATGTCGCTCGGCACGAGATCGGGCGTAAACTGAATGCGGCGGAATTCGAGTTGCAGGGCGTCCGAAAGCGACTTGATCATCAGCGTTTTTGCGAGCCCGGGCACACCGACCAGCAACGCGTGTCCACCGGCTACCAGCGCCATCAGAATCTCGTCGACCACCGCATCCTGACCAACAATGCGCTTTGCAATCTCCCCACGCAGCCGCTGGACGGCCGCGATCAACGACTCTGGCGACCGTTCGCTCACCGAACCGGCCGACGCCGACGCGCCATGACGAACAGCGTCGACGCATTGCGCGCGCCCGCCAACTGCAGCGACTGCGCCTCGTTCGGCACTTCGGCGCCATGCAGCTTCACCATGTAGCTGTCGATCTGCTCGACGTCGGGGAGCAGCAGCGCCATGGCCGCCTGCTTCACGTCGCGCACCGGCGTTTCAGGCGTTGCTTCGACCCGCACGGCGTCCCACACCTCGGCCGCCTGCACACGCACGGTCCACAGTACCGGTGCCTGCTCACTCGCAAGGCGAATGATCTCCGGCCGTACGCGCAGCGAATTCACGAAATGCGTCGTGCTCATCGTCATGCCGAATCCTCCGGCAACGAAGCGACATCAGCGGTCACCAGCACCGGCATCGGCGGTGCCGGCGGCAGTGCATCGAGAAAGCGCGCGACCTGCTGATCGAACATGTACGTCGAACCCGACACCGCGGTGCCGGCGTCCGTGAGGCGCGCCGCGATCACCAACTCCTCGCCGCCCTGACCACGCAGCACGAGGTGCGCCGGGCCCTGCTTTTCGATGAACGTCGCATACACACCACTGCGGCGCGTGAAAAATCTCGCCGCCAACGCGATGACCTCCGCAATGGGCAGCGCCGTGAGGCGTTCCTGCAATTGGCGATTCGACTGCTGATGCATACGGGCGATCCGGAGTGAACGGGAAAACAGGGTGAGCGACGACCGCGTGTCAGAGCTCTGCTTCGACAGGGAAGACCAACGTCCATCCGCCTTCAGCTTCCGACCCATTGGCCGATTCTTCAACGCGCATCTGGCCGCCTAGACGTCCGGCAAGCACGGTGGCCAGCGACTGATCGAGCGCCGTCACCGCCCCACGCACGCCCGCGAACGGATCATGCGCCGGACGCCGCCTGGTATCCTCAAGTATACGTGGAGTCGCTGTGCGAGGTTGATCCCCTGCGGTATCGGTCGTGGTATCGGTCGAGGCATCGCGCCACCCCACCTGGAGCGCGATGAAGCCACTCCCCAGTCGTACGCCCGTATTCACGGTTCCACCCTCCACACACGCCGACCGTACCGCCAGCCCCACCACGAGTTCCAGGAGACGGGAGAGCCAGGGAAGGTCCCCACGGATCAAGGGCAGGAGCACCGTTGGCTCGTCCACGTGGATGGGCACCATGGGAGCCCGCGCCCGCCACATCGCGACCGCCGCAAGCAGTGGTTCGCGCGGGTCCACATCCGCCATCGCCGCGGAGAAATCATGGCGGGTGACCAGATCGTAGTCTCGGGCCGCCACCGCCAACGCGTGCACAGCCGACAGGCGCAGCGACGCGTCGCTGGTGTCGTCAGGCGAGGCCAACGTCAGTAGCGCCGACACCACGCCGTGTACCGTCTGGTCTCGAGCGCGCTCGGCGCTATTCCATACCGCAGCCTGTCGCTCCAGCTGTGCATTCGCCTCGGCCAGCGCCGCGTTCGCGCGGCGCAGCGCGTCGGTGCGCCGTGACTTGTCCGTCGCTGCCGCCAGCTGATCGGCCACCACTCGCACCAGCGCACGCTGCTCCTCACGGACGTGCGTGGCATCGGCAAAGTAGAACGTGACGGCGCCGATGGGTCCGTCTGCTGTTTCCATCGGTGCGGCGATAATCGACCGGAATCCGAGCTCCACGGCCACCTCGTGCCACACCCCGAGCGCCTCATCGGCCAGGAGATCCGCGACTTCCACCAACCGTCGCTCAGCCACCGCGACCCCACTGGGTCCGTCACCGACACGTACGCGCAGGGCGCCGATCCAGTGCCGATGCTTCGACGGCCATTCGTGCTGTGCCACCGGCCGCAGCAGTTCGCCGTCGTCGCTGAGTTCCATCACCAGCGAGAACGTCGCACCGAGAATCGGCGTGACCCGATCGAGGGCGAACTGTTGCACATCACTCGGACGATCAGCCAAGAGAAAGGCGTGCGCGATCTCGCGCACCGCCAACAATTCGCGCGCGTCGCTCACCTCAGGACGCCCGGGGGCGCTTGGGCGAGAGCGGGCGCACCTCGAGCCGATGCACGAGCATATGCGGCGGCGCCTCGATCGCGAATCCGACAGCATCCGCCACGTTCTTCGGCTCGAGCATCCACGTCCGATCCGTGCCGGCGGGGAACAGGTCGGTATCCACCGAGCCCGGCGTGATCACCGACACGCCCACGCCGGCATCCCGCACCTCCAGCATCAGCGACTCCGCGAAGCCCATCACGAAGTGCTTCGTGCCGGTGTAGCAGGTGCCGCCCACAAAGGTGTTGCGTCCGGCAATACTGCCGATGATGCACACGTGCCCGTGACCGCGCGCCACCATCCCGGGCAGCACCGCGCGCGTCACGTGATACAGCGCGTTCACATTGACGTCCACCTGACGATGCCACTCCTCGGCGGTCATCTCGAGAAACGGCTTCATGACAGCGACGCCAGCGTTGTTGACCAGCACATCGACGTGAAGGTCCGTCAGCCGCTGCGCCGTGACCAGCGCCTTCTGCACATCGGCCGCGATGCACTGCACGCGCGACCCCAGTACCTCGCACTCACCGGCAACCGCCGCCAGCAGCGACTCGTCGCGCGCCACGAGAATCAGATCATGTTTTGGCGCGAGCCGGAGCGCGATGGCGTGTCCGATACCTCGTGTTGCGCCGGTAATGAGCGCCACGGGGCGGGGCTGAGTGGAAGGAGTCACAGAGGGAGTCATACTTGAAAGCTACGTCTGGACCGTGCACAGGAAAGCCGCCGAACGGAAAGCCGCCGATACACAACCGTGACAAGCTCGTCGTCTCTACGTCACCGAGTATCGGGAACTTCCTCCTCTTCAGTCTGCCGGCACGAGGCCGGGCAGCGTCCTTCTGCTCCATCTCCGTGCAACCGTTCTCGTTGGCCGCCTGGGCCACTCTCGGGCTCTCGCTCGCCGCCTGTCGCAGCGGGGAATCACCCCAGTCCTCGGCGACTCCCGCCCCCCCCTCGTCCACCGCAGGAGCGTCGGCCGCCGACACGATGCGCCCGGTCGTCGTTACTGCGGCCGTGCTCAACGACTCGGATGACCCGGCAATCTGGATCGACACGCTGAATCCGGCCCGTTCCCTAGTGATCGGTACCGACAAGGGTGACAGCACCGGCGGACTGTACGTGTTCACGCTGGACGGGAAGATCGACACCACCCGCACGCGGCGTCCGCTCGAGCGCCCGAACAACGTCGACATCGTCACTGGCGTGTCGTTGAACGGAAAGCTGATCGATATCGCCGTCGCGGCCGAACGCGGCACCATGTCACTGCGGATCTTCCGGCTGCCCGACATGACGCCCATCGACGGCGGAGGCATCGCCGTGTTCGACGGTGACGCCACACGCGCGCCGATGGGGATCGCGATGTATCGCCGTCCGCGCGACGGCGCCGTGTTCGCCATCGTGGGCGGAAAGAGCGGACCGGCTGACGGTTATTTGTGGCAATACCGCCTCACGGACGTCGGCAACGGCACCCTCACCGCCAAGCGGGTGCGCGCCTTCGGCACGTACAGCGGCAAGAAAGAGATCGAGGCGATCGCCGTTGATCAGCAGTTGGGCTTCGTCTACTACAGCGACGAAACGGTCGGCATCCGGAAGTACCACGTCGATCCCGATCGCGCTGACGCCGCCAAGGAACTCGCGCTCTTCGGCACCACCGGATTCGTGAGTGATCACGAAGGCATCGCCGTGTACCCCACCAGCGATTCGACCGGCTACCTCGTGATCTCCGATCAGCAAGGTCAGCGCATACAGCTGTTCGCCCGCGAGGGTGCCGCCGGCGCACCGCATTCGCATGTCACGCTCGCCACGATCCCGGTGACGGCACAGGAAACCGACGGCCTCGAGGTCACGGCTCGTGCGCTCTCGCCCGCGTTTCCTGAAGGAATGCTCGTGATGATGTCCACCGACAAGACGTTCCACTTCTACGATTGGCGCGACGTCCGCAAGCGCCTTCCTCCAAACTGATCACTTCGATGCAACTATCGCTTCGTAGCATGGCTTTCGGTCTGTTACTCGCCGGTGCGCCGCTCGGCGCGCAGGGCGTCGTCACTGGAACCGTGACCGGCCCCAATGGACGCCCGCTCTCAGGCGTTCTCGTGTTGATCGACGGTACCAACATCCGGGCCGCCACCGATCAGGGGAAGTACCGCGCCATCAACGTCCCGTCCGGCGCTCGCACGCTGACGTTCCGGTATATCGGCTATCAGCCGGCGTCGAAGTCCGTGACGGTCGAGAATGGCAAGACGGCGACGCTCGACGTCAAGTTGGCCGATGTGGTCACGAGCCTGTCGGCTGTTGAAGTCCGCGGCACGGTGGTCGGACAGGCGTCGGCGCTCAATCAGCAGCGCACGTCGCCGACCATCTCGAGCGTCATCGACAACGATCTGGTCGGACGTCTCCCCGATCCAAACATGGCGGAAGCACTGGCGCGCGTCCCCGGCATCGCCGTGGTACGTGACCAGGGTGAAGGCCGCTTCGTGCAGATTCGCGGCACCAGCGCCGACCTCAACTCGATGTCGCTGAACGGCATGCGCGTCAGCACCCCCGAGCAGAACAACCGCCAGTTGCCCATGGACGTGATTCCGTCCGACCAGGCCGCGCAGATCCAGGTCTCCAAGACGCTCACGCCGGACATGGATGCCGACGCCATCGGCGGCAACGTGAACATCGTGACGCGGAGCGCGCGCGCGAACCAGCCGCTGCTCAACGCCACCATCGCCGGCGGCCAGAACCAGCTCGGTGGCGGCGCGCTCATCAACGCCGGCGCGAATGCCGGCAAGCGCTTCGGCAAGTCACAAAAGTTCGGCGCCATGTTCGGTGGTACGTATTATCGGAATGACCGCGCTTCACAGAACGTCGAAGGCGATTGGTGCTCACAGACCCGCAACTGCGGTGTGGCCCCATCGCTCACGTCGCTCGATGCCCCGAACCTGCTCGAACTCCGCGACTATCCGCAGGTCAATCGCCTGCGCAACGGTGTGAACGGCACCCTCGACTACCTGCTCGGCCAGAACAGCAAGCTGTTCCTGCGTGGCACCTGGAACCAGTTTTCCGACGACGAAGTCCGCGCTCGTGCGCGCTTCCGCTTCCGTGGCGGCAGCGGCTCGCGCTGGAACCAGGTCGGCGCCGACTCCGGTACTACCACCGGTTCACAGTTCGACCGCGACATCCGCCTGCGCAAGGTGATTCAGGACATCTACACGGCGCAGTTCGGCGGTGAACACTTCTCCGCCAGCGGCAAGTCGCTCGACTGGACCGTCGGTACGTCAGTCGCCCGTGAAGAGCGTCCCAACGTGCTCACGATGGCGTTCCGTCAGAGCAACATGACCCTCGGCTACAACTTCGAGACGCCCGACAAGCCGCGCGCGAACGTCGTCGTCGGTTCGTTCGACGATCCGACGCGCTTTCCGTTCAACAGTCTCGTGCGCGAAGTCCGCAACACGAAGGATGATGACGTAAGCGCGAAGGTGAACGGCTCGCTCCCCGTCACGTTCGGCCGCTTCACCGGCTTGCTCAAGGCCGGCGCTTCGGCGCGCCTCAAGAACCGCAGCAACTCGCTCCAGAACACGACATTCACCAGCGCCGTCGGCACCAACTCCCTCGGTGCCACCAACGCCACGCTGATGTCGGCGCTCACCACGGAAACGAGCGGTCGGGCGATCCTCGATGACTACAACTTCGGCCGCACGTTCGACGCTGGGAAAATGCGTGACTTCATCGGCGCGAACCCGGGCGCCTTTACGATGAATACGCTCACGTCGCAGACGGTTTCGGCCGGTGGTACGTATACCGTTGGTGAGGATGTGTACGCGGGCTACGTCATGGCTTCGCTCGATGTCGGGAAGCTGCATATTGTGCCTGGTGTTCGTATCGAAGTCACCCGAACGAGCAACACCGCGAAGATCGTGGCGCTCAACACCGCCGGTACGGCCCTTGCCCGCCCCGTCACCGACACCCTCGGCTCGACGAGCTACGCGAATGCGTTCCCGTCGATCAACGCAACCCTCCGCCTCGACGAGTACACGAACATCAAGGCGGCGGTAACCACCGCTCTCGTTCGCCCGCAGTTCCGCGACATGGCGCCGTACGTGAATGTGCAGGCGGGGCAGCAGACGGCGTCGATCGGTAACCCGGCGCTCGAAGCGACCACGGCCATCAGCTACGACATCATGGTCGAGCGGTACTTCCGCACCGTCGGCTTCGTCGCGGCCGGCGCGTTCGCGAAGGACCTGACGAACTTCATCTTTTCCACCGCGCGCCCGCGGACCCCGGAAGATGCCGTCGGCCCCGACGCGACGCAGATCACCCAGCCGGTGAACGGTCCGACTGCACGCCTGTATGGATTCGAAGTGGCGTGGCAGCAGAACCTCACGTTCCTCCCGGGCTTGCTCTCCGGACTCGGGCTCAACGCGAACTACACCTACACGCAATCTGACGCGAAAATTCCCGGCCTCGGTCGTACCGGTGTGACCGCACCGCTCCCCGGACAGACGGGCAACGCCGGCAACCTCGGCATCTTCTTCGACCGCGGGCCAATTTCGCTCCGGACCGGCGCGAACTATTCCGGCGCCTTCCTCTCGACGATCAACCCGACCACGCCCGAAGCCGATACCCGCACGAAGTCGCGCCTGCAGGTCGACGCCTCGGGCTCCTTCAAGATCCGCGACAATGTCAAGCTCTTCGGCGAGTTCATCAACCTCACCAACACCCCGCTCCGCGCCTTCGTCGGCGATCGAGAGAACCGCGGTGGTGGCGGTGACGACCCGTCGTTCGAAGCGTACAAGTCCTGGGGCATGATCGGTATCCGCATCGAACGCTGAGCCAACACCACGTAGCAGCGCCAATGTGTCATTGAGTGAAAATCGACGGGCCCCGGGGTCGGCTTGACATCGCCGTCCGGGGCCCGTCTGCTTTGTGCGCCCGCGGCGTTACTGCAAATTCATCAGCCGCTTTGCCAGATTCGCGACCGGCGCATTCGGATGTCGTGTGAAGGTGCCGATCCACTCGCGCGTGTCGTCACTCTTGAGCCGCGATCCCAGTTCGAGGGCGCAGGTGAGTTCGGCCTGCGTTTCCGCTTCTGCCGCCGCTTGCTGATAAAGCCTCAGGCCGAACTTGTAGGCCGTGCGGCTGGCCAGTAAATCGACGGCGACAGGCAGCGGAATCGCCAACGCCTGCTCGCCATCTCCGCGCACGAACGCCGGATTGCGCACGTCGATACAGCCCTGCATGGCGTTCATTGCAGTCGTAGCAAGGCTCGGTCCGCATCCAGTGCACAGCGCGAGCGCGCCGAGCGCCGACATGATCAGGCGCGGCTTCACGGCGTCACCACGCAGCCCGCCACAACCGTGCACTTCGGGTCCAGCGCCGGCAGGTGGAGTCGCTTCAGCTCCGCGTTCACGGCGGAGAGATCAACCTTCCACACGGTCTCGAGCTTCGTGGTGTGGCCACCGAGTTCCTTGGTGAGGATGGCGAGGATCTCCGGCATGTAGGTGCCCGGCGGGCCATCCCCACGCTCCGACATCGACAGCAGGTTCGCCAGACGGTTGTTCACACGGATCGGGTAATTCAGCGGGTCCTGTCCGCTCTGATTCTTCACCTGATACACCTGTTCTTCCACACCCGATGCGTTGGTCTTGAGCGTGCCGCCCTTCTCCGCCAGCGCTGCATCCTGACTGCGCTTGAGGCGATCCTCCAGTTGTTCCTTCACGCGGCGAATCTCGATCACCGCCTTCTGCGCTTCGTTGGTCGCGTCACGCACCTGCTTGCCGAACGCATACTGCGCGCGGAGGTCGGCATTCGTGACCTCGGGCAACAGCGGGCTGCGCGCAATGGTCATCGGCGCGTTCAGCGTCTTGCCATCGGCCGTGAGTCGCACGGTGTAGCGACCCGGCGGAATCGCTGGACCAGCCGTGCCAGCGCCCCAGAGAATCATCCCCGGGAAGCTTTCAATGCCGGTGGCGCGCATGTCATAGGTAAAGCGCGACAGTCCCGCGGTCAGCGGGAACGACGACGATGTACCACGGCGGCGGCCAAGAGCACCGGCGGTCGCCGACGTCGCGGTGTCACCGGTCAGTTCACGCAGCACCGCACCCGTGGAATCGAGAATAGACAATGTCGCGCGCTTCGGCGCCGTTTTGAACGTCCAGCTCATCGGTACACCGCCGCTCGAGCGGATGCCGACCGGCGGCGCAAACAGATGCGCATCAGCCGTCAGCACCGCCGGCGTCGCCTGACGCAGCGGCGCCACATTATCGAGCACCCAGAAGCCGCGACCATGGGTCGCGATCACGAGGTCGTTCGCTTCCACCACCAGGTCGGAGATCGGCGTGTCGGGCATGTTGAGTTTGAGGCTCTGCCAGTTCGCGCCGTCATCGTACGAGAGGTACACCCCGTGCTGCGTGGCCGCGTACAACAGCCCCTTTCGTGCCGGATCTTCGCGCACCGCGTGCACGTAGTCCTCGGCGCCCAGTCCGTTCACGATCTTCGTCCAGGTCTTGCCGTAGTCGGTCGTGCGGAAGATGTACGGCGCGCGATCGTTCAGCAGCGGCCGACGCACCGACATGTACATCGTGCCCGCGTCGAACGCCGACGCATCGATCTGCGAGACACGACCGAAATCCGGCATGTCCTTCGGGGTCACATTGGTCCACGTCACGCCGCCGTTGCGCGTCACGTGCACCAGACCGTCGTCGGAACCGGTCCAGATCACGTTCACGTCTTTCTTGCTCGGCCCGACGGAGAAGATCACGCCGTACACCTCGGGACCGTTCATGTCGCCCGTGATCGGTCCACCGGACTTCTCCTGCGTTTCCGGCGCGTGACGCGTGAGGTCACCGCTCAGCACCTTCCACGTGCGCCCGCCATCGAGCGTACGCCAGAGGCGCTGCGAAGACACGAACAGCATCTTCGGGTTGATCGGAGAGTACAGGATCGGGAACGTCCACTGCCACCGTTCCTTGATGTCCTTCGACGGCTCACCCGAGTAGAACCACGGATACGGATTCACTTCGCGCGACAGGCCCGTCTTCTTGTTGAACTTGTCGACATAGCCACCGTTGTTCGTGCCGGAGAAAAAGATGTCCGGATCGAGCGGATCGGCCGCGATGTAGCCGGGCTCACCACCGCCCACCTGATACGACACCGCCAGACCGCCCGCCGTCTGCTGCGCACCGTTCGGCCGGCCGAAGTTCCACTGCGACGGCGTGCACAGCGTGCTGTTGTCCTGCTGCGACCCGCACACGTGGTACGGGATGTGCTTGGTCGTGATCACGTGGTACCACTGCTCGGTCGGAAAATCCTGTTCGGTCCACTTGCCGCCAGTGTTCGTCGTGACCGCGCCACCGCCGTCATTGGCGCCGACGAGGTGTGTCGGATCGCTCGGATCGATCCACAGGTCATGGTGGTCGCCGTGCGTGCCGTTGCCGATGCTGGTCAGCGTGTTGCCCGCGTCGGCCGAGCGGAACAGCGACGTATTCTGTGCATACACGACGTCGGCATTCTTGTGATCAGCGAACAAGTGCGTGTAGTAGAACGCCCGCTGACGGATGTTGCGGTCGCTGTTCACCAGCGTCCACGTGGCACCCGCGTCGTCGCTCTTGAACAGGCCACCATTGTCGTTCTCGATCAGCGCGTATACGCGATTCGAATTCGCCGCCGTGAGCGCAACGCCGATACGGCCCACGAGACCCGACGGCAGTCCCTTGTTGCGCGTGAGCTCGGCCCACGTCTCGCCACCGTCGGTGCTCTTGAACAGGCCGGAGCCCGGTCCGCCCGACGACATCTGATATTCCTTGCGGTACGCTTCCCACATGGCCGCGTACATCACACTCGGGTTGTTGCGGTCGAGGGCGATATCGATCGCGCCGGACTTGTCGTCGCGGAACAGCACCTTCCGCCACGTCTTCCCACCATCGGTGCTCTTGAACACACCACGCTCGACGCTCGGCACGCTGTACTTGCCGAACACGGCCGCGTACACGATGTCCGGGTTCGTGGGATGGACACGGATCTTCGAGATCGCGTCCACCGTTTGGAAGCCCATGTGCGCCCATGTCTTGCCGGCGTCGGTGCTCTTGTAGATGCCGTCGCCGGGCATGATGTTGCCGCGGATCGCCGACTCACCCATGCCGATGTACACGATGTCGGGATTGCTCTCGCTCACCGCCACCGCACCGACCGACGCACTCGTGATCTGGCCGTCCGTGACCGGCGCCCAATTCTCACCGCCATCAGTGGTTTTCCAGAGCCCGCCACCGACCGCGCCGAAATACGCCTCGTTCTTCCGACCAACCACACCACTGGCCGCAATCGATCGGCCGCCGCGACCCGGGCCGATGTTGCGCCACCGGAATGATTTGAGCAGCGTCGAATCCAGCGTCACTGGCGCCAGCGGCACCACGCGGGCGGGCGCGGACGCCGGCTTGGTCGGCGCCTTTTGCGGAGGCTGTGTGAGCGCCGCCGGAACGGACAGCGCCGTGATAAACAGGAAAGGTCGAAGTGGAAGCATGGTCGGGAAGGAGGAGGCTGAGCACCGCAGGGCCGCCCGCGTGCAGGCGGCACCCGTACGTTGCAGACTGGGCCACGAGATGGCAACTCGCTGACGGGTCCATGACGGCCGGTCCGAAGATTCCCGTATGCCGCCGATCAATCAGATCACCGCCGACATCATCGACGCCTCGATCCACATCCACGCCGACCTGGGCCCGGGCCTGTTCGAATCGGCCGACGAAGAGCTGCTGACCGCCGAACTTGGGCGCCGCGGGTTAAGTGTGCAGCGACAGCTCGTGATCCCATTCGAGTACCGGGGTACGAAAATCGAATTCGGCTTCCGGATAGACATACTGGTCGAAGGGCGAGTACCCGTAGAACTCAAGTGCACCGAACGCCCGGCGCCCATTCACCTGCGACAATTGCTGACTTATCTCCGACTCATGAAGCTGCCCGTCGGCCTTCTCGTCAATTTCGGAGGCGAGCGCCTCATCGACGGCGTGCAACGCATCGTCAACGGCTACGTCGACGAGCAAGTAGATCACGCTGAAACGATCACGCTGAGGTCACAGAGGCGCAGAGGTCACAGAGAAAATCTTTGTCTCTGCGTTCTCTGCGACCTCTGCTTCTTTGCGTGATCTTTTCAGCAGCCTGTGTGTGATCAGTTCCAACGATCTGTCCGCAGAACTCACCCCACCAGCTTCGCCGCCAGGTAGCCCTTGAGCTGACTCACGTCCACGCGATCCTGCGCCAGAGTATCGCGATCGCGCACCGTGACGGTCTGATCCGACGTGCTCTGACCGTCGACCGTGATGCAGAACGGCGTGCCTACTTCGTCCTGACGACGGTAGCGCTTGCCGATCGAGCCCGACTCGTCGTAGTCCATCGGGAACGCCATGCGCAGGTCGTTCATGATGTTCTTCGCCATCTCCGGCTGACCGTCCTTCTTGGTGAGCGGGAAGATCGCGACCTTGATCGGCGCGATGGACGCATGCAGCCCCAGCACCACGCGGCCTTCGTCTTCGCCGTCCACCGATTCTTCGCGATACGCGTTCACCAAGGCCGCCAGCGTGACGCGATCGGCACCGACTGACGTTTCAATCACGTACGGCACGTAGCGCTTGTTGTTCTGTTGGTCGTAGTACTCGAGCTTCTTGCCGGAGAACTGCTGGTGCTGCGAGAGATCGAAGTCGCCGCGATTGTGCACGCCTTCGATTTCCTGGAAGCCGAGCGTGCCGCCGAAGTCGAACGTCACATCGAACGCCGCACGCGCATAGTGCGCAAGCTCACCGGCGCCGTGCTGATGGAACTGCAGACGCTCCGGCGAAAGGCCGAGCGCGAGATGCCACTCCATGCGGAGCTGCTTCCACTGCTCGAACCACTCCATATCCGTGCCCGGCTCGACGAAGAACTGCATCTCCATCTGCTCGAACTCGCGCGTGCGGAAAATGAAATTGCCCGGCGTGATCTCGTTGCGGAACGCCTTGCCGATCTGCGCGATGCCGAACGGTACCTTCTGACGCATGCTCTGCTGCACGTTCAGGAAGTTCACGAAGATGCCCTGCGCCGTTTCCGGACGCAGGTACACGATGCTCGCGCTCTCCTCGAGCGCGCCCATGTACGTCTTGAACATCAGGTTGAAGTTGCGCGCTTCCGTGAGCTGACAGGCGTCATGCTGGCCCGGCTGCTTGCTCGGCTTCTGCGGGCAACGCGCGTCTTCCAGCTTGTCGGCGCGGAAACGGCCCTTGCACGTCTTGCAGTCCACCAGCGGGTCCACGAAACCGGCCACGTGGCCGCTCGCTTCCCACGTGCGCGGGTGCATCAGGATCGCCGCATCGAGTCCTTCGATGTCGTCGCGCGAACGCACCATCGCGTTCCACCAGCGATCCTTGATGTTCTTCTTGAGTTCGACACCGAGTGGACCATAGTCCCACACCGAGCCCGTGCCACCGTAGATCTCGGAGGACTGGAAGATGAAGCCGCGTCGCTTGCACAGCGACACCAGCTTGTCCATCACGTCGGGTTGGGAAGCCATCGGAACCGAAGAGTTGAAGTCAGGAAAGAATATGCCGCACGATCGGGTCACCGTGATCCCGGCCGTTTTCGATGAAGATACGGTTCGCCGAGAGCCCGGATGCGATCACACCCGCAAGGTAGATACCCGCGACCGGCGTGGCCATCGTGAGCGGGTTGTGCGATGGGATGCCGCTCACCGGCTCGATCGGCACGCCCACCGCCTCCAGTAGTCCGGTTTCCGGCAGATAGCCCGTCATCGTGTACACCTGCGTGGCCGGCACGCGCATCTCGCCATCGGGGCCGACCACCACCACGGCATCCGGCTCGATCGCGATCACACGGCTTTCGTAGTGAGCCTGAATGCTGCCCTCGTGAATGCGCGCCTCGATTTCCGGACGCACCCACGGTTTCACGCCGTTGTCGAGCGTAGCCCCCACGTGCACCATCGTCACGTGAGCGCCGGCCCGGTACATGTCGAGCGCTGCGTCCACGGCCGAGTTGCCACCGCCCACGATCACGACCGGCTCGCGCCACGCCTCGTGCCCTTCCACGTACCCGTGCCGCACGTGCGGCAACGACTCGCCCGGCACCTGCAGCAAATTCGGACGGCCAAAGTAGCCCGTCGCGATGATCACCGCATGCGCCGCCGTTTCCAGCACTTCACCACTGCGCTTTACGCTGCGCAACAGCCACCGCGCCGCCCGTTCCGGGGCGGGCTCGCCGGCCGGCGGGTCGAGGCGCACGGGGCGCATCGATTCCACCGTCTCATACTGCCGAATGGGCACGTCGTACAGCGACGCTACCCCTCGGTAGTAGGCCAGCGCATCACGTCGGGTCGGTTTGGCCTCCGCGATCAGGAACGGCACGCCGCCGATCGCGATGCGCTCAGCCGTGCTGAAGAACGTCATGTACGTCGGGTAGCTCGCGATGCCGTGCACGATGCAGCCGCGATCGAACACCGCCACCGACAGGCCACCACGAATCGCCGCGATCGCCGCTGCCAAGCCGCACGGTCCCGCACCAACGATGGCGACATCTACGAACGTCGTCATGCGACGACCGCGTGAACTCCAATGATCTGGTCGCGACGGGTTCCCACGCTCACGTACGCAATGGGCGTCTCGCACAGCTGCTCGAGACGATCCAGATAGGCCCGTGCCGCGGCCGGCAGGTCTTCCAGCTTCCGCGCGTCCTGCGTGGAACTGTTCCACCCCGGCATCGTCTCGTACACCGGCTCGGCGTGCTCCAGCAGCTGGAGATCGGCCGGGAATTCGGTGTGCACTTCCCCGTTGATGCGATAGCCAGTACACACCATCAACGCGTCGAGCGTGTCCAGCACGTCGAGCTTGGTGATCGCCAGCGCCGTGAGACCATTCACGCGCGCCGCGTAGCGCACCACCACGCCATCGAACCAGCCGCAGCGACGGGCGCGGCCCGTCGTCGCACCGAACTCGTGACCGAGTGTGCGCACCTGTGTCTGCAGCGGTTCGGCGAACTCGGTCGGCAACGGGCCGTGGCCCACGCGCGTCGTGTACGCCTTCACCACGCCGAGCGCGCACTGCAACGACATCGGTGAAATGCCGACACCGGTAGCCGCGCCGCCCACCGTCGTGTTACTCGACGTCACGAAGGGATACGTGCCATGGTCGATATCCAGCATCGAACCCTGCGCTCCCTCGAGCAGCACCGCCGCACCACTCTTGATCGCGCGATGCACGCACAGCCCCACGTCTTCGGCCAGCCCGAGCAGGCGCGGCGACAGCGCGTCGAGCACGGCGATGGTCTCGCTGACGGAGGCACGCACGTCGGATCCCGAGCGCTCGAGCTGCGCATTGGCACGATCCACGCCGGCGGTCACGAGTTCACGCAGACGCGCCGGATTGCGGAGATCGAGCACGCGCACACCACGGCGCGCGACCTTGTCTTCGTAGGCCGGACCAATGCCCCGACCGGTTGTGCCAATCGCCTTGCTGGCCGCGCTCGCCTTGTCCACCAGCTTGTGGTATGGCATCACGAGATGGGCGCGCTCACTGACGTACAGCCGCCCCTCCACGTCCACGCCGTCGGCGATCAGCTCGTCGACTTCCGTGAACAGCGTTTCCGGATCCATGACCACGCCATTGCCGATGGCGCACCGTACGCCAGGATGCAGAATGCCGCTGGGGATCTGGTGCAGGATGAAGGATTTGTCGCCGATATGCACGGTGTGACCCGCGTTGGCGCCGCCTTGATAGCGAACGACCCAATCGGCCTTCTCGGCCAGGACGTCCACCAGCTTGCCCTTCCCTTCATCGCCCCACTGCGCGCCCACCACTACGACGGTGCGCGTCGTCGAATCGAACATGCGTGTCGGTCTCCGGCGGCCCCGCGGCCGCGCACAAAAAACGCCCCGCGGACGATCCGCAGGGCGTTGAGGAAATCTAGCTTCCCACGACCGCCGCCGCCATGACCAACACGGCCACAACCACGCCGATTCCCACTTTGGCCGCCGCGGCCACCACTCGTCCCACCAAAGCGCCCGTGGCCACGCGCACCGGTGCGCCGCGCTCGCCTCTCGCCACCGACAGCTCGGCCACCAGCGCCCCCAGGAACGCGCCGGCGAAGGCGCCGACGAGAGAACCCACCACCGGCACCGGAATGCCCACCACGGCCCCTGCCAAGCCTCCTATGACCGCTCCCCACGACGCACGGCGGGAGCCACCGTACTTCCGGGTGTAGCGCGCCGAGATCGTGACCTCGAGCACCTCGGCCACCACCACCAGCACCCCGGCTCCGGCCATCGTCCAGAGCCCAATGCCGCCCGTCGGCACCAGCACCCAGTGGAGCAGTGCGGCGCCCAGCATCACCCACAATCCGGGCAGGCCAAAGGGAATCAGGACGAGTCCGCCAGCCAGTGCGGCGCCAAGCAGAAATAGGGTTGCCATACCACGGACTACGTCGGCAGCAGCCCCGCTGTTTCGAGACGCGCCCGCACGATCGCTCGCTCGTCGGCGTTCGCGGCCAGTAGCGGACTGCGCGGCGCACCGCCGTGCAGTCCCACGAGGTCCAGCGCGGCCTTGATGCCAGCCGGGCCCATGGCACCGGCAATGTCCGTCGCCAGCGGGGCCAGACGCGCCTGCAACGCGGTCGCGCTGTCCACGTCGCCCGCGCGGAAGGCGTTCACCATCTCCCGCACGAGCGGGCCGGCGTACAGCGCAATCGCCAAAATGGCGCCCGCCGCGCCCGCCGCCAGCGCCGGCACCACCGTCGCGCCGCTACCGGTCAGCACGCGGAAGTTCGGCCCCTGCGACTCGAGGTACTGCGTGAAGACCGGGAGGTTGCCCGCACTGTCCTTCATGCCGATCACGTTCTCGTGCTGCGCCATCTCGTGCACGAACGTGGGGCTCAGCACCAGATGGGCATACGCCGGCATGTTGTACAACAGTACCGGCAACGGACTCGCGTCGGCGACCGCGCGGAAATGCGCCAGCAACGCCGGCTCCGTCATTCGCTTCAGGAAGTAGTGCGGCGAGATCACCAGCGCTGCCGTCGCGCCTACGGCC
>NZ_JBDNFF010000025.1:0-7385 GCF_041689975.1 Gemmatimonas sp.
AGGAATAAACGGCGCCAGGAGTTACGATCGCTAGGAATTACGGGCGCTAGGAATGAACGGCGCCAGGAGTCAGGAGCGAAACGGCAAACGGCGTGAACAGCGAGCGATCCATGAACTCTGAGTGTCACGCCGTTCGCCGTCTCCGCCGTTCATTCCTAGCGCCCCTAATTCCTAGCGCCGTTCATTCCTAGCGCCCGTAATTCCTAGCGCCGTTTATTCCTAGCGCCCCTAATTCCTGGCGCCCCTGATTCCTGGCGCCCTCAATTCCTAGCGCCGTTAGCTCTTGGCGCCCCATAATCCGCTAAAGACGGCTACGGGCCGATTCCGTCAATGAGTATCACGTCCAGTCGGTGTTCGACGGCGCCATCGCGAATGCCGCCGCGCTCGCGTAGCGAACGGCCGTTGGACGTTCGCTCAACACCTTCCCGACAATCGCCTATAGCGAATTGCCAGTGAAGGAGGCGTCGCCCGTGAGTATCTCGTACGTCACCGCACCCAACGCGTAGATGTCACTGCGCGCATCGATGGTGCGTTCGCCCATCGCCTGTTCGGGACTCATGTACTGCGGCGTGCCGAGACTGAGACCGGTCTGCGTCCTGCGCTGGCCGCCGGGGCTTTGCACGGCGAGTGCGATGCCGAAGTCGGCCACGATCGCTTGGCCATCATGCAGCAGGATGTTCTCCGGCTTGATGTCGCGGTGACTCCCGTGCCGCCTATGCGCGTAGTCCAGCGCACTCGCCACTTCGCACGCGAAGCCCACGGCGTCGGCGATCGGCAGTTTGCGTTCGCGATCCAAATGTGCGCGCAACGTCTCGCCGGTCACGAGCGGCATCACGTAGTACAGCAGGCCATCCGCGTCACCGCTGTCGACCAGCGGCAGAATGCGCGGATGCTGGAATCGCGCCGTGGTGCGACTTTCGCTCAAGAACCGCTCGCCGTCGAGCGCCGCACCGAGATCGGGATGCAGCACCTTGATCGCGACATCACGCTCGCGCTCGAGGTCGTGCGCTAATTACACCGCGCCATGCCGCCGGTACCGAGTTCACGCTCGATACTATACCTACTGCCAAGGGCGGTGCGCAGGCGACCGATCATGCCATCCCCAGATTCTGAAGAACTTGCTGGAACCCCGGATGTTCGTACCGCGACTCGAAGCCGGGCGTGCGCGCCCAAATGGGACCGATCGCATCCCGCACCGTCGCTGACAGTTGTGCTTCCCGAAGCCCCTCGTCGATGTGCCCGAGACGGAGCGCGGCGACGGCCAGCGAGTAGTGTGGCACGTTGCTGGTGATCGCTCGAATCTTTAACTCATCGTAGATCGCCTCGGCGCGACGGCGATCCCCACGCAGCAGATACATGCCGGGCAATTCCTGTAGTAGCCACCGGTGACGCCCAACGAGCTGCATCCCCCGCTCAGCGATCTCGAATGCACCGTCGGGATCGTTGGCCCAGGCAAAGATGAACGTGCCCATCGCATAGCCCGCAAACGACTGCTCGTCGAGCGCGATCCCGCGCCGCACCTCCGCCTTCGCCTCGTCGCCTCGTCCGGTCACGCACAGGCCAACGCCGTGCACAACGGCGACGAAACTGCTGAGGGGATCGTCGCGCACCGCACGGGCGAGTTCTGCCAGACCCCGAGCATCGTCCCTCAGCGTGTTGATCAGACCCCAGTGCGCGTAGCGCGCACGCAGTTCGCTCTACGCGGACCGAGCGCGAGCGACCGCTCGAGCAGTGGGATTGCGAGCTTGGGTCGTGCGTCGAAGTTGAGGCTCAGCATGCCCAGGGTGCCGATCGCCTCGGCGCAGTCGGGATCAAGCTCGAGGGCGCGTTCGAGTGCGGCCTTCCCCAATCGCAGCCCTTCGTTGGCGGAGATGAACCCGTATTGAGCGTTTATGCGCATCGCATCACCTAAAAGTGCGTACGCGAGCGCGTTGTCCGGGTCGATCGCGAAGGCGCGTTCGAAAGCCGCGCGGGCGTGGATCACCGCACCGCCACGATTCGCCAGATACGAGCAACCTTCGGTGATGAGATCGTATGCTTGCACTTGCGCGGGTGAGGCCTGCTCAGTGGCCACGGCAGGCGGGCGCAGCGTGAGTTCCAGCCGAGCAGCAATCGCGCCTGTGATTTCTTCCTGCACGACGAAGACATCAACGAGCTCACGGTCGTAGCGCTCAGACCAGAGGTGATAGCCGTCGGTGACAGAGACGAGCTGCACCGTAATACGGACACGGGTGCCAGCGCGGCGCACGCTTCCCTGCAGGACGGTTACAACGTGCAGCGTCTCGCCGATCGTGGCGAGCACGTCGTGTTTGCCGTTGAACGAAAACGCCGATGTCTTCGCCGCTACGTGTAGTCCTGCCACGCGTGTCAGCGCGCCGATGATATCCTCGGCGATGTCATCACCGAAGAATTCGTTCTCGCGGTTTGCGCTCAGGTTCTCGAAGGACAGGACGGCGATGGACTGCGCGGGTGGGGCGCTCGCCGGCTCCGCACTCGTTGCTTCCATTTCACGAAGCGCTGCGAGAAGCTCCGCCGCTGTACCCGGTCGGTCCATCGGCATGCGCTGCAGTGCGCGCTGGAGCGCGCGTGCGATCGGTCGCGGGACGCCTTCCCGCAACGCGCAGATGTCGGTGGGCACCTACACGAATCGCTTGGCAATCACGCCCTGTACGTTAGGTCCCGTGAACGGCGGCTCACCGGCGAGCATCTCGTACAGCATACAGCCGAGCGAGTAGAGAACGCTTCGCCCGTCCACGACCTCGCCGACGGCCTGTTCTGGGCTCATGTAGGCCGGCGTGCCCACGCATGCCCCAGCCGGCGTGAGTGTGGTGCTGTCCGTCTCGGAGAGCGCCTTGCCGGTGCCAAACTCGGCCACGAGCGCGTGACCGTCCTGCAGCATGATGTTGTCCGGCTTGATGTCGCGGTGCACGACGTCATGACGGTGCGCGTGATCAAGCGCGCTCGCGACTTCCTGCGCAATGCGAACTGCGTCGTGCACGGGGAGCATGCCCTCGGCGTCGAGGCGATCACCCAGCGACTTGCCCTTCACATTCGGCATCACGAAGAAGAGCGCACCGTTGGCTTCACCCGATTCGAAGAGCGGGAGGAGGTGCAGATGGCTGAGCTTCGCGATCAGCTGAATCTCGCGAAGAAAACGCTCCTTGCCGAGTGAGGCGGAGAGGTCCTCGCGCGGTACCTTGATCGCGACATCACGCTCGTGCTTGAGGTCCTGCACCAAGTACACCGTCGCTATGCCGCCGACACCGAGCTCGCGCTCTATGCGGTAGCGGTGAGCCAGAGCGGTACTCAGGTGACCAAAGGGCACGGATGAATCACTCGTCATTACGGTGACGGCGGAAAAACCGCATTCACAGCACGCTGAAAGGACGGCGGATCGATGGCCGGAAATCGAAACAGCTCGGGCTCCATGAGCGCAAACTGTTCGCGCACGCCGGCAGCGCTGATGAGACCGTGTCCGTGCATGGCGTGGACATCCGCCAGATCGCGCACATGTCCGCGCTCGATCTTGGCGAGCGCCTGTGCCACGAAGTCAAAGTGTCGATAGGTGACGCGCCCAATGCGGGTAATTACCGGGCTGCGCTACTCCCATCCTGGCGGCACGGGAATGAACAGATCGGGAGTGGCCAGCTCCACGTTGAGCTGCAGTCGTTCCTTGAGCATCGGAATCGCGCGCAGCATCGCGTCCGACTCCGGCCGAAACACGAGATCCACATCGATTGTGGTCTCGCGCCAGCCCACCAACACCGCGCTCGTGCCCCCAACGAGGACGACATCTACGTCCGCCGTCGCATGTCGCGCCAGCGCGGTCATGAACGCGCCAATGCGCTCGCGATCCGCTATCTCGCACACGCTATCTCGCACACGCTGCCGCATGTCGGAAGCTCGCAACACGTCGAAGCAATGCGTTGTAGTGGCTGTGCGCTGCCAGGCCGTCACGCGCCGACAACAGCGCGTACAGTTGCAGCTCGGCGTCGGGGATCGGTGGGCCCACAGCAAGACCGACGTCGCGTAATCCCGGGGCCGCGATCGAGACCAGCAAAGACTCGATCGTCACCAACCCAGCCGTGAGATCGGCAAGGCCCGCTTTAATCAATTCTGCGCCCGGAAAATTCGCGATCACCATGGACGAAGTGTACTGCCTGGCTCGGCGAGGCACCACGTTACCAGAGTAACGCGACGCCGAGATCGGCGAAGAGAACGTCGTTGGTCAACACAGCAGCAGCGAAGGGCGGATTCAACGGCAACGGGCGCCAGGAATGAGGGGCGCCAGGAGTAAGGGGCGCCAGATGTGAACGGCGCCAAGAGTCACGGGCGAAACGGCAAACGACGTTCGCTGTTCGCGCCCCTCATTCCTGGCGCCCCTCATTCCTGGCGCCGTTTACCCTTCCTCGTCTCTGTCCCGTTTCTGCGATCCGGTCGAGACACCTTCATTCCGAAGATCGCGAACTAAGACGTGAAGTTGGTGTTCGAAGGCGCGCTGGTGATCTTCAAGGCGCACGAGCAGCACACCGAGATGATGGTGAAGGCGGTCGCGGCGAGCGTAAAATGAACGGTCGCGCCTAGTCGCGTGCGACGCTTCTCGATGCGCTGGCGTTCGCGCCCGCGCGGTTACGCGTCCACGTAGGAGACACGGTCCATTTCGTGAATCGTGAGATCGTCCCGCACACGCTGACGCAGAACGAAAACGTCGGTGTGGTCGGGCCCCAGTCGGCGACTACGTCGTCGTCGCCGCTATCGTCGCCCATGCTGGTACACGGTGGCGAATTCGTCCAGGTCGCGCGAACGTCCGGTACCATTGCCTACCACTGTGAGTACCACCCGACGATGACGGCGTCCGTCGAGGTCGTTCCATGACAGCCGATCATCAAGCACTGGCGACGCTGCTGGCCGAGGTTCGTGCCTGCACCGTTTGCCGTAGCGCCTCGCCACTGGAACCGCGGCCGGTGGTGCGGGTTGATGCGCGTGCCCGGATCCTGATCGCGGGGCAGGCACCTGGCCGCGGCGCACACGAATCGGGTGTTCCCTTCGACGACGCAAGCGGCGACCGCTTGCGCGAATGGATGGGTATCGATCGCGACACGTTTTACGATGCTGGTCAGATCGCGATCTTGCCGATGGGCTTCTGCTATCCGGGCACTGGTTCCAGTGGCGACCTACCGCCGCGAGCCGAGTGCGTACCGCTCTGGCGGGCGCCGCTGCTCGCCAGTTTGAAACGATTCGGAATGCCGTTGATCACTGGTGCGTACGCACAGGAATGGCACCTCGGCGCGGCCGCCGGCAACGTGACGGCCCTCGTGCGCGACTGGCGATCCACGTGGCCGACGCGGATAGCGCTTCCGCATCCAAGTCCGCGCAACAACATTTGGCTCGAGAAGAACCCGTGGTTTGTGGCTGAAGTGGTGCCGGCGCTGCGAACGCATGTCGCCGCACTGTTGTCGTAGCGAGGTAGCATGTAGTGGTTTGTCTGGCGTTAGGTTGCGCGGATGTCGACCACCCGCGATGCGCTGGCGCTGCATGCTGCCGGCCGCACCACCGATGCCCTGATCCTGCTGTTCAACGCCGTTGGTGTGCCCGATCGGGCGCACCCCGCGCACGAGGAAAAGCAGCTGCTCGTCCAACTGCTTGAAGGCGTGGCGCTCAACAGCGGCAATGACGTCATCCACCGCGTGCTGCTCGAGCTGCTGCGGGACACTGCCATCGACGCCCAACAGGTGGCGCGCGCCGCCCTTGGGCTCGTCGTGGCGTCGCCGGAGTTCGTCGCCCTCGAGCAGTGGAGCACGGTACCCGATGCGCAGATATCCGAATCGCAACTGGCGCCGGTGCTGCTGGCGTTTCTGAGTCTGCCGCTGGCGCGCGCACTGCTGCCGCGCGTGGTGCTGTCGGAGTCGCGTGTCGAGCGCGTCGTCACCTTTGCACGTCGTGCACTGCTCGCGTTCATCACCGGAGAGACGTCGGCGGAGCCGTGGCACTGGGAGGCGGTCCATCTGCTGGCGCAGTCGGCGTTCAATGGGGAGTATGCGTGGCATGAGGCTATCGACGAGCGGGAGTTTGTCGATGCGGCCGCTGCCCATTTGTCGACGTGGCTGGCGGAACGCTCCGAAGCTCTCGAGGAGGTCACAGCAGACGCGCCCGCACCCATGCTGCTCCTGTACGCCCTATATCGTCGGCTCACGCTGCTCGCGCACTGGGAGCGTCTGGCGCAGGTGCCGGCGGCCACGTGGGAGCCATTCGGCGAGTGGACAGCGCCGACGGTGGCGCAACATGTACACGAACGACTCGATGAGCGGCACCTGGCCGAGGTCATGCCCGCCCTGTCGCCGCCAGAGATACCAGATTGCAACGAAGCCTCCGTCCGGGTGCGCGCCATGTACGAAGCGCACCCGTATCCGCGGTGGACCGCGCTCGGGACCCCGCGTGTGACGAGTGTGGCCAGCTTTGTCCGTGAACTGTCCGGGCGCAGCGCGCCGTTGGATACGCTCCGCCTGTTGGTGGCCGGGTGTGGCACGGGCCGACAAGCCGCGCATACGGCGCGCAGTTTTCCCGACTCCCGTGTGTTGGCACTCGATCTGAGTAGCGCCAGCCTTGGCTACGCGGCACGCATGACACAGGGGCTGGGCATCGACACCGTGGATTTTATGCAGGGCGATATTCTCGCCCTCGATACCACGAGCGAACAGTTCGCCATCATCTTTTGTTCGGGCGTGCTGCATCACCTGCAGAACCCGCACGCGGGATGGGCCCAGCTCGTACAGCGCATGCACCCGCTCGGCGTCATGAAGATCGCGCTGTACAGTGAAACCGCGCGACAAGCGGTTGCTGCGGCTCGCGCGTTGATCGATGCACACAAGTTCGCGGGCACCGACGACGACGTCCGTCATTGCCGTGCGCTGCTGTTGGCGCTTCCCGGCGATGATGCGGCACGCGCCGTCACCGACTCCACGGATTTCTATTCACTCAGCGGGTGCCGTGATCTCGTGATGCATGTGCAGGAGCGCGCGTACACCCTACCGGCACTTGCCGCCGACCTGAACGCGTTGCAGCTCCGCTTCCTTGGGTTTCAGTTACCGGTCAACGTGCAGCAGGCCTTCCGGCGTGAGCATCCCGCGTCGGGCGCCATCCGCAGCCTGGACGCATGGGCGCAGTTCGAACAACGTCACCCATCGACGTTCTGGGGCATGTACCAGTTCTTCGTGGAGAAGCGCTGAGCCTTGCGCTGGGCATGCCGGGCCTGCGGAGGTCGAGCACCAGAATCTCCTGCACAGGCACCGCCCACCCACGGTTCCGTCCGCCGTCATTGCGGGACGAGGCGCGTGGAGAGATGTTATACCGGCGCTTCCTAGGGTCGAGGCGCTGGTTTCCCCTCA
>NZ_JBDNFF010000026.1:0-19056 GCF_041689975.1 Gemmatimonas sp.
CGCGCCGTCTCCCTCGCCGCCGGCCGCGCCGGGGTGCGGGCCGGCATGCTGCTCCCCGAAGCGCGCGCCTGTTGCGCCAGTCTCGACGTGCGCCCGTGGGATGAACATGCCATCCGCGACGCCGTCCTGGCCGCCAGTACCGCGCTGCTCGCAGCCAGTCCGCAGGTCACACCGGTCGCCGGTGCGCCCGGCATGTGGTGGGTTGGCGCCAACGGCTTCGACGCCGTCGGTGGCGAAGTCCAACTCGCGTGCACCCTGCTCGCCATCGCGCAGCGATGGCACCCCGATGCCCGTGTCGCCATCGCCGATTCCTGCGTCGCCGCGCGCGCCGCCACCTGGGCCCCACGCGCGCGCAGTCGCACCGTACGCGAACGTGATCCCCAAGGCGTACGCGAACGTGATCCGCTCACCCTCCCCGACGGCATCACCATCATCCCCGCCGGACAGTGCGCCGCCTATCTCGCACCGGCGCCATTGGGGCTGGTGCCCATGGAGCACGATCTGCGCGATGCGCTGCAGTCGCTCGGTCTACGCACCGTCGGCGCGCTCGCGTCACTCGACGCCGGCGATATTGAAAAGCGATGGGGCCCCGACGGACTCATCGCGTGGCGCCTCGCTCACGGCGACGATCCGCGACGACCGGGACTCGTGCGCGTGGAAGCGGCGCGTAGCGCGAGCGTGGAGTTACCGGCCGCCGTAGAAAGCACCGAGCCCGTGCTGTTCGTATTGCGTGCCCAGTTGCAACGCTTGCTGCGTGAGTGTGTGGAAGACGGACGCGCCGCCGCCGCGGTCGCCATCACGCTCGTGCTCGATGCCGGACGTCAATATCCCATCGACGACATCGGCAGCGAGATGCGCGGCCATACCCATGTGCCGGAGACATCGGACGATACGACCGCGAAGGGAGCAGGAAGGAGGGCATCAGGAGGCAGGGAGGAGTCACCTCCTGCCCCCTCCCCCCTGATACCCTCCCCCCTGCCTCCTAAGCCGTTGGCAGTTTCCCTGCTCAGCATCCCCCAACGCTCCATCACGCGCGAAGTGCGTCCCGCGCGTCCACTCGCCCGACTCGAGCCACTGTTCGATCAATGCCGCGCGCTGCTGGAACGGTGGAGCATCCCCGCGCCGATCATCGGCGTCATCGTCAGCATTCCCGCCACCGCCCCACTCGCCGCCGATCAAGGCGACTTGCTGATCCCGTCGTGGCGCGACGCGGCGATGAATGCCGAAGCGGTGTTCGCCCGACTGCGCGCCGTGCTCGATCCCGACAACACCGGTACCGTCGTCGTGCACCCCGAAGTCGGCGACAGTCATCGCCCCGAAGACACCGGGCGGTGGATCAGCGCCGACGCCATGACCCTCGGCGCGGCCCCGATACCGGCACCCCATTCCGCGTCGACACCCGCGTCGCCCACGACCATCGCCGCCGCCGTGCTTCGTCTGCTCGCTTCACCAGAACCGGTTGACGTGGAATCCCCGCATGGCATTCCCGACGCCGTGTGGTGGCACGGACGACGCTTGTCGATCACGACCGCCGACGGCCCCGAACGTTTGAGTGGTGATTGGTGGCGTGCCGATACGTACGCCCGCGATTACTGGCGGTGCGTTACCGCTGATGAAGGCGAACTGCTGCTGTACCACGAAGCCAGCGTGCAGTGGTACGTGCAGGGGTGGTACGACTGATAACGGCCAACGGCCAACTGCTTAGGAAGCAGTTGGCCGTTGGCCGTTGCCAGTCGACAACGCTAGCCCCGCCACACCACGCGTCGTACCTTCGCCATCCGCCCTTCCCACAGGAACGCTCATGATGGTCTCTCGTGTATTCATGGTGGCCGCGCTCCTCGTCAGCGCGACCACTGTGACGACCTCCCGCGCGGAAGCGCAGGATGCCCGCGCCGCGCCCAACCCCGCCGCCATCGCCCGCGTACGTGCGCAGTATCTGAAACGCGAAGTCGACATCCCGATGCGCGACGGCACCAAGCTGCACACGGCGATCTACACGCCGCGCGACACCACGAGGCGCGTGCCGATTCTGCTTATGCGCACCCCATACGGCATCGCGCCCTACGGCGACACCGCGTATCCCACACAGCTGGGCCCCTTCCCCGGTCTCGACGTCGAAGGATGGATCTTCGTGAATCAGGATGTGCGCGGCCGGTACATGAGCGAAGGCACGTACAGCTTCATGACGCCGAACAAGGGACCCGATCGCAAGCCCGGCGATCTCGACGAATCCACCGACTCGTACGACACGATCGAGTGGATCCTCGAGAACATCGCGCATCACAACGGCCGCGTCGGCTCGTGGGGCAACTCCGCACCCGGCTTCTTCGTGGCCGCCGGCATGATCGATGCGCATCCTGCGCTCACCCTCGCCTATCCGTCAGCCCCGATGATCGACTGGTGGCTCGGCGACGATCGGCATATGAACGGACTCTTCAAGTTGTCGCAGACCTACAACTTCCTGAAGAACTTCGATCAGCCGCGCACGGGACTCATCACCAACTATCCGGTGGGCCCGAATCCGGGCACCACCGATGGCTACGCCTGGCATCTCGACATCGGTGCCTTCTCCAACTACGGACCCGGCCCGCTGCAGAATCGCGTGGCCTTCTGGGACTCCGTGACCGCGCATCCCAATTACGACGCCTTCTGGCAGGCGCGCTCGCTCTGGAAGCACACGAAGAACATCAAGCCGGCGGTGCTGCTCGTGGGCGGTTGGTATGACGTAGAGGATCCGTATGGCATGCTGCGCCTGAATCGCAGTCTGCAGGAGAACAGCAAGAGCACGAAGCAAATGTTCGTGGTAGGACCGTGGTCGCACGGCGGATGGAATCGCGCCGACTTCGCCACCTTCGGCGCATTCAGCAATGGCGGCCTCACGGGCCAGTTCTTCCGCGACTCCATCGGTGCGCCAGCGTTCCGCTGCCTGCTCAAAGATGACTGCAAAGGCCAGTCGTTCGGCGGCGCGCTCGTATTCGAAGCTGGCAAGAATCAGTGGCGTCGCTTCGACGCGTGGCCACCCAAAGCCGCCGCGCCGCGCGCACTCTATCTGCGCGAAAACGGACGTGTGGCCTTCGATGCGCCGACCAACAGTGCCACAACGGGGAGTACAACGCGAACGACCTTTGCCGATCGCTACGTGAGCGATCCCGCGAAACCGGTGCCGTACACCATGGGCGTGACCTTCGGGTTCAACGCGCAGTACCCTACCGAAGACCAGCGCTTCGCCTCGCGTCGCCCCGACGTGCTTACGTATCGCTCCGACGTGCTCACCCGTGATGTCACGGTAGCCGGCCCGATGTCGGCCTTGCTGCACATCGCGAGCACCGGCACCGACGCCGACTTCATCGTCAAGCTCATCGATCAGTATCCCAACGACGCCGCTCCTGAATACGACGGCGGGCCGCGTCTCGATGCCTACGAACGGCTCGTACGCCCCGGTGTCGCCCGCGCACGCTGGCGCAAAGGCTTCGACAAGAACATACCGCTCGCCGTCAACGTGGCCGACTCCATCCGCGTACCACTCGACGACGTGTTCCACACCTTCAAGAAAGGGCATCGCATCGTCGTGCAGGTGCAGAGTACGTGGTATCCGGCCGTCGACCGCAATCCCCAGCGCTTCGTGCCCAACATCTACAGGGCGACGAACGCCGACTTCCAGTCGGCTACGATGACTGTCTTCCGCTCATCCGCGCGTCCGTCGCAGCTTACGCTGAACATCCTACCGCAGTAAAGATCACCCCCCGATGGAGGAGTTCCTGATGACCGGAGTTTTCGCGCGTCGAGGCCTGCTGGCCGCAGCCCTCGCGCTCCTCGCCGCCCCACTCGCTGCGCAAACGCGCACGATCAGCGGCAAGGTGCTCGAAGCAGGATCGCGAGCACCGATCGCCGCTGCACAGCTGCAGGTCACCGGCACCGCACTCGGTGCACTCACCCGTGACGACGGCTCGTTCACACTCGTGAATGTCCCCGCCCGTGATGTCATCCTCATGGTGCGGCGCCTCGGCTATCCCATGACACGTATCACCGTCGAAGCCTCGCGCAACAGCATCGAGATCGTGCTCAAGAAGGACGTGCTCAATCTCGATCAGGTCGTGGTCACCGGTCAGGCCACCGGCATTTCGCGCCGCAACCTCGCCAATGACGTCGCTTCCGTGAGCGGTGCCGATGTGAACAAGGTGTCGTCGCAGTCCATCGAGAACGCCTTCCAGGGCAAGATCGCCGGCGCGCAGATCTCGCAGTCCACCGGCGCACCCGGCGGCGGCAATCGCATCCGCATTCGCGGCATCTCCTCCATTCTCGGTTCCGCGCAGCCGCTGTACGTCATCGACGGTGTCATCGTCTCCGACGTGTCTATCGGCTCCGGCACGAACAAGGTGACGCGCGCCGCCGGCACCGGCATCTCCGTGGGCACTCAGGAGAATCCGGTCAACCGTATCGCCGACCTGAACCCGAACGACATCGAGAACGTCGACATCCTCAAGGGATCGGCCGCGGCGGCCATCTACGGCTCGAAGGCATCGGGCGGTGTCATCATGATCACCACCAAGCGTGGCCGCGCCGGCAAGCCGAAGTTCTCGCTGCGTCTGGGCGGTGGCACGTCGGACCTCGCGTACCGCAACGGCTCGCGCCAATTCACCTCGGTGGCCGATGCCGTGACCGCGTTCGGCGCCGGCATCACGCCGTTCTACGACGCCAATCGCGCGCTCGACTACGAGTCGCTGGCGTACGGTAACACGCCCATGAACTCCGACGTCTCGCTCAACGTGAGCGGCGGCAGCGAGGACACGAAGTATTTCCTCTCCATCAGCCGTCGCAACGAAGAAGGCATCGTCGAGAACACCTTTGCCCGCAAGACGACCGCCCGCATCAATCTCGACCAACGCATCTCCAAGCGGCTCAATCTGCAGGTCGGCAACGAAATCCTGAACAACGCCAACGACCGCGGCCTGTTCGGCAACGACAACGCCGGCAACTCGATCGCCTACGCGCTCACCAAGATTCCGAGCTTCCTCGACCTGCGGCGCCGATCGGACGGCACGTGGCCGGTCAATCAGTTCTATCCGTCTAACCCGCTGCAGACGATCGACCAGTTCAAGAACGGCGAAAACGTGTGGCGAAACATCACGACGTCGCGCCTCACCGCCGACGTGCTCACCAGCGAGAAGAATACGCTGCAGTTCATCGCGTTCGGCGGTGTCGACTTGCTCAACCAGTCGAACCTGATCTATTCGCCGCCCACGTTGCAGTACGAGCCCGTGGACGGACTCCCGGGTACCTCGGGCAACTCGAAGACCACGAACCTGCAGAGCAATCTCAACCTGAATGTCGTGCATGGATGGACGCCGCGGTCGTCGCTCAAGATCACGTCGCAGCTCGGCACGCAGTTCGAGCAGCGCAGTCTGAATCAGACGCGCACGTCGGCGCAGAACCTGCTGGGCGGTCTCGAAGTCGTGACGTCGGGTACCGTGCGCGACGTCGACGAGACGCGCCTGCGCGTCGAAGATTTCGGCGTGTTCGGGCAGACAGAAATGCTCTGGCGCGACAAGCTGCTGTTCACGGCCGGCGCCCGCGTCGACCGCAGCAGCAACAACGGCGACGTCAAGGCGTTCTATCTCTTCCCCAAGGCTGCCACGTCGTACCGCTTCACCGATCTGGCGCCGGGGCTGGTGGACGAAGCCAAGATCCGCGTGGCGTACGGTGAAACGGGCAACCAGCCGCTGTACGGACAGAAGTTCACCAACCTCGATCTGTCGAGCGTCGGTGGTGTCGGTGCCTTCCGCGTCGGCAATGTACGCGCCTCGTCCGACCTGCGCCCCGAGCGTCAGCGTGAGCTCGAGGCCGGTCTCGACCTGAACGTGTTCCGTAACCGCGGCACCTTCGCCGTTACGGGCTTCCGTCGCAACATCTCCGATCTGCTGATCACCCGCACCTTGGCGCCCACCGCAGGATTCAGCAGTGAAACGTCGAACGGCGCCGAGATGCAGGTCACGGGTGCCGAAGTGTCGATCAACGCGTTTCCGATTCAGACGCCCACGTGGGGCTGGAACGCACGCCTCAACTGGGGCACGAACCGCTCCAAAGTTACCAAGCTCCCGGTCGCTCCGTTCCTGCTTGGTACGCTGCAGACGGGCGCGGTGCGCATCGAACAGGGCAAGTCGGCCACGCAGCTGTTCGGCAACGATACTCTGCCGCAGTCTGGTGGACGCGTCGTGGTGCCCGTGCTCATGGGCGACGGCAATCCGCTCTGGAGCGCAGGTCTCAGCAACGAAGTGCGCTTCAAGAGTCTCTCGCTGTACGCCCTGCTCGATCAGCAAAAGGGCGGTATGCTCGCCAACGGCACGTGGCGTCACTACGACCTCGGACAGAACTCGCGCGATTACGATGAACTCGACGCCTTCGGTCGCAAGACGGGTGACGTGCGCCGCACGACCTACCTCCAAGTCACGCGCACATTCTATCAAGACGCCTCGTACGTGAAGCTTCGCGAAGTCACGTTCACGTGGGATATCCCGCAAAAGTGGGTGGCCAGGACGTGGTCCGGTGCCAGCGGTGCCAAGCTCTCGCTGAGCGGACGCAACCTGTACTGGTGGACAAAGTTCCGCGGTGGCGATCCGGAAGCGCAGAACTTCGGCGCGGGCAACGTGCCCGATGCCATTCAGCGTAACCGCGAACTCGCGGCCTATCCTGCCAGCCGTAGCTACTGGCTCAACTTCAGCCTGGACTTCTGACCATGACCAGATCCCGTCATCGCCAGGCGCGCACCCTGTTGATCGCTGCCGCCTGCGCCAGCGTCGTCGCCTGCAAATCCGCCGACATCGCGAATTTCAACAGCCCCAACACATCACAGCTGGAAGGCTCGCCGAACGCTGCGACAGTGAATACCACCGTGGCCGGCGTGCTCGCCGGGGCACGCGCCGGCGCTGGAACGTGGGCCAGCACACTCGGCGTGTTCGGCCGCGAGATCATGAATCTCGACGGCGCCGAGCCGCGCAATGTGCTCGCGCTGCTGATTGGACCGTTGGAGCCGGGTGGATTCGGTACCGACGCCGGTTGGTCGAACTCGTACCGGAATCTCCGCACCGCGTACACGATTCTCGATGTCGTCGACGCCGTGCCGGACTACACCGCTGCGCAGAAGAGCGGCGTGAAGGGCTTCGTGAAAACATTCATGGCGCTCGAGTACATGAACCAGCTGCGCGTCCGCGACACCTTCGGTCTCGTGTTCGACGTGGCGAAGGATCCCACCGTGCAGGGCGCCTTCATCACGCGCGAGGAAGCGTACACGAAAACGGCGGCGTTGTTCGACGAAGCGAGGACAGACCTCGCCGCAGCAGGTACCGCATTTCCGTTCGCGCTGACGACCGGCTTCACTGGCTTCAACACACCGGCCACCTTCTTGCGCGTCAACCGTGGCCTCAAGGCTCGCCTCGAGGTGTATCGCGGTCGCTGGGCCGACGCCATTACGGCGCTGAACGAATCGTTCATCAGCACCGCCGCCGGCACCACGGCCGGCTTCACCACCGGCGTGTATCACGTGTACAGCATAGCATCGGGCGACGCGGTCAACCCGCTGTTCGATCCAGCGCCACGCGCCATCGTGGCCGTGCCGGAGTTTCTGACCGAAGCTCGCCTGCGCACCGATGGCTCGCGCGATTTACGCGCCACAGCCAAGGCCGTGGTCGGCACGGTCAATCTGGCCACGCAGGGCATCAGCTCGAACGTGCGACCCACGGTGTATCCCACCAACGTCACGCCGCTCGCGATCATCCGGAACGAAGAGCTCATCCTGCTTCGCGCCGAAGCCCACATCGGACTCGGCAACCGCGCAGCGGCGATCGCCGATCTCAACTTCGTACGCACCAACTCCGGTGGACTGCCGGCGCTGGCGTCCGACTTTGCCGGTGATCTCGTAACGGAGATGCTCTATGAGCGCCGTTACTCGTTGTTCTTCGAGTACGGCCATCGCTGGGTCGACGCGCGCCGTTACGGCCGTCTCGGCGAGCTCAGGAAGCAGCTGCCCACACACCGCGTCTTCCCGCTGGTGCCGATCCCGGTGGACGAATGCAACCAGCGCCTCGCTGCACCGCCCAGGGGGTGCGTGAACGTGCTGGGGCAGTGAGTGGGGGCCAACGCGGGGGCTGCTAGAACGGCAACTCCCTAGGGAGCAGGGGGGAGGGTTTCAGGAGGCAGGAGGCAGGTGAACCACACGCGGTTCCTGCGCCCTCTTCCCTTATACCCTCCTCCCTGCTTCCTAAGGAGTTGCTTTTCCCCACCCCGTCGGGGCTTCGCTCCCCCCTGTCAGGATTTCACCGACTCCCTTCCACGCCGCGTGTACGGACATTGCCTGTCAGGCACCACAAGACAGGAATGACCACGCTGAGGAGTTCTCGTGATTTACGAACTGGAAGACGATATTCTGCTCACCAAGGCGCAGGCCATTGCGCATGGTGTCTCGCCCAATGACCACTTCGACACCGGTCTCGCATTCGCATTGCGCGAGCTGTGCCGGGCATGGCAAAAGATTTCCGTCACTACGCGAAGCAGGCCCACCCGAGGCCGGGCGAACTCTGGACCTATCGCAGCGCCGATGGCCACACGATCTACATTCTGATGACGCAGGAAGGTGACCATGCATCGTCCGCCTCGGGGCGTGCGTCGACGCCCAACGTCAATCACGTGTTGAAGCGGCTGCGACACGAGCTCGACACGGGCGACATCAAGAGTGTCGCACTACCACGACTCGTCACCGGGGCTGGCGGTCTCGACTGGGATGAGGTGCGGCCGCTGATCCAACAGCATCTCGGAGACGTCGGCATTCCGGTGTACGTCTACGTCACCTACCGGAAGGGTGTCGCTGGCAAGGAAGTCGCGGCCTGATTACTGCGCGATCGGATACCACTTAGCGAGAATACGATAGAGACAATTCTGGTCGCACTTGATGGTTCGTCGTTCGCCGAAGCGACCATTCCCGTCGCGCTTGGCCTCGCAAAGCAACTCGGTGCGCAAATTGAGTTGGTGACCGTGCACGAGCCGATGCCCGGCCGGCACAATATTTCCGGGTCCAGCGCACACGAACATGTACTCGAGCGTGAGCTGATCGCAGCACGCCATGCAGCGGCGGTCCGTTCCCTCGACGCGGTCCGCGACGGAATCATACAGCGCGCCGACGCGCCCGTGGTCACCACAACCGTGCTGCCGGCGTCCCGGCGGAACGACTACTGGAATACGCCAACGAGCGCGGGGCGTCCCTGCTCGTCGTCGCCACCCACGGACTCGGCGGACCGTCCCGTCAGTGTATGGGCTCAGTGACCGATGCGCTCGTGCGGCACGCCACGATCCCGATCGTCACAGTGCGCCCCGACGCCGCGTACGAAAGCCGCACTCCCGAAGCGCGTGCGGAATGGACGCTGCGCCGCCTGCTCGTGACGCTTGACGGCTCGAGCGCCGCAGAGCGTATTCTCGAGCCGCTGCAGGCGCTCGTCCCGACAACCGTGTCCTATCGACTCCTCCGCGTCATTTCTCCGCAGAGCCAGCTGCTGCGAGCCCTCACGCCGACGAGCGAACACGAGGGTGACCTTGCCGAGCATCGCCAGCGCGCGACCGCCTATCTCGACGAGATCAAAGCACAACTGGAGGCCTCTGGTGTCAGCGCGACATACCGCATCATGACTGACACCGTGGTGGCGCATGCCATCGCGGACGGAGTGCAGGAACCCGATATCGACCTCGTCGCCATCGCCACGCACTGGCGCGGAGCCATCGGTCGCCTCGCGCTCGGCAGCGTAGCGGACAAGGTGCTCCGCATCGCGGACAAGCCTGTGATGCTGTTTCCTGTGACCGCGGATGACGCTGGCACCGAACCCCCGCGGTAGCTCAGCGGAAGAAGCACGACGCGGCGTTGGTCACCGGGCAACGGTGCGCCCGGCTTGCGGAAGCCTGACGTCGATCGCCCGATGGTCATGTGCTGATCGAAAGACCACCGATTTCGTCTTCGAAGACGTGGCACACCGCGTCGATAGAGCAGACGATCAGCACCTTGACCAGCTCGGCGGCGAATACTCTCGCCGCCGATGTCGTGCGGGCGCGCACGCTGCTCGCACAGTTTGGCGACACCATGGTGGTGGTGTTGATGGTGGCCGCGCTTATCGCCGGCCTCGTTGGTGAGCCGGAAGACATGATTGCCATCATCGCGATTGTGATCCTCAAGGCGGTACTGGGATTCGTACAGGAGAATCGCACCCGGCGATATCGTACTGCTCATTGCCGGCAACATAGTGCCGACCAATCTACGCCTGCTCGATCCCACGCAGCTGAGCATCGAAGAGGCCGCGCTCACCGGCCGAACAGTGCCTGACGGCGTTTCACCGCCGCGCCCGGTGGGTCGGCCTGCACATCAACCTCAAGCAGAAGCACGACATCGGCCGTTTGCAGTTGATGCAAGTATAAAGGAGACGCGAATCATTTCCCTAGGCTATTCGCCCTCCCGCAAACGCACTCTCCGTTTCCAGAATCACCAGTGTGGTCTTCAGCGCGGTGTCGGGAGTCAGCGAGATGCTGTCGATGCCTTGTTGAACGAGGAACTGCGCGAACTCGGGATAGTCGCTCGGGGCCAGGCCGCAGATGCCGATCTTGCGCCCTTTGGCGCGGCAGGTGGCGATGACTCGAGCGATCATCTTTTTCATCGCCGCGTTTCGCTCGTCGAAGATGGGCGCGACGATCTCGCTGTCGCGGTCCACGCCGAGGATGAGCTGGGTCAGGTCGTTCGAGCCAATGCTGAAGCTGTCGAAGGCTTGCCCGCCGTGGAGACGCTCGGCTCCGTGACCTACATCTGCACCGACAAGACCGGCACGCTCACCGAGAACCGCATGCATGTGGATGAGGTCCGGCTCGGCGACGGGTCCACATCGAGCATGTCGCTTCCGCCATCCCGTGCGCTGCTCGCCCTCGCCGATGTGATGACGCTGTGCACCGATGTCACCCTCGGCGTCGAGGGCGTGCTGGTTGGAGACCCGACGGAAACCGCGTTGGTACGTGCCGGCGCCGATGTCGGTGTCGACAAGGCGTTACTCGATGCGCTGTGGCCCCGAGTCGGCGAGGTACCGTTCACGTCAGCGCGCGCCCGCATGACCACCATTCATCGCGGCAGCGCGAGCGCTGACCAGATCATGGTGTGTACCAAGGGGGCGCCGGAGCGCGTCGTACCAGCCTGTCACGCCATGCTAAGCGCCGGCGCCGTGATACCCATCGACGGCGCCCGCGTGCTGCGAGAAGCCGCAGCCGTGGCGGCCGCTGGCCTGCGCGTGCTGGCCGTAGCCACGCGCACACTTTCAGCTCCGCCGGAGTCGGCCGAAGAGGCCGAGCAGAAACTCACACTGCTCGCACTCGTTGGACTCATTGATCCGCCGCGCGCCGAGGCGAAAGCCGCGGTCGAGACGTGCCAAGCGGCTGGCATTCATGTGGTGATGATCACCGGCGATCATCCCGCCACCGCCCTCGCGATCGCGGTTCGGTTGGGAATTGCCAGCATCAACGACACCGTGCTCACCGGTCACGACATTCCCGCACGCTCGGATGCCGAGCTCGCGCACCGCGTGACCGACGTGTACGTGTTCGCCCGCGTGGCGCCGGCGGACAAGCTGCGAATCGTGAAAGCGCTGCAGTCGCGTGGTGAATACGTCGCGATGACCGGCGATGGTGTGAACGATGCGCCGGCGCACATGGGGCTCCTCGACGACAACTTCGCGACCATCGTGAAGGCGGTTCACGAAGGTCGGCGCATTTACGACAACATTCGGCGCTTTGTGCGCTTCGTGCTGTCCACGAACTCCGGAGAAATCTGGCCGTTGTTTCTCGCGCCGTTTCTGGGACTGCCGATGCCGTTGCTGCCGATCCACATCCTCTGGAGGAACCTCGTCACCGACGGACTGCCCGGCATCACGCTCGCCGCCGAGCCCGCCGAGCCCGCCGAGCCCGCCGAGCCCGATAGTATGCAACGACCGCCGCGCGCACCACCGGAAAGTCTGCTGGCGGGTGGGCTGTGGCAACACGCCTTGCGGGTCGGATTGCTCATAGCCGCGTTGACACTCACCACGCAGGCACGCTCGATTCGCGATGCCGACAGCCACTGGCAGACGATGACGTTCACCGTGCTCACGCTTCCCCAGCTCGCCCACCTGATTGCGATTCGTTCCGAGCGCATCTCGATCTTTACCCTCGGCGTGCGCGGCAATCCGGCACTCTTCTTCGCCGTCGTGACGGCAATCGGCCTGCAGCTGGCCACGCTCTACGTGCCGGTCATGAATCGCATCTTCCACACGATGCCGCTCTCGTGGCGCGAGCTCGCCGTCTGCGTGGCGGTGTCGTCGGTGGTGCTCTTTGCGGTGGAGGGCGAGAAGTGGCTGCTGCGGCGTCGCCCTCACCCCTACAACGGCTTCCCCTCATGATCCGATATCAGCACCCACACCGTGCGCGTACGACGCGAATACAACAAGCGCACGGTCACATCACGCGGGTTCTGCTTGAACGCAAAATGAAATCGAAAACTCGTGTCCAGTGATTCACGGATCACCCCTTCCTTGAAGCGCCCGTAAAACTCCTGCACCTTCGTGCACGGCGCGATCTCCGTGAAGAACTGCTTCCCGATCGCGTCTTCCTTGCGCAACGACGCCAGCTTCGATTCCACCGCGTTATAGTTCAGGATCCGCCCGGTCGCGTCCAGCTGAATCATGCCGTACGGCAGTTTGTCCAACTCCTCGTTGGACATCGTATCGGCATTCTCGAGCACGTTGTTCACGGTGTGCTCGGGACGCTGGGTGGGGCGGCTGGGTTGTGGCATTTCGTCAACCCAACGACCGTACCACAGCGGAAGTGCCCGTCACCCCACCCTCGCCAGCCCCACGGCCTTCGGTGTATATTCGGTATTCCATGCCGAACCAGTACGCCGAACTCCACTGCCACTCCGCACTCTCCCTCCTCGACGGGGCCTCGCTCCCCGAGTCACTGGCCGAGCGCGCCGCCGAGCTGGGATACCCCGCCCTCGCCATCACCGACCACGATGAAATGGGGGGCGTGGTCCGGTTCGGGACGGCCTGCAAGACCCTCGGCATCGGTGGCATTTTGGGCGTCGAGCTCACGGTGCGCATGCCCGACATCGGCAACCCCGGCGCCGAGCGACGCACCCACATGGTGCTTCTCGCCGAAACGCGCGACGGCTATCGCAACATCGCCTCGCTCGTCACGCGGGCCCGGATGGACAGCGAACGCGGCACGCCCAGTGTGCCGTGGGCCCTCGTCACGCGCCACGTGGACGGCGTCATGGCGCTCACCGGGTGTCCGCGCGGCTGGGTGCCGCAACTGCTGGCGGACGGGCGTGCCGACGACGCCTACACCGCCGCCTGTGAGTTGCGCGAGGTGTTCGGCGAGCATCTCGCCGTGGAATGCTGGGATCATCGACTCCCCGAAGAGCGCGCGCTCGTAAAACAGCTGCGTCCACTCGCCGCCAAGCTTGGTGTGCCGTGGGTAGTCACCAACAACGTGCATTACGCCACTCCCGAACAGCGCATCGTGCACGATGTGCTCAGCACGCTGCGTCACGAACGCACGCTCGACACCATGGGCACGCGCCTGCGCCCCAACGCCGAATGGGCGCTCAAGAAGCCATCGCTCATTTATCAGCGGTGGCGCGGCGCGGAAGCCGGCGTGAAAGCCACACTCGACATCGCCGAACGCTGCACCTTCCGCCTCGAACAGCTCAAGCCATCCATGCCGGCATTTCCGCTGCCGCCCGGCATCAGTGCGCAGGAGTATCTCACGCGCCTCGTGGAACAAGGCGCCTACGAACGCTGGAACACGTCGCGCACTCCCAAGCACGACGCACAACTGGCCCACGAACTGGCCATGATCGGCAAGCTCGAACTCGCTGGTTTCTTTCTCACGGTGTGGGACATCGTCCGCTTCGCGCGACGCGAGGGGATTCTCTGTCAGGGTCGTGGCTCCGCCGCCAACTCCGCCGTTTGCTACTGCCTCGGCATCACGGCCGTCGACCCCATTCGCATGGAACTGCTGTTCGAGCGGTTCCTGAGTGAAGGACGCACAGAGCCACCCGACATCGACATCGACTTTGCACACCGCGATCGTGAGCGGGTGCTGCAGTATGTGTACAACCGCTACGGACGTGAACACGCCGCCATGGTGTGCGAACAGATCACCTGGCGCGGACGCAGTGCCGTGCGCGATGCCGCCCGCGTACTCGGCTTCTCGGTACAACAGGGCGACATGCTGGCGTCGCTCAGTGATCGGTTCAGCGCGCGAAGCACCGCCGAGGCACTGCGGGTCGACCGCGAGCCCGCGGCTACCACACCGGCCACCACACCGGCCGTGGAATCCGCCACCGATGCCGATCGACTGAGTCAGCAGATGATCGGTGGTACCGAAGCCACCACCAAGGCACGTGTGGTGCGCGAAGCGTCGCGCAAAGTCGCGTCCACACAAACGGCTAAGACACAGCGCGCACCCAAAGGCCCCACCGAGCGCGACGGCACGTGGGCGCAGGTCATCGACATGCAGGCCGAGCGGAAAATCGCGGCCGATGCGGCCACCGCCGATGCGCGCACCACCGCCACGCGCGACACCGCGAGCGGTCGTGAGCTGCTCGCCCGCGCCGGTCTCGATCCCGACGACGAACGCGTGCGCCGCTTGGCCGATGTCGTCGAGGGCCTGCACCAGCTGCCGCGTCATCGGTCCATTCACGTGGGCGGATTCATCCTCACTGAAGAACCGCTCGGCTCCATTGTGCCCATCGAGCCCGCCTCCATGCCGGGGCGCACCGTGATCCAGTGGGAGAAGGACGATCTCGACCCCGTGGGTCTGGTGAAAATCGACCTCCTGGGGCTCGGCATGCTCACCGTGGTGCAGGATTGCCTGCTGTATATCCGGCACACGCGCGGCACCACGATCGATCTCGGTCAACTCGACATGAGCGATCAGGCCGTGTACGACGTGATGTGTCGCGCCGATACCGTCGGACTCTTTCAGATCGAGAGTCGCGCGCAGATGAATACGCTGCCGCGACTCAAGCCGCGCTGCTTTTATGATCTCGTGGTCGAAGTGGCGCTCATTCGACCGGGGCCGATTCAGGGCGAGATGGTGCATCCGTATCTGCGACGGCGCGCCGGGCTCGAGCCGGTCACCTATCCGCATCCGATGCTCGAGAAAGTACTCAAGCGCACGCTCGGGATTCCGCTTTTTCAGGAGCAGGGCATGCAGGTGGCGATCACCGCCGCCGGGTTCACGCCGGCGCAGGCCGATCAACTGCGCCGCGCCATGGGACACAAGCGCTCACGCGAACGCATGGCGCAGATCTGCGAAGAGCTGATCACAGGGATGGCGAAGAACGGCATTCCCGAAGAAACAGGCCGTCGCATTTACCACCAGATCAACGCCTTTGCCGACTATGGTTTCCCCGAAAGTCATGCGGCCAGTTTCGCGCTGATCGTGTACGCCACGGCCTGGCTCCGGCACTACTATACGCCGGAGTACACCGCCGCCATTCTCAACGCGCAGCCGATGGGCTTTTACGCGCCGAGCACGCTCATTGAAGACGCCAAGCGACATGGGGTCGAGGTGCATCCCGTCGATCTCACCCGTAGTACGTGGGATCATGCCTTGGAGATGGCTGACGGACGCGTACTCGTGCCCAACGACGGCGTGGTGCGCTGGGGGAGCAATATCGGCGCGCAGACCATGCGTGATGTCGTGGCCGTGCGACTCGGTGTACGACTCGTGCGCGGGCTCGGTGCCAAGGCCCGTCGCGCGCTCGAAGCGGCGCTGCTGCATGGACCGTTCACCAGTATCGAAGATGCCGTGCGTCGCGTGTCGCTCGATAAAACGTCATGGCGGCGACTCGCCGAAGCCGGTGCGTTCGACAGCATGTTCGCGCACGAGCCGGCCGAACGGCGACGGCGCGTGGCGCTGTGGGAAGTGATGGCCGCCACCCGTGGCCCCGAGCTGCCGCTGGCGCCGTTTCACGCGCAGCCCGTGCCTGCACAGCTGCCGGCCTACACTCCCATCGAACTCACCGAAGCCGACTATCGCATGACCGGGCTGTCGTTGGCCGGGCATCCCATGAAGCATGTGCGCCCCATTCTCGCCCCCAACGGGGTGCTGTCGGCCCGTGAAGCGCACGATCTGGGCAAGGACGGGCAGCGCGTGGCCGTGGCCGGACTCGTGATCTGCCGTCAGCGCCCGGGCACGGCCAAGGGGTTCGTGTTTCTCACCCTCGAAGACGAAACGGGGATGATCAACATCGTGATCACCCCCGATCGGTTCGAAGAACATGCACAGCTCATTTCCACCTCACCAATGCTGCTCGTTCGCGGCACGCTGCAGGTGGAGCAACATGTCGTGAACGTGCGCGCCAAACAGTTCAAGGCGCTGGAGCTGGGCGGTGGCGAGCAGTATGTGAAGGGGCACAACTACCGGTAGCGGTCCCACATCGCGGCTACCGCCGCACCTGCTCGAAGTACAACAGGCCACCAGACGTCGTGCCGACCACGATATCGAGATCACCATCGCCGTCGAGGTCGGCCACCGCCACGCTGGAGTACGGCCCACTCGCCAGCGTGAATGATGAATCCCGCTCGAAGCGAACGCCCGTGCTGTCCGACACATTGCGCCAGAGCTGCACCCCACCGTCCTCGCTGCCCAGCAGCAGATCCGGCTTACCGTCGCCCGTGATATCGGCAAAAGTCGGCGTACTGCGACGCCCGACATCGATGTTCTGAAAGACATCGCTCACCAGTTCGAAACGGGGCACCGCACCTGAGCCGACATTGCGATAAAAGTTGAGCTGACCGGACGCCTCGCCGACGAACAAGTCGAGATCGCCATCACCATCGACGTCGGAGAACGCCGGGGCGCTGTTGCTGCCGCGCGTGAGCACGATCAGGGCGCTGTCCGCCAGCGTGAAAGCCGGCGCCGCACGCGAACCGGTGTTGCGCCAGAACTGCACCTTGTCACGCCAGGTACCCAGCAGCAGATCGGGAAGACCATCCCCATCGAGGTCCGCCACTGTCGGCGCGTAATGGAACTCACGCTGCATCGGCAACATCCCGCGATGCACGAAGGCCGGCGCGCGAGCGCTGCCCGTATTCTCGAACCAGGCGACCGTCCCTGCCGTATCACTCACGGTGTCGATCCGATTGCCCACGAGCAGATCCATATCCCCGTCACCATCGAGATCGGCGAACGTGGGCATGGCATCGCTGCCCACGTCGATCGTACGGATCAGGCGTCGCGTAGCGGGCGTAAACTCACCGGCGGCGCCCTGCGAAACAAGCAGCAGATTCTCGATGCTGGTGGTACGCGGGGTGTACGCACCACCGATCACCCCGACCAGAAGATCAGCAAATCCATTGCCATCGAGATCACCCAGCGTGGGTGCGTTGTAGCCGCTCGTCAGGATCGGCGCGCGCAGCGGAAACCGCTTCGGTTCATTCCCCCGCATCGCCGGCGTGGTGCAGCCACTCGAGCGATTCTCGAACAACAGCACGCCCTGCTCGAAGTAGTCGCCCCAGAACAGGTCGACATCTCCGTCGCCGTCGATATCGCCGAAGGCAATCGTGTTCGCGCCATGTCGCGATCCGCGCCCCTGTACGGGCTGACCGGGCACCGGGCCGAGGACTTCGATGCCTTCGAATCGCTCGGTGTGCAGGGCGAAACGGGGCACGCCATTTTGCTCCGTGCCCGGCACCGCCTCGAAACGATCGACCGTGCCGGCCACCCGGCCAATGAATAGATCGAGGCGGCCGTTACAGTCGATATCGACGAGGTTGAGGATATTCTGCCGGTCGGCTGCAATCGGCGCATTATCGCCATCACGCAGCGAGTCCACGGCAACGCGAAACGCCGGCGCACTCTTCGTGCCGACGTTGCGCCACGCGCGGACGTAACTCGTGGGCGACTCGCTGAGCAGATCGATCCGTCCATCGGCATCGAGATCGACGAAGCGATACCACTCACCCACGGACAGATCGAGAAATCGGTCTGAGCGCCACACGAAGCGGCCGTTCACATTCTCGAAATGCATCAGCGACGACGACCGCTCCTGCACGAACAAGTCGAGGTCGCCGTCGCCGTCGATGTCCACCATCTGCGGGCGCGGCACGTCGAATCCTCCGAGAAACGCTTCCGGGAGCGCCGCACCATCCCGATCGATCACCGGGAACGGCGCGACACGCCGCACGAACGTGGATTGCGCCTGCAGTCCGTTCGTCACGCACGCGACGGCAAGCAGCAGTGCGCCCACCGCCACGACGGGTAACGTGCCACGTGTGCTCATCGCGCGCCCGCCGCGCCCATGCCCGTTGGTCCAGCCCCGAGCATCAGCGTACTGTGCACCTGGCCCGAGCGCAGATCGAAGATCGTGAGCCACCCGTCCGACATGTACTCCTGCGCGCCCATCGCGTGCATTTCATGTCCGCTCTGTCCGGGCGCCGTCGCACCGGTATTCTGACTGACCACGAACGCATAACGTCCATCGCGCCGCAGCAGCATGCTGTACGGCTGCGCCAGACGTCCGGAGAGCGTGCGCACCACCGTACCCAGCGCGAGATCCACGTCGGCGATCGCATTCTTCGTGAGCAGCGTAACGAGTACGTGCTTGCCGTCCGGCGTGAAGCGCGGCTCCCACGGCTTGCCCTCGAGCGCGATCTCGCGCACCGGCTGCAGCGGTGGTGGCCGCCGGAGATCGAACACGAGCAGCGAATTCGACAACTCGCCCGCCGATACCATGGTCTGCCCATCAGGGCTCAGCGCGAACGTGACCAGCGAACGCGGGATGCCGGCAATCACCGACAGCGTCACGCGGCCCGTGGCGGTCTCCACCGACGCAATACGGTTCTCGGCCAGCGACGCCGTATGTACGAAGCGACCATCTATGCTACTGGCCAGCGCATGCGGTCGCGGCATCACGATTTCCTGTTCATCGACCAGCGTGAAGGTGGAACGCACAATCACGCCAAGCGACTTGGGAGGATTCACCGCCGTCATCGAACG
>NZ_JBDNFF010000027.1:0-8802 GCF_041689975.1 Gemmatimonas sp.
CGACGTGGAGCCCACGCTCGCCGCGAAGACGCCACAGCGCCACGAGCGGCTCATGCGCGACGCCGAGCAATTGTGCGAATGGCTCGCCACGCATCCGGAGGATCGACGGGGCGCGACGGGCGCCGTGCGGAAGAGCAACCGCACGGATAACGACAGCGCGAAGATGGCGACGAGCAAGGGCGTCATCCAAGGGTACACGGGGGTGGCGGCCGTCGATGCGGCGCAGCCGCTGCGCGGCGCCACCACGATGATCACCGCCGATGCGGGCTATCATAACGAAGCGAATCTCCGCGCGCTCGACACGATGTCGGTCGAGGCGCTCATCGCCGATCGCGACAGGCGGAAGCGCGACGAGTGCTTCGCGACGCAGTCGCGCCATCGGCAGGGGGCGCATCAGCTCCACGACCAGACCGCGACGCCCACGACGTCGACACCGACCGTGTTCACCACCGCCGATTTCACGTATGGCGCAGAGGCCCGTACCGGCGTGTGTCCCGCGGGGAAGTCGCTGTACCGCAGCGGTGGCAACCGGAAGACAAACAACCACTTCGGTGCACACTTTCGCGGCGCGAAGCGTGACTGCGGGCCGTGCCCGCTGCGCGTGCAATGCCTGCGGACGCCCGACACCACGCCGATGCGCAACATCGCGATCTTTCACGGACGCGTCGACACCGCCGAGCTCACGCTGACGGCGCGCATGCAGGCGCGCATCGACGCACCGGAGGAACGCGAGGCGTATGGGCGACGGTTCGCCACGGTGGAGCCGATGCTCGGCAATCTGCGCGCGCACAAGCGGCGTGATCGCTTTACGCTGCGCGGCCGCGCGAAGGTGAACGGGCAATGGACGCGGTATTGTTTCGTACACAACATCGAGAAGCTGGCCCACGCGGGCTACGCGGCGTAGGGAGCACCGCGGAACGCGCAGCAATACGCGTAAATCCACGCGGAACTGTCAATACACGCGCGCTTTTCCCGGGTTCAGCGCATCAATGCGATTACGAGAATCATAGACGACGTCCTGCGACAGCGAAAGCGCCTTATTCTACAGCCTCAACGCCAGCTTCTGCGGCGGGCGCTCCAACACGATGCGCGCGGAGCGCGCTTCCGAAGACGCCCGTCTGCAGTAAGCATCGTTAGGCCCGCGCCTCGCGGATGTTGCGTCGAAACAGCCCGTCGCGCAACGAAACGGTGACGGGCCAGGCCCGAGTCGAGCGCATGCTCGGCGCTCCCCGGTCTCGGAGCGCGCATGCCCGACGCGGCACCGGAGGCGCGTGGAGTCTACAAGCCCCGACGGCCCCAAGCATCGCCGCTCTTTCGGTTGGTGTCGGACCATCTGCACCGCCTGCAGACGGTCTACGACGAACGATTCGCTCAGGAGTACGGCCCTTGGCGCCCCGTCGTCGCGCGGGTCGCCGACAAGTTCCTGGCGTGTGGCGTCCTCGAGCACGGGTTCGCCCGCCTCCGCGGCGATGCCTGCACGCACGAGTACCTGCTCGCGTTCTCGTGCAAGTGTCGCTACTTCTGCCGGTGCTGCCCTGCCCAAACGCCTCGCGATCTGGACGCAGTGGTTGGACACCACCCTCCTCGCGCCCGTGCCGCACCGACAGGTCGTGCTCACCATCCCCAAGCGACTGCGCGCGTACTGTCTGTATCGGCGCCGCCTGTTCGGCGAGATCGCGCGGGTGGCCGCCCGCACCGTCACGGCCGCCATTCGCCCGCGCACGGGTGAACGCGAGCTCGCGGTCGGCATCGTGGCCTGTCTGTAGACGCACGGCTCGCGCGCCAACTGGCATCCGCACCTGCACCTCTTCGTCACCGACGGCCGCTTCCGGACCGACGAGACCTTAGTCGCGTGGCCGGTGCACGACACGGCGCGGCTGACGGAGGCGTTCCGCCGCGCCGTGCTCCGGCTCTTCGTGCGCCTCGCGCTCGTCGACGAGGACCAAGCCGCGGGCATGCTGACGTGGCCGCACTCGGGCTTCCACGTGCACTCGGCCGTCTGGGTGTCGGGGAATGCTCGCGCCTTCGCTCTCGACTCGCCCGGTACTGCGCCCGGAATCCCGCCGCGCTGGAGCGGCTCACGAACGACCGAGCCGCCAAAGCCGTGACCTATCGTTCCGACAAGTCCGACGGCCCGACGGCGGGCACCGAGACCGTGGACCCGCGCGAGTGCTTAACCCGGGATCCCCGACAAAGGGCACGTCACGACACGGTGCTACGGCTGTTATGCCAACCGCCCCCGCGGAATGCGGGGCACGGCGGCGACCGCGGCGGCCGCCGTGCCGCCCGCCATCGTCCCCGCGCCACGACTGGCGCCCACCGAGGCCAGCCGCCGATGGGCGAAGGCCCTACGGCGGCGTTCCTGCAGCAGATCTTCGAGGTCGACCCGCTGGCCTACCCGACATGTCGCGGGCCCATGCGGATCATCGCGTTCATTACCCCACGCGTCGGTGATCGACCAGATCCTCGCGCACCTCCGCACCCGCGCCGCGACGGCGGCCCACGCCGCCGCGCGGAGTCCGCCCTCGACCCGAGGACCGTCTGGACCGGGCCTCACGCGACGACCCGCCGCGGCCCACCACGCCCGCTGACGCTCACCCCGACGCCCCGAGACGCGCGGGGGGGGCGTTCGGCGTGCGCGTCCGTCCCACCGGGGCGTCCGATCCGTCCTCGGGCAACCGGACGCCGACGGAAACCGCCGTCCAGGCGGCCACCGAGGCGCGGCGGCGGGCGGAGATCAGGCCGCCGCGCGCCGGCCGGCCCTCGCGGGGTCCGTGATCGCGCCGTACGTTCACTGGATACTCGACCGAGCCCGATTGATTCCCTATCCTGTGAGTCGAAGATGATGCTTCGTTTCCTGTTCGCACTGCGTCCGTTACAGGCAGGATTCGTGGCCTGCATTGCGGTGGCAATCATGGGGTGCGGCGGGGGCTCCGCCGATACCGCCGGCCCCCCCGCTCTACCGCCCGCAGAAACCGTCGCCAGTGTTTCGGTGTCGCCACCAACGGCTACGCTTCAAGTTGGTACGGGCGCGACCACGCTCATCACGGCAACGGTGACCGGGAGTAGGGGGTCGACGCTCACAGGGCAGGCGGTCAACTGGAGCAGCAGCGACCCCACGCGCGCTCCCGTTTCGAGTAGCGGGCTGGTTTCCGCGGTGGCGGCGGGTAGCGCAACGATCACGGCCACTGTGGCTGGGCGGAGTGGTGATGCAGCAATCACGGTGACCCCAGCCCCGACGTTTACCGTGACGATCGACCAGGCCACGGTCAGCGTGCCACTTGGCCTCGCGGCACAAGTCGCCGCCACCGCACGCACCGAGGCCGGCGCAGTGTTGCCTGGCGAGCCAGTCGTCTGGATGTCATCAAACCCTGCGGTGGCCACCGTCGACGCCAACGGTCTCATCGTGAGTGCTGGCGCGGGGACGGCCACCATTTCGGCGACGGCACGCGGATTTCGGGGTGACGCCTCGCTCACCGTGACCGCTGCACCACCGATCGCCGCGTGCAAGCTCCCCAATCGCACGAGCAGCGTCGGGTTCGGATTCCCCCGATCGACGGCGCGCCTACGGACCACGGGTGTCGTCCGTGGCACGGTGCTCTTTGTGGATTTCCCTGATGCACCCGCCTCCCGCACGGCACAGAACGTCCTCGACGTCATCCAGCCCGGTGCTCCGGCGTACTACGGCGCGCTGTCGTACGGCGCGATGACATTTCAGCTGGAACCGAATCTCCGCTGGTTCCGGATGTCGAAGCCATCCACCGACTACGGCTGGCCGAACAACGTGACCTTTCAGGCGCATCGAGCGCTGATTCAGGAGGCGGCCAACCTCGCGACCTCGACCACCAACATGTCGCAAACCGATGTGCTCATCGTGATGACGAATCCGGATGCGGGCGGCATCACGTTCGGACCGGCACTCGTGCCGCTCACTGGCGGGGGAATTACCGTGGCGGGACGGGCCACGACGATCGACAACGCGACGAACTCGGGACGCGACCTTTTGGGCTGGGGCTCGCGCTGGCTGAGTCACGAAGTGGGTCATTTGATGTCGTTGCCGGACCTGTACGACTTTGCGCCACCGGTTGCGGGCGCGTTGCATTTGCACGTCGGCGAGTGGAGCAGCATGGGCCTCATCAGCGCACGGGGTAGCGAATGGACCGCCTTCGAACGGTGGCAACTCGGGTGGCTGCGCGACGATCAGATGGCGTGCGCACCAACGGGAGCGTCGCTCGTGTCGATCACGCCGGTCGAGAGCGCCGGGGGGCTCAAGGCCGCCGTTATTCCGGTGAGCGCGTCCCTTGCCGTGGTGGTGGAGAGCCGTCGCGCACTCGGCTTCGACAGCAGCCTTCCACAGCCCGGACCGCTCGTCTATTTCGTGAATACCGACGTGGCGAGCGGTCGTGGCACCATGCGCGTGTTGCCGCTCGACGATGCAGATCGCGTGAAGTTGTCGCGGACGTTGCTGGTGGGCCAGACCGTGAGCTATCAGAATGCGAGCGTCACACTGGTTTCGCGGACGATTGGTGCCGACGTGGTGCGCGTGGTGCGGCCTTAACCGCGGCAAGGGTTTGTCTTTCTGCCTCGCGGCCAGCTGTTCATGCACGCGCGCTTTGAGTTGTTCGCTTGGTTAGAGTGGACGCCGCGCGGTCCCCGTCCGTTTGGCATGACTCCAGATTAGGTCATCGGGGTTCAGGACGGGCGCGTCGCCGGGAAGAAAATGCAGCGTCAGGCGACCGTTGGTTGTGGCGACATGGTCCGTCACGATCTTCGTCTTGTGTGCGGGGAGACTATCCAGCACAAGATGCAGCGGCCGCTTGCGGCCACGCAGCAATTGCTGAAGTAGCGTCACGAAGAGCAGGCCATTCAAGCCACCCTTGCAGGTCCGAAACAAAAACGCACCGTGGTTGCTCACCGCAGATGCCGCACTGATGCTTGGGCGTTGGGCGGTGCCACCACGGGCGTCCTATCGCGCGCACTCCACGTCGTCCCGTGGACGGCGTCGGCGCGGAAGACGGATTCGTCCCAAAACACGATGTCCGGGCGCTCCTTCCGCGCCCGTTTGACGAGGGCAGGATACGTCTCACGCTGCCAGCGCGCGATGGTAACCGGATCCCGCTGATACGCGTGCTGCACGGGCTTTTGCACCGTAAGGCCGACGCGCGCCAAGAGCGCGCCAATCGACGCGAGCGAGAGCGCCACCGCGAATCGTTCCGCAATCAAGGCTTGCACCAGCGTGCGCGTCCACCATCCGAAATCAAAGCCGTATTGCCACGGCGATTTCCCGTGAACCCACAGAAAGACCGGTCACTCCTCGGCGCCCGTCAACGTGCGTGACCCATTTCCGGCGTAGATGGCGCCGCCGGCGCACGAGAGAGAGCAGGATCCGCGCGAGAGCGATCGCATCCCAGAACTCGGACCCGGGCGGGTCGAAACGATGCACGGGTATCCAGGCGAGTTGGTCGGCGACGTACGGCGGGCGAACCCCGCTACCTGCGTTCACCGGCGGCAGCGTCGTGGGTTTTATCGGCACGACGAAGCGAGGAAGAGCGAAACTCGGCATCGCCTTGCCGATCTGTGCGGAGACGTCCTTCACGGTCTTTTTGATCAGTGCGATCGAGCCATTCGTAATGTGTTGCACGTGGGCATCCCATCCCGCCTGCGAAACGGGAACGGGATTTGACGGGAGCGTGTGATTGGCGATTGGCGCCAGACCTCGATCCAGAACGCGCACGCGCTATTCGCTCGCGCTCAAATCAATCGCGAGCGCACTGCGCTAGCGGAGCCGCCCGTCTGCAGCAAGTTTCTCTCTGCCCCGTACGCAGTGATGGCCAACGCGACCGCGAGCTTCCGTTCGCGCAGCCGCTTCCGTGACTGCTCGGCAAGCCAGAGATCGAACTGCATTTGTTGATGCCGTCAGCTCTCCGCTGTCGTGTAAAACGAGATCATAGGCGCACGGCCGTTTCTGGACTGATCCCGGCCCGTCCGTTCACGATGGCGAACAGCGTGTCGCGGCTCAAATCCAACGCGGCCGCCGCCGCCCCAAGCCTCGGTGCTCAAACCTGACGATCGCCATTTTCAAGTGTCATGTGTCACGTGGCGGGTTGCGACCACGGCGATCCATGAACTCGTCGGCGTCATCGACAGATTTTGGTGGGCATAACGCCTGCGTTTAGCCGGTCCAAGCCGGGGTGCGACTGGGTGCTGGCGTCGCGTAAGCACGAAGGCGCTGCCACGATTTGGACTCGGCTTGAACGAATTGTCATCCAGAAGGCGGTGACGTATCGCTCCGACACGTCCGACGGCCCGACGGCGGGCGCCGAGACCGTGGACCCGCTCGAGTTCTTGGCCCGGGTGCTGGTCCACATCCCCGACAAAGGCCACGTCAGCACGCGGTACTATGGCTGGTACGCGAACCGCCCGCGCGGTATCCCGTTCCGTGATGCGGGGCACGGCGGAGTCCGCAGCGGTGCCGCCCGCGATCGTGCCGAGGCTTCGCCTCGCGCCCACCGAGGCGACCCGCCGGTGGGCGGCGCTGCTGCAGTAGATCTTCAAGGTAGACCCCCTCGCGTGCCCGACGTGTCACGGGCCCATGCGGATCATCGCCTTCATTACCCCACGCGTCGGTGATCGACCAGATCCTCGCGCACCTCCGCGCCCGCGCCGCGACGGCGGCCCATGACGCCGCGCGGAGTCCGCCCTCGACCCAAGGACCGCCTGGACCGGGCGCCACGCGACGACCCGCCACGGCCCACCGGCCCACCAGGCCCACCAAGCCCAGTAAGCCTCACCCCGATGCCGCGGACCACGTGCGAGGAGGTTCGGCGTGCGCGACCGTCCCACCGGGGCGTCCAATCGGTCCCCGCGGCGACCGGATGCCCACGGGCCACGTCGTCCGGACGGCCAACGAGGCGCGGCGGCCGGCCCTCGCGTGGTCGGCGATCGCGCCGTATGTATCGCCGGATACTCACAACTGAATCGGATACTCGACCGAGCCCGATTGAATTTCCTATCCTGGCGATCTTCCTATCTTGGGATACTCGACCGAGCCCGATTGAATTTCCTATCCTGAACGCCGCGGCGGTCCCGATGATTCGGAATCCGGCGCACCCATCCGTTGTGTTCGAGGGCGTTGAGTGTGGCTGTCATGGTCGCCGAGGACAGGTAGGTACGTTCGCTGATCTCTTTTGGTGTGAGTGGGTCGGGGGCGCCCTCGATGACGGCAAGGCTGTTGAGCACGTTCTGCGGCGCTCCGAACGATGCGAGCATCGTCCGTTCTATTTCTGTGCTCACTGTCTGTCCGCATCGCAGGAGGGTAGCGAACACCTCAGCAGCCGCCGGATCGCCATCAGGAAACTCGTCGACGAAGTCGGGACCGACCTTCACGACGCACAGCGCAGCGGGCGAAGGCGAGCCAATGCCCGACTTATGCACATTGCGTGGGCGTCGGTAGTCAGACACTCTCGAAAATCTCGATTCGTGGCGGTCCTGCAACGCCGCCGTTCGTCATTGCGTCCTTTAGTATAGGATCGCTTGCGAATGCGTTCGCTGCGGCTGCGGTCGCGAAGCGGTGAATGACGACGACGTCGGTGGCATCGTCGGGCGTCCGCAGCACCTCCAAGTCGGTGGCGCCGTGCTTCGCGTGCAAGGCGCTCACGGCGGCCGAGTCGTACGTGGCGCGCCAGGTGGCGTAATCGGTGACGGGATGACGGACGATCAAGGTTGCGCTTATGATTGATTGGCCTTTCGGTCAGGAGGCTATTCACTTCAGAGCTTCCAGTATCAAAATATTTTTTCTCCGTGTCAAGTTTTTCATCTCCGGGCGAAATCTGTGCGGCAATCACGTTCGCAAGTCCATCTCCTGCCAGCAAATCAGATCAGACGAACGGTTCGAGCGGTATCGGCTTGCGCCACACATCCCGCAGTCCGCCAAAGACAGGCCCGGAGTTTCACCGAAAGCCGGCTGTGGGTCGCATGTTTCCGAGCGTCATCGGACTTGCGAAGACTCGTTCCTGAGCGAGAGATCGAGCCCGGTCGCCTCGTTGTTCCGAGCGCCCGCGAACGGGCAGTCCGGATTTTAAGATCTTCGTGTCGACTCTTGACTTGACCGAAAAGTGGAACTGAGGATAGGAAAACTCAAACGCACTTTTTGCTCCCAAAGGCCCCCCGGCAAGGCTCTCGATCACCCACTGAACCGGTCCTTGGGTCTATCTGCCGCAGGTTGAAGGCCGATCGCAGCGCCGAAGTGCATCTCTTGAAGCTGTCACCTGAATTTTGGCCCTCGCAAAGTTCCACCAAACCCCGGCTCTGAGCAGCTTTGGCGCAGCCGATCCCCGCGGCCCTGGGCACGGGGCCGCCTGAAACGTGTCGGCTGGAGGGTCTCAGGCCGCTTGCAGCTGCGACCGACGGGCTGGCGTTCGCGGCGGCGCCCCGGCCTGCAGACCCAGGTGCGTGAGGATCTTCTCGATCACCGGCTGCTTTAGGATCGCGGCGATGAGTTTCAGCTCGCCCCCGCAGTCCGGGCAGTGCGCCATGTCGATCTCGCACACGCGCTTCAGCAGCTTGGCCCAGCCGAACCGGACGGTGGTGCGCACAGGTCGCCTCGCACTCGGCCGGCGGTGAGGAGTGCAAGGGTGGTTCGGGCTCCGAACCCAGGTTAGCGGCATAACGAGGCTGTAGAAAAAGTCCCACTGCGTGCCGATGTGGAAACGGAACTCACGACGGATCAGCACGTTGGCCTCAGAGAGAATCTGCGGTGCGATTGTCCGTTCGTCGAGGCCTGTGATGGCGCGCGACACGCAC
>NZ_JBDNFF010000028.1:0-16860 GCF_041689975.1 Gemmatimonas sp.
ATGGAAGGTGGACGGCACCTTGGTCCACTTGCCGTCCTGCAGCCACGCCAAACGCTGTGGTGGGCCCAACGCTTTCCGGTTTGGCCACTTCCCTGACGGCCTTATCTCGTGGGCTCGGGTGCCGAAGTTCATGAAAATGATTCGGGCCACGACGTCATCACCCCCGACGACGCGATAGCCGACGGTGAGCGGGAACTCTCTGCCCTTTATCGTCGGCTGGAGGGCTTTGGCGGCGCGAGTTGAGCCAGGTGAACGGCGACGAGAACCCGGACGGTTCAGGTCGAACAGTGACTTCATCTCCTTATTCGCCAACTTCACCATCTCGTCGCTGGCACGCACGGCCTTGCGTCGCACGATCTCGCTCGCCTGGCGGCTGATGAACCTCTTGGCCTCGGCGCCATTGACGAGTTGCGCTGTGGCTTTCATGAGCAGCTTTTCGAGATGTCGATCTCCACCGAGCAAGAGGTCTCCCAACCAACCGTGTGGCCATCAGGATCGATGGGCACAAGATCGCCAAGATCAGCGAAGCAGCCGTTGTCCTCGCAGGCGCCTGGGATGTTCCGGCCAAGCACGGCGCTGGCAAGTGCCCGGTACATCATTTCGGCGTGGCTGTACGAGTAGGCGGCGTTCGCGTGGATCAGCTCGGACGGGGCCATCACTATTTCATCATCGCCGGCCTCGAGGAAAGTGAGCCAGCCGGATTCCACAAGCTGGATCTGCCACGTCGCTCGCCACATGACTCGGTTCGGCAGGTTGCCTCGGTCGTCACGGGATCGCGGCGACGGGCCGAAGTTCTGAAGGGCGACGGTGACCATGTCGGGTTCATATCCGACGGCACGCCCGATCGTCACTACCCCCTCGACCATTGGGGCATCGCAGGCGTCGGCGTACGGGTAGCCGTTGATCGCCGTCAAGGCCACGTTGAGGATGGACTCGCCGACCGTGAAGATCGACGAGCACACAACTTCGCCGTCCGGGGTGCAGCCGTTGCCGTAAGGGAGCATGGCTTAGACCGTACTACGCGGCAACGCCCGCAGGCGGCGGACCTGCGGGCGTTGCGCTTCACTCGTGGGAGTGAGCTTTTCTTTTCAGGATCAGGTTGAGACTGGCTGATCTCTGTAGCGGTTCTCGGAACGCTGACGCCGCACCACCCCGAATCCGAACGGGACGCGCAAGCCATCAGGTCTCACCCACCCCTCTCCGTCGTACTCCCAGCCCGACCGCAGACGCGCCCCGCAAGCGACCAAGCCCACCTGGGACGCTTCGGCCTCCAAGCCCGGGTGCAATGAGAGGAACTCCCTCATCTTGGCCCCCCGAGCCAAGGTGGCGTTGTACTTGCTCGAGGTGGCTGCTGGTCGATACTCGGTGGCGGCGCGAGCGGCCCTTGTCTCGGCGGAGCACTTCCTGCACTTCAGCTTGCCGTCGCCCTCTAGGGGGTGGCCCCGTCCGCATCGCCACTCACCGTCCAAACCGTCCTGCGTCCAACCGCGAGAGCGGCGCATGTTGATGAGCCCGCTCACTGGTTCAAGGTGCGCTGGGTTCACGCACCAGGGGTTTTCGCAGAGGTGATCAACTTGCATACCGTCCGGGATGGGCCCAACGAAGTGCTCGTAGGAGAATCGGTGAGCGTAGCGCTTGCCGCCTTCCCTGCCGTGCGGCCAGAACTGCCCGTAACCGGAGGCGTTACGCGCACCGGTCCACTCCCAACAATTGTCAGGGGTGGACCGGTTGAATCGAGTCGTGAATCGCTCAAGGGGGTCTGTCTGTCTTTTCGTCACGGCCCCATTGTAGGGGGGCGACTGCGGACAATCCAACCCGTGTCGGTCACGTACTGACTGGCTGATGGCCGCACGCTGCGAGCGCCAGCATGTCGTCGTACTCGGCCTGCGAGTACGACACCTGGATGTAGCCGGTGTTCGGGATGTTGCCGACGCCGGGCCAGTCACCCCACGGGCCGATGCCGATGTTCGGGTTTGAGACCGAGAAGCCGTCGAAGGTCAGGGTCGCAGCATCGAACTCGAACGTGCGATCGCCGGGGACCAACGTCGCCTTCGGGAAGATGTGTCCGACGTAGGGCGGGAATGGGTCGCCTGGTGTCGTGCAGTCGCCGACGCCTTCGGCGGCCGTCTTGACGATGAACTCGAGGTACACGTTGCCCGGGTCGTCATCGGTGTACCAGGGCGATGCCCAGCCGATGTTCTTGGCGGGGTACGGGGTGCCGGCGCGACCGACCACAAGCTGGCCGCCGAACAGCAAGGCCATCGCCTCGTGGTCAAAGTAGGTCAGTTCGCCAGCCACCGTGTAACGGCGGATCTTGTTGCGAGTCTCGTACGTCCACGCGATGTCGCCGCAGCCGTTGACGGGCTCGAAGTTTGCGCCGTCGATGAACTCAGGCGTTGCCGTGGCGGTGATGATGCCTGGAGTGATGATGCCGGCGTCCGCTCCACTGACTGGCGTGCAGTCGGCGTTGAGCTGGGCGGCGCGCAGCAGGCAGACGGAGTGCTGGCCGACGCAGATGTCGCCCGGGAGTGCTGATGCCATGTTGGAATCGTCCTTTCAGAGGTTTCTCACATCATCACGCGTCGAATAGCTGATTGTCCAACGGCTCAGTCACTGGTTGACGTGATTCTCCTGGCAGTCCAGTGAGCAGCCAGGGTAGACAGGCACGTTGACCGGTTCGTTGTGGCTCCTGACGAGCAGCCCGTGACGGTACGCCCAGTCCGGGTTGTCGTGGATCTGGCGGTGGTGCTCCGGGCAGACGAGGTGGTCGTTGACTAGCTGCCCGATGCCGCCCTGGCTTTTCATTCGACGGTGATGATGCTGGGTTGGCGGGTTGCGGCAGTTGGTGGATTCGCAGGAAAAGTTGGCCCGGATGCGCGCCTTGCGTCTGGTGTTCTCAGAAAACTCCACCGAGGTCCGTGGACTGCCCTTGCGGTTCGGCTTCGACGGTTGGGTGCGAACGAGCGGGGTCTTGCGAACGATCGGCGATCGCTTCAGCGGGGTTCGCTTCATCGGACCTGATGGAGCCGGAAGCCGTCGTCGATTTCGGGGCTGTAGACGAACGCCTGGTTGCGAGCGTCCGGCGAGTACACGGTCATGAATCTCACGGTCCACGGCAGCATGAACGACCTTGTCTTGATCTCGGACTGCAGTGTCTCGAGCGTGATCGTCACGCCTTGGGCTGAAGCTGACGTGGTATTCGACGGCAGACGGCGCGAGTCGTTCGGGTTGCGCTTCATGAACTGGCAGGCGATCTCGACCACGGCGTTGCGGGCGATGATCGAAGGCTCGTCGCCGTAGGTCACTTCGACGACGAAAGTGCCAAGCGCCAAATCAGCGAGCCCCAGGTTCTGGCAGCCGGGCCACTGCTTGCCGTCGGTACGAATCAGGAAGTCGCCGTCGACAAGCGCCCATTCGTCCATCACGACGCCGTCGATCCACACCGTGATTGCTGGGTCGCCCGCCGTGTCGAGGGCGACCGGCGACGGCACCGTGAAGCCACGTAGCGGCGAGCATCCACAGTTTGCGGCCAGCGAGCACCAGCATTGCTCGCCACCACGCGGTCGAAACGATTCTGTACACACGCCACGGTAGGTGAAGCCAGAAACGGCCACCAAGGCATCGGTAGCTTGGGCGATGATTTCCTCGAGCTGGCTTTGGGTCAAGCCCTCGCAGTCGCATGTGATGTCTCCCGGCAGAGCAAAGGGCTCGCAGGCCTCTCGGAGCAGATATACCATGCGCCGAGAGTACCACTAGGCGGCGAGAGCCTCTCTTGCTTCGGAGATGATCTGGCGCATGTCGTCTGCGTTCCTCATCGCCTTCGCGTAACGGGCCCGAAGCGCCGACGCCACCCGCTTCTCAGGGGACTGATCTTTCGAGGCCGGTGGGTGAAAAAGGTGCCACAGGTCCCCGGTGAAGCACTGTGCCGGGCCGACCGTGGCTCGCAGCGCCATTCCCCACGCGATGTCCTCAAAGCCCCACAGAACGAATCGGGGGTCCAGCGGCACCCGGTCGTACAGGTCTCGAGTGATGACGACGACCCCACCTCCCGGAACGGCGCGATGCGGCGGCATGGTGGGCAAACCGGAGAGCGGTGCGCCAGCGAGGACGTCCTCGGTGACGTTGGCGCGCAGGCGTTTCACCATCGCGAACGGACATGCCCACGCCGAGCCCGCCTGAACGGCTTCGACGGCGGCAGGGGTGTCAGGGCACCACGAGTCGGAGTCGTGGATGACGATGACGTCAGCGGTCGAGCGCTCAAGCGCGTCGGCAACTGCCAGCGCCTTGCACCACGGCCCCCACATTTCACCGATCTTGACGTCGAAGCCGAGATCCATCCAGCGTCTAGAGACGTAGGTGAGCGCAGCAGCCCGGTATACGCACTCCCCTGCGGCCGGAATGATGATGTCGACGCTCACACGCCCAGCTTCACAGGATCGAACACTAGGGCCGGCTGGGACTCGCCGTCGATGGTCAGCTTGCGTTCCGGGAACTCGCGCCAATGCCATTTGCGGAACAGCTTCTCGATCGCCGGTTCACCCTCGGCCTCCAAGATGCTGCCCCAGCCACGCCAGTGGCCACCGTAGACGTCCGGGAGATCGGTGGCGGCGTAGGCCTGGGCGCCGTTGCGGATCTTGGTGATGACCTGGCGGGTCGAGCGGTACGGGAAGTGGTGGATCATCAGCCCTGGGATTGTCGTGCCCTGCCGGATCTCCTCCTCGATGCGAACGTCGTGGTTGCCCATACCGATCGTTAGCTCGGGCTTCCACCGAAAGCACGTCTTCGGCAATGGTGCGGCTTGCGGCCTGCGCCACCCCATCCGGCCGATCGGCTCACTGTCAAGCGCGCCGGTGGCGACGTGGTCGAACAGGGGGACGTGGATGATGTCGTGCTTCAGCCCGGGGAGCACGTCCTTGAGCGGCCATCCGCCGACGTGGGTCCAGATTTCGTCGGCGTCGAACGGGACGATCCACTCCGCCTCGAATAGGTCTCTCGCTATGGCTGCGAGCCCGGTCATCTTGCGCGACTGGTAGTAGCCGACCTCGCTGTCGTCGACCACGACGAACGGGATCGTCGACGAGCCCATCATCGCCTCCAGCATCTCCCGGGTGCCATCGATTGAGCCGTTGTCTGCGATGAGCAGCGCGTCGACCTGGCTCCACATGTGCTTGATTACGGCCGGGATTATGTCCGCTTCGTCCCGCACCATCGACACGCCAACGACAGCCATCAGTAGCCCGAGCCGACGCGCTCGTCGCCGATGTGATGCACCCATGGGCTCGAGTCCCGAGCACCGAGGTAGGCGAAGTTCATCCCACTCGCCTTGAGCGCGAGTCCGAACATTCCTTCGCTCTGAGCGCCCTCTGGCCACCGCAGGCTCATCAGCTCACGCCGGTACATGCACGGGTTGGTCGTGAAGAACCTGGAATGCTCCAGCCAGGCGAGGTTGAAGAACCTCGTCTCCTCGTACGACTCTGGGTGCTGCTCGACGATCCCCCCGGCCCTGTGTTCCTCGTCGTTCCACGGTTGGCGTCGCAGTGCCACCTGGGCAAGGTTCGGCCGTATTCCAAGGAGGTCCTGCATGTCGTCAAGGTTGACTGCCCGGTTGAACGTGAAGTCGCATTCTAGGTGGAAGACGTATTCGGCTTTACTGTGCAGGCGCAGCGATGCCCACGCGGCCCGAATAGCTCCACCGAATCCCCGCCGGCCGCCGCACCCGAACACCCGGAACCTAGGGAACTCGTTGGCAAGGTCCGCTCGATAGTCGTCGTCACCGGTGTCGTCGAACATCCAGCGCTCTGCGATCTCCTCCGACGGAAGCAGGTTGGCCTCGGCTGAGGCGACGGTTCGGCGCAGGTATTCTTCGCGCCCATCTGTGATCACAAGCAATGCAATGCTCACGCTCGATCCTTGAGCCAACGGTCGTGCGAGGTGATGATGCTCGCGTGCAGGCGTTTCGGGTCCCTCACGGTGGAGTTCCTTCCGTTGCGGTTCAGTTGGGCTCGATAGACGGCTTCGGCAACGAACTTCAGCTTCGAGCCGGCGAGGGTGGCGCGACGGAACAGCGACCAGTCCTCCCACGCCGACTCATCCCAGAATCGGCCGACGTCCTCGAAGACGTCACGGTGGATCAGTGTGCCAATCGGGCACGGGTTCATCACGTCGATGTCTCGATCGCTAAACGTCTTCGCCGCCCCACGCTTTGTGGCGCCGACCAAATACTGGACCGCAGGGATCAGGAGTTCTGTCTCGTCGCCGCTGTACGCCTGCTCCATGAAGGCCAGGTAGCCAGGAGCAAGCTGGTCGTCGGCGTCAAGGAAGCACAGCCAGCCTTTCGGGTCGTGGAAATCGATGGCCCTGTTGCGGCAGTCGCCGAGCGACAAGACCTCGGCCGGAGCGTGGAACGAGACCGTGGGAGCCTGCGTTTCGGCTGACGGGATGGCGTGGGCAAAGGCGATCTCCTGCCACGACTGGTCCCCGAACGTCGCAACTATCACGGTCACGTCCATTACTGCCCCCACAAGTTCTTCCTTTTGTTGTATATCGGGCGACTTCGCCCCATGCGCTTTTCGCTGGCTGCGTACATCGCGTCGTTCGGGGCCTTCCCCCAGACCGGGTGAAGGTGCTCCACGACGGAGCCTTCGCACCAGTGGTACTGGCTACGAAACTTGGCGGTGCCAATCATTTCGTCGTCGCAGTGCTCGTGAACGTAGCCCTCATGAAGGATCAGTCCCGGTTCGTCGATCGTGCCAAACTCGTCAACGTACGAGCGCCTCACCACCGAATGGGTCGAGTGCTGCCTGCGAGGGCCGCGACGAGAGTTCAGATCGTTGGTGCCGACAACACCGACGTTGGCTGGATGCTGCAGTACGGCGAACGCTGCTTCCCACCAGCCGGGATGGAACCGCAGATCGGTGGCTCCGAGAAACACGAACGGCTCCGTAGTGGCATGGAAGCCAGTGTTGATCTTGTTGGCGTAGTCGCCGGTCGCTCGGGGACGAGACCGAAGGCTTTCGGCTCCAAGTCGATGCACTTCGGTTTCGACTGCGTAGTCGCCCACGGTGAGCAGGAACAGCACGGTGGCTTCGCAGGTCTGCTTGATCGATCGCAATACCGGCTCGATGGTGTCCGGCCTGCCGAGCGCCGGAATCAGAATGACGAGATCGGCCATCGGCGCATCGTAATGCGATCTGGGTCAGGAGACCAAGGTCTTACCGACGGTGCATGGGTCAAACGCCACCTGCATGTACGTTTCAACGATCTGCGAAACGTCGTTGTTGGTGATGTTGACATGCGATGTGCCGGATGCCACCTCGAGAAAGACCGGGTTCGCCGAGGCGTAGGCGGGCATGGCAAGGCCGAACACAGTGAACGCTGAAGGCGTCCCGTCCGTGGGGTTTGACGGGTCGCCCGTAAAACCGGCGTCGGCGATGACGCTATGGCCGGTGGCCGTCGTCATCGTCGACAGGTTCACCCATCCTGCCTCGACGGCTGCTGGAATGAGCCCGATGGGAATCACCACGACACCGAGGCCGTTATGCAGGACGCTGGCGAGCCAAGACTCGACGTTGATCGCTGCTCTCGCAATGCTGGCCGACGCCGGCAAAGCAGTGCCGAGAACCAGAGATGGGCCGCCAGACACTTCGCCGGACACGAGTTCTGCTATTGCCATCTTGGAGAGCTGTACGCGCATCCTCGCTTGGAGCCGATCTTCCAGCGTGGCCACCCCGTCACCTTCGGCGTTCGGTAGCGACAGCGCGCTGCAACGCAAGCCGTCCACGACCTTGAATGCCGGGTGAATAACCGAATCCGGGTAGTCGCGGATGGCTGCGTCCTTCGGCTCCAAGCCCGTACCTCCCGTGAAAATACCATCGACGTCAATGGTCGAACAGGCCTCGGAGGGTCCCGCAAACATCGGGTCGCAGCCGAAGGGAACGTGGACAACGCCCACGCCGGTCCGGTCACGTCCGCTGTAGCTGAGGTTCAGCGGCGTGGCGACGTCGAAGAATAGGCCGCCAGTGCGAAGCGCTGGAAACGGGAGCTGAATCGGGATTTCCATGTTCTGCATCTATTCATCCTTTCACACGCGAAAGGGGCCGAGCCGACGATGCGACCCGGCCCCATTCGATGGACTTCTTGAAGTTATGGATCAGGTGCCAGCAGCGGCGCCGTCGCAGGCGATGGCCAGATCGTCGATCTGGACGCCGTTGTAGCACAGGTTCGGCAGCTCAAGCAGGTAGGCCGGGCAGGAGTCGGTGTTCACGACACCCTCGAAGTTCTCGAAGAACATCGTGAACTGGTTGCTCGCGTTCGACGAGTTGTCCCGGTAGATGTTGTTGCCGGTGACGCCGATGTTGAGCTGGCCCCGGTCCATGACGCCGAACTTGCCGCGAGGGGCAAGCAGGATGTCCATCGTGTCGGGCACGTTGCCCTTCGCCCCACCGCTCGACACCGGGCCGACCGAGGCCGCCCAGGTCGGGGTGTCGATGAAGAAGTGCGGGTTCACGCCGATGCTGCGGAACATCTGGTCGATGGCCTCGTCGGTCGGGACCTGCATGCTACCGCTCGTGTTGCGGCGACGCATGATGTCCATCTTCATGGCGGAGCGGATCCAGCGAGGCATCCATGCTTCCATGCCGTCCGTATCCCAGCGCTCACGCTCCTGGTGCAGGGTGAGCACTTCGAGAAGCTGCGTGGAGACGCTGACCGCTGCGCCGTAGCCCAGGGTCTCACCGGTGACCGCTGTGGCCTCGGTGCCCATCGCTTCGAGAAGCTGCGTCTCGGCGAGCCGGGCGTGTGCGGCGGCGAGCCGGTTCAGCCATGCCTCGACCAGCTCGGGGAAGGTCATTGCGAGCAGGTTCTGGATGGTCAAGCAGCGCCACACGCCGTAGAGGCTGTAGACGGTCGGGGTCCCGCACTCGATGATGGCGCATTCCTTGACTGACGGGTCCGTGCTGCCGATCGAGTCGTCGTCGTCTGACGTCCAGGTTCCGACGCCACCGTCCTGGCTGGTGATGTCGGCAAGCGACGGCGACGGGAAGATGCTGACCGAACCGCGTGCATCCGGGCGGAACTGCGGCAGGCTGGCACGCACCGGGCGACGATCGGTGTTCATGCAGGCCATGTCGTACACCGGGGTCGGTGGGGCGCAGAACGCTGCGGTCAGCTCGTTGCGCTCGAACATGCGGAGGTTGTCCACCATGTTCGGGCCGAGCTGCATCGCCTCGGTGAAGTTGCCCTTGACGTGACCGACGTAGTGCTTGCGGGTCGAGGAGGGCGAGACGCTCTGCCCCATCTCGAGCAGCGCATTGGTGACGTCCGCCCATGAACCGAACTTCGAGCCAGGCGAAGCGTTGGCGACCTCGTCGGCCATGAAGACCTGATCGGGACGCAGGGCCGGGGCGACTTCGCCATCGGGCTTGGCACCCAGGTCGACGGAGGTACCTGGCTTGCGGACCGGGGCCTTGTCAGCCAGGTCAAGCTCTTCCGCTGCGGGCTCGACGGCCGGCTCGGCTGCGGCGTCCGCTTCGACGGCGGGCTCGACAACTGGTTCGACAACCGGCTCGACGACAGGCTCAGCGTCCTCGTCTTCGCTCATGCTGATCGAGGCGAGCGCATCCTTGGCCTTGGCCTCGGCGAGCAGTTCCTTGCGGGTGTCGACCGCAGCGAGCGCCAAAGCACGAGTCTCGGCGTCCGGTTCTGCGGGGAGTGCCTCAAAGGCGGTGCGGATCTCGGCGGCAAGTGCGCGGAGTTCCGTGGCGGAGAGGGTCTTCCAATCAGCGGGGATTGTTGGGAACATTTCGGGCGCCTCCTGGGCTTTCGATCAGTGCTAGTTGGATACTGTTGCTGGCGGACGGTGAATAACGCAAGTGGTTCACTCGGAAGCGAGATCCTGCGCCGCCATCGCCAGCCGCAGCAAGTCGATGTCGAACACGGGATCATTGGCGTCGTCTTCGCCATACGGCTCATCGAGCGCCAGTTCTTCCTCGGGACACGAGAAGGATGCGACGAGTTCTAGGACGCTGCCATCAGCGGCGAGCGAGAACCCTTCGGATGGGACCTCGAAGCCCGGGCAGTTCACTGAGACGATCGCCTTCAACGAGCCGCCAAGCCAGTGGCCCGAAACCTTCGAGGCGCGTGCGGCGATGACGATCTCGTCCTCAGTGCCGGGGCGCACGTAGCCAGAGAACCAGGGGCCGTGAACGCCAGCAACGACGCGACCGTCAGCCCACGCGTTCTCAATGCCGCCGTACGCTTCGGCCACGGACTTGCGCTGCAGCTCGCCGGGCTTCGGATGCCCACCGGTGGCGAAGATCGGGCCGGTCGACACGATGCCTTTGTCGGTGAGTACGCCGGGACCGTTGAAGCCTGCGTAGTTGTCGTTCGGGCGGGGAACGATCATGCACTCGGCGTACGCGCCGTGGCATGTGTTCCACAGCGCCAGATGACCGCAGACCGGGACGAAGCCGTCAGCGTTTTCCTCGCCGACCAGAATCTTGTGCGGGGTGGCCGCCTCGACCTGATGGAACAGATCCCACGACGGACGCTTTGAGCCGTCGGCCACCAACTCGACGGCTGGCGTCGACAGAATGTTGATGATCATCGGCATCTCGACAACCAGCGGGTCCTCGGACGAGAACCAGGATGCGACCAGCTCCTCGTCAAGCGAGGCGTACGCGCCACTGAACGCCGGTCGGCCGACGAGCGTGGTGCCGGCGACGTTCCATGCGGTGAACTTGATCGTGACGTCTTCATAGTCGTCGGAAAACTCGTACTCCACCGTGGTGTCGGCGAGATCAATCGAGTTGCCACGCATCGACTGCGTCTCGAGGTAGGTGATTGCCTGCTGGCCGTTGGCGTCGTCGAGCAACCAACCCGATGCGGAGATGACGCCGTCGTCGTTCATCGTCACCTCTTGTAGCGAGCCGATGACCACTGCGCCGTCATGGCCGCCGCTCTGTTGGAACTGGCCCCAGATGGTCTGGGGAAGATCGCGCGTGCCGCCACCGACGGACTCAAGGAGCCGACCGTCACCGGTCTTCAGGTCCATGAAGCCAAGCGCAGGGAAGAAGATCGGTCGGGACATGCCCTTGGGCTTCGTCATCTTCCTGGCGCCGTACTGCTTCTTCATCGTTGTCTCCTTCAGACTGGACGCTGGGTCCGTGGGGTGTCCGTCTCTGTTTCGTCTGGGCTCCCGGGCTGCCCTTGCCCCGGGCCAGATTCAGGTGTGTCGGCCGGCGAGTCGGGTGCTGGGCCCGGTTCACTCGGCATTTTCGACACTGTTTCCCAGTCGATCTTGTCGTACTCAGGCGTACCGTAGAGCATCAACATCGGGTTCTTCACCATCCGCCCCACGCCGCGCACTTTCTCGTCGCCGTCCGGCTTGTCGGTCTCGGAGATCCCGGACATGCGCCGCAGCGGCTTGTCGCCGATCAGGACACGATCCCATGCTTGACGTGCGTCCTCTTGCGGGTTTGACTTGGTGGCAGCTCGGGTCAAGTCAAACCAGATGCCGATGTTGCCCGGATCGCGGACCGGCCGATTCTGGAGGCGGGCCCTCTCCAGCGCTGGCTGCATGACCAGCCGGGTAAGCGACCAGCACAGCGATTCGATATCAGGCCCAACGGCAACACGCCGTTCGTCGTCGGCCGCCGACCATGCGTTCCAGTGCGATTGGATGGCTGTGCCTTGGACGCTGTCCTGGTTGGAGTCCAGCGACTGCAGGATGCGACCGATCAGCTCCTTGCGGAGTGTTAAGTCGGTCTCGAAGATGGCTCGATCAAGGATGATGTGCTTGATCTTCTCGCCGTCATCGGCGCTCGTTCCCTTGAGGATGATCGGCAGCAGCGTGGTGGCGTCGTCGTACGTCCTCACGTTCTTCGTCATGGCTGCAAGCAGTAGGTCCAGCGTCGGTTCCGTCAACTGCCCGCCGACGCGCCCGCGCCCCCTAGACGTTGTTGCTATCGATACGCCTGGCGGCAGGAACAGGATCCCAGCGAGGGCGAAACGCGAACGGAGCTGCGCTTTCATCGACAGTGTCAGGTCGTGCAGTACCTGGCATTCGGTGTCGAGCGCCTGGAGGGCTGACTCGGGGAGATCCACCCAACGCTTCGACGGCGACCAGATTCGGCCAAGGAGCTGCGAGGGCTTCAGCTCCTTTGAGAACGGCTGCACCGCCTCGGTGTCGGTGCCGGTCGAGCCGGGAACCGTGGTGAGGCGAATCGACTTGATCGTGTCGCGCCTGTTGCCCCAGCGGGAAAACGACGCCACGTCCAACTCGTCGGGCGACGCCAGGTGGTACCCGTCGAACTCGCCTCTGGCGTCCAGCATCTCGGTGAGATACATGTCGCCAGGAACCTTGAGCAGCGTGTAGTACCGCTCAACGAAACCACGCACCCCGCCGTAGACGGAGTAGATCGACATAGCCGCCTCGGCTGCTGGGCCAGTCTCTAGGATTTCTTCTACCTCGCCGTTCGGGGCGAAACGGGCGGCGTAGAAGCGCGTGTAGCCAGCGACTCGGCCGGTGCGCGAAATCGCATAGTGGACTTCGCCGATCTTGTCGTGCCAGTTCCATGCTTCGCGCCCGGCGTTGCGTCCGGTTGCCACCGTGGACCGCAGGTAGGCGCCATCGTTTCTCTCGTTGTCGATGTCCAACGCAATGGACGCAGACGAGAGTTGATCAGGGGGACGCTGCTTCAGAGGCATTTAGATCCACTCCCTGCTCATCCAAAGCATCATAGACGCGCGCGAAGTCGATGATCTCCGATGCCGTCATGCTGTCGGGCTGGTGGATGACCCGCTCGAGTGGGAACGGGTCCAGTCCAAACCGGGCGCGTTCCTCGGCGAGCAGGATGCTGTAGAGGTCGGGGAATAGTTGCCGCAACCGGTTGGTGGCCATCGTTGCGGCGTTCGTCGACGCCTGCTTCGTTGCCCGGTTCCCTTTGTCCGGCGTCTTGTTTCGGGCCTGGCGTCGCAGCGTGATGTTGCGGGAACGTGAGCGCACCTCGACCTCGGCGATCTTCGAGCCGAGATGGCCCCGGAAGCATTCGACGCACAGCCCGTCGGTGCGGTACGTGATCTCGAGCAGCACCAACGCACCGCAGTGTTCGTTGCGACAGGAGCGATACCCGGCCAGGTCGATCTGGCTAGCTTCGGTCTCATGAGCAACGTCGTTCACCTCCACGACAGTACGTCACGCATCGACCAGATCGAGACCGAGGTGTACGAGACCGTGGACCGCATGTGCCTTCGGGTTGGCGAGTTGCTGTGGGAGGCGAAGACCTTGGACCCCGGCAACTTCAACGCCTGGGTGAACGAGCGGTTGCCGTTCGGTATCGACAAGGCGCGACGCTTGATCGCTATCTTCGTCGCCTACCGGGAGCTGCCGGCCGAGAAGTTGGCGCAGCTTCCCCGGCCGTGGCAGGCGATGTACGCCCTCGCTCCGTACGCCCAGGGCCGTCTGGTTCAGGCGTTGGACTCGGGCGAGATCGGGCCGAGCACCACCGTCGAACAGGCGAAGGCGTCGGCCCGGCACTGGAGCAGTAACCAGCGCAAGGTCGACCCGCTCACCGCTCGCTACACCGCGGCCGACAACCGGGCGGGTTCGCTAATGGAGTTCCGCCCCGAAGATCTGAACCCGTACGTGCTCGAGGCGCTCAAGAGCTGGCTTGCGCGCTGATCTTGTCGACAATGCGCTGCCTCCAGGCGAGGGCGTGTGGGCGGCAATTCCCGCAGGATGCGGCGCTGCTGTGCGGGCACGGTCGGATGTTTCTGCCCCTGCGGCTCCAGGCCATCGAGTCCGCAGATTTCATGTAGCGGCCGTACCCGCGAACCCCCGCCCCCTTCACTCCGAAACCGTGCAGGCCAATCCCGGCATCGGAAACCATCTTGCAGATAGCCCCGATTTCGTCGGTGGACTCCCTGCGGCACACCGACCCGATCCCAACCGTGGGCTCGGCGGTCAGATCAATGCCGTCCGCTTCGTACATGCCCATGTGGCGCTCGTAGTCAGCCTGCTCCCAGCCCTGCAAGACGGGGATGAACGGCACCCCCGGGGCCATCCGGCGAAGAAGGTGAAAGTTGTCGAGCGTTCGGCGTTGATGGTCCTCGATCGTGAGTCCCGTCTTCGCCGTGATGAACGGCTCGCACATCCAGTCCTGCGGGGCTGCCCAGTCCATCATGCCGACTTCGTCGATGTAGCGATGGCACGCGTCGACATACTCCGAACTGGTGGTGCGCCACGCACCGAACATGGACAGTTCGGTGAACCCTCCTGAGTCAAGCGCCCACCGACACGCCGCTCGCGGACAGGGACCCGAATAGCGGTCCAAGCGGCGGTGCGAAATGAACAGCGGCACCGTCGAGTCCCTGAGCCAGTGGGGCATGTGTGTGCCGAGGTAGAAGAATGTCATGCCAGCTCCTCGTCGCGAGTCAGTCGATCGCGCATCCGCACCCGCCCCACTCCTCGGCGTCGTAGTCGGTGTCGTCCACGCCAATGCGTTCCCGGAAGGCCTTCAATGTCATCGGCTTGGTCGTGCCGCCCCGGCGATCCCGGAGGATGGCAACGTCTTTGCCGAGGTGGACTCGAGTCTCCTGCTCTTGTTGCTCGTGGAACTTGTAGCGCTCAGGCATCTCGTCGAGCAGTTTCTTGAACTGGGCCTGACCGGCCTTCACGCAGAAGCCGCCGCAGTTGTTGTGCGGGAACCCCATCGTGTAAAGCCGGGGGATCTGGACCCCACGCGCCTTCAGCTCCTCCACCAGGTCGACCTTGTCGATGTACGGCTCGTCGCAGAGAGGGGCCCACAGCGTGAACGGTTCCCAGCGTGGAGCGGCCCGGTGGAGCCGGTGGTCCTCGGTCCAGTCGATGCCCAGCACGACGAGCGTCTCGGCCGGGTCGCAGTGGTCGTCGATCCACTGACGCAACAGGTCGCGCTTCAGGATCTTCGAGCACGGGTCGATCCGGGTGTTGCCCACGAACTTCACGTCGCGAAACACCTGCCACGGGTTGCGCCCGTCGGAGAGCCGGGTGATCTCGATACCAATGTCGGCTTCGGTCTCTTCTAGGAACCGGTAGAGGTCCTCGTCTTCCATCAGCACGTCAGCGAACAGCAAGGTTACGTTGTCGCGCCCGAACCGCTCAACCGCCCGGAGCGCCGAGCCCCAGGAGCCGACCCCGCCCGAATACTGAACGACTGCTTTCGTGTGTGTCATGCCAACGACTCTGTCATCTTGAACGGCCAGTGCTCTTTGTGAGCTTCGGCCTTGGCTTCGATCTCCTCACGGGAATCGCCGGCCTGGGATCGAGCTGCACGGTAGCCGCCGAGGAACGCCCCCTGGGCCTGCTCCTTGGTGGCGACTTGCGTCTGCTCGCGCAGGGCGGCGGGCTCGCTGGCACCGCGTAGCCGTCGGATCGTCCCGTTCAGTTGCGCCACAGTCGGGAACACGTCCATCGACTGGACCCATTCGATCGCAGCTTTCTTCGCGACCCCGTAGTCGGACACCGACAACGAGTTGACGAACACTTCCGCTGTCGGCCCCTGGAAGTACGTGCCCGGGTACGCGCCGACGAGGTACTCGACGATGTCTGCTGCTTCGTTGCCGGTCACTGTGAATCTTGCTCTCTGATCTTGCTGATGGAATCCATGATGGATGATTGCTTCTTCCTCGCCGGGGCTGGCGGGTCGTCGTTGTAGCGCTTCTGATTGAGGAAGGTGCTCGGGTGTGGGATGAACTGCTGTTCGGTGTCGCTGTCAACCCAATGGGTCACCCACGCGATCGTCCCGTTGCCGATGGCTATCGGTGAATCTTCCTTCATGGCCTTGATGAAGGATCGGAGGGCAACAGGCTTACCTGCCTTCCTGGGATACACCCGCCAGAAGCTGTCGAATGCAGCTCGACGCTCATCGACGATTTCGACCTCGTCCCCCTTGGGGGGTTGGGGGGTTTCTAAATTGCTTTCCTCAGTATTGGGATTGCTAGTAGTACGTGCTTCACCGTGGACCACCGCTCGTGCTTCACCGTGGACCATCGCGCTGGTCCGTGATGGACCATCGCTCCACGGGTCCAAATGCAGGGTGATTCGAGTCACGGTTCCCCCGTATTGACGTGAAAGCTGCTCGGTTGAGATCAGCCCAAGGCCTTCGAGTTCCTCCATCGTTCGCTTCACTCGATTGCGCGACCAGCCGATCTCCTCTGAGGTCCGCAGGATGTTCAGGGCCTGCAGGTACTCGTCCGAGTGCGAGTCAAGCCACAACATCAGCCTGAGAGCCGAGTCGCTGAGGTCTGGGTTGTTGAGCCAGCGACGGTCGACGCCGACGTAGCCCCTCCGGCCCGTGGAGGTCACGACGCCACCTCAAATCGCTCAGGAAGGGCTCGGGAGCCGTCAGGGAACTGGGGCGGGTGGACGTCGTCCAGGTGGTCAAGTGGGTGTTGCGCTGTGAACTTCTGACAGTCGGCGCACCACGAGAGAACAGTTGGTCGGTGAACGGTCTCAGGCATTTGGCTCTTTCTTTCTTATGTGAGCCGAGCTATGATCTAGCTCGGTTCGTTGGACAGCGACCTGCTTAGATTGAGCCCCTCCGATCCGTCTAGGCTTCGGAGGGGCTCTCTTTGCATCTTGAATCAGGTTTACACACGGTGTACCCTGTTCTGCATGGAGAGAGAGTTCACACTCCACGTAACCTTCCGAACACGAGCTACAGAGCAGAGAGAGCTTCTGAGGCTGAAGAACACGTTCGGCGAAGAAGGCGGGTGGGGCTGCATGATGCGATGGCTTCTGCAGCAGCCCGAAGTCAAACAGGTCATCCAGGAGCGATTGAATGAGATGTCGCCGGCCGGGGCCGACGGGATGTGGGGGATCGA
>NZ_JBDNFF010000029.1:0-6813 GCF_041689975.1 Gemmatimonas sp.
ACCGGAAGGGGTAGTAGCCCTGGGGAGCGCGCTCGAGCGGCATGGCCTCGACGCGATCGAGCTGGCCACCACGATGACGGACGCGGAGTTTCTCAAGCTGGCCGGCTTGCTGGTCGGTGATCAGCGGGGGGATGCCGAGTCGCTGATCGAGTCGGCCGACGCCCTGTCGATCTGGAACGTCCGCTTCCTTTCGGCGCAAACCGGTGAGTTCGTGCGCGTACCGTCGGCGCCGATCGCCGCGGCCTCCCGCCCGCTGTCGCAACTGGTGGCCCCCTCGGCATCGGCCGCTCCATCCTACACGCCGGCGGCAGCTCTCGACGCGCACGCGAGCCGCATCGAGCTTGCCGTGGCGCGAGGCGATGGGGTGAGCCTCTGCCGCGAGTTGGTAGATCTCGCGCTCCCAGCCCACTTCGCGAAAGCGGCCACGCCGATGGCGCTACAGTTGGTGGTGGAGCAGTTGCTCGTTACCGGCGTGCCTCCCGACGACGTGATCGCGCTGTTGCAACGTGCCGGGCCAGCTGGCGCCCGCGCTATGTTCCTGCAGCTGATCGCCGCCATCGATGTCGGCGACCGGCGTACGCTGTACGACGCCATGGCCTCACTCAACGACACGCCCGAGGTGGCGCGCGAGTATCTCACGCATGACGTCTGGTACGTGGTGCGAAATGCCGTGTGTTTGTTGGGGGAGTCGCGCTCGCCGGCGGCGATCGGCGCTATTGGCCACGCGCTGCGGCACGCCGACTATCGCGTCCGGATCGCGGCGGTGGTTTCACTCGGACAGATCGGCGGATCGGTCGCGCTCGCCCGTATCGAGTCGGTGCTCTTCGACACCTCGATCGATGTCCGCACCCGCGCGCTCTCAATCGTGTTCGCCGCGCCCGATGGTGAACCGCTGACCAGCCGTCTGGTCGGCGTGCTGAATGAGGAGCAGGCGATCGAGTATCAGCTGGAAATCGTTGCCGCACTGGGCCATCTGCAGACGCCACGCGCACGACAGCGTTTGCAGCAGGTGTGTGAAACACCGGCGAACAGCTTCGAGGGCACTGAGCTGCGCCTGGCGGCTATCGAGGCGCTACGACGCGGCCACCCCGAGGTGGCTGACGCCATGCTGCTCAAGCTCAAGGACGATCCGAGCCCGATGGTGCGCGAGCGAATCGCCTCGATGCCGACGTAGGCGATCCCTCGCATCGCGCGCGTGCTATCGCGCCTCCTCCATCGGCCTGGCCAACAGCCGGTCCAGTCGCTCGCTCCACCCGTCGCGGATACGCGACACGTGCTCAGCGGTGCCACGCGGCTTCACCTTGCGCCAACGCGGCAGTTGCTGGTCCCAGCCATCGAGGAGCCAACGCGCCCGCGCGCTGCTTGTGCGCTGCTGGTGCAGCTGCAGAAGCCTGGCCAACAACTCGGTGTCATCGTGATCGAGATCGGCCAGCAGCACCATCTCATGATTCAGGCGACTCGCGAACGTATCCGCTTCGTCGAACACGTACGCCACACCGTTCGACATGCCCGCGCCGAAGTTGCGACCGGCGCGACCGAGTACCGCCACCACGCCGCCGGTCATGTATTCGCAGGCATGATTGCCCACGCCTTCCACCACCGCGCAGGCGCCGGAATTGCGCACGGCGAAGCGGTCGCCCGCCTGACCCGCGGCACAGAGCACGCCATCGGTGGCACCGTACAGCACCGTATTGCCGATGATCATGTTCAGGTGGCTCGCGCCGCGATACCGCGCATCGCGAAACGGACGCACACTGATCTCGGCGCCGTTCAAACTCTTGCCCACGTAATCGTTGGCCTCGCCCTCGAGTGACAGGCGCATGCCGCGCAGGCCGAAGGCACCGAAGCTCTGACCCGCGCTGCCGCGGAACTCGGCGTGCAGTGTACCGTCGGGCAGCCCCGCATCACCGAAGCGTTCGGCCAGCGCACCGGCCACGCGCCCGCCGACGGTGAGATGGTGATTGCGGATATCGTAGGTGCCGTGGAAGGCGGCACCCGTCGCGATCGTGTCGGCCGCATCGATCAGCAGCTGGCTGTCGAGCGAGTCGTTGCCGTGTCGCTCGTTGCGCTCCATGGTGCGGCGGCGCGGCACGTCCTTCCGACGCGGCGGCGACAGGACCATCGACAAGTCGAGCATCGCCGATCGCGGCAGTTCCGGCCGCTCGGCCCTCTGCAGCAACTCCACCCTGCCGATGATGTCGTCGAGCGACCGTGCACCCAGCAATGCGAGCTCAGTGCGCACGTCCTCCGCCATACGCGAGAAGAAGCCGATCACCTGTTCCGGTGTACCACGGAACTTCGCACGCAAATCCTCGCGTTGTGTGGCGATGCCGGTGGGGCAGGTATTCAGATGACACTGTCGCGCCATGTCGCACCCCATCGCCACCAGCGGTGCGGTGCCGAAACCGTACGACTCCGCGCCCAGCAGCGCCGCGATGATGACATCGCGCCCCGTGCGCAGGCCGCCGTCCACGCGCACCTCCACCCGATGACGCAAACCGTTCTCGATCAGGACCTGCTGTGCTTCGGCCAGTCCCAGCTCCCACGGCGCGCCCGCGTGCTTGATGCTGGACAACGGCGACGCGCCGGTCCCTCCCGAATGTCCGGCAATGAGCACGTAGTCGGCGAAGGCTTTTGCCACACCCGCCGCCACGGTCCCCACGCCCGACGACGCCACCAACTTCACACCGACGCGTGCCCGCGGATTCACCGTCTTGAGATCGTGCACCAGCTGCGCGAGGTCCTCGATGGAGTAGATGTCGTGGTGCGGCGGCGGCGAGATGAGCGTGACACCGGGCGTGGAATGACGCAGACGCGCGATCAAATCGGTGACCTTGAAGCCCGGCAGCTGACCACCTTCGCCGGGTTTCGCCCCCTGCACGATCTTGATCTCGATTTCTTCCGCGCGCACGAGATACTCGGTGGTGACGCCGAACCGGGCCGACGCCACCTGCTTGATGCGGCTATCCGCGCGTTCGCTGGCCGGGCGCGTGTACAAGGCCGGATCTTCACCGCCTTCACCGGAATTCGAGCGCGCCTGCATGCGATTCATCGCGATCGAAATTGTTTCGTGCGCTTCCGGCGAGAGCGAGCCGAGCGACATGGCCGACGAAATGAACCGCGCTCGGATCGCTTCCATGGGCTCGACCTCGCTTATCGCGATCGGCGCCACGTGGCGCAGCGCCAGCAGATCGCGCACCGTGGCCGGCATCCTGCCCTGTGCCCGTTCCGCGAAGGTGCGCCACGCGTCATCGGCACTGGTGCCCGCTCGTGATGCCCGCGCGCTGCCCACGGCCTGTTGCAACGCCAGCACGGTCTGCGGTGCCCAGCCGTGCTGCTCGCCTTCCTTGCGGAAGCGCACCCGTCCGAAGTCGGGAAGCGCCGACGTGGACAGGTTGTCAGGGCCATACGCCCGACGATGCCGCAACAGCACGTCTTCCGAGAGCTCACGCATGGTGAGTCCACCCAACGCCGACGTGGTACCGGCAAAGCTGCGGTCTATCACATCGGCGCCGAGCCCGATCGCATCGAACGTCTGCGCGCCGCAATACGACGCCAGCGTGGAAATACCCATCTTGGCCAGCACCTTCAGCAGCCCCTTCTCCACCGCCGCGCGATACCGCGACTGCGCGAGCGCGGGGCCGGGCCGCTCAGCATCGGCATCGGTGCGCCCGTGCGCCGCTTCCGCGAATAGCGTGGCCACCGTTTCGAGCGCGAGCCAAGGGTGCACCGCCTCCGCACCATAGCCCACGAGCGTGGCCACATGGTGCTGTTCCATGGCGTCGCCCGCTTCGACCACCAGGCCCACGCGCGCGCGCAGTCCCGTGCGCACGAGATGCTGTCGCACCGCGCCCACGGCCAGCAGCGCCGGAATCGGCGCGCGCTCGGCGTTCATCTTCCGGTCGCTGATCACCAACAATCGCGCGCCCTTGCGGGCGGCCACTTCTGCACGACGACAAAGCGTGTCGAGCGCGGCTTCGAGCGCCTCCGGACGCGAATGTCCTTCGTAGGTCGCGTCGATCGTGGCACAAGGAAAGCCGGGGAACGAACGCAATGCCGACATCTCGTCCGGCAGTAGCACAGGATGCTCGATGCGCAGCATCTGCGCGTACACCGCCTTCTCCACCAGTGGCGATCCCCGCCGGCCCAGATGCATGCGCAACGACATCACCATCGACTCCCGCAGCGAGTCCATGGGAGGATTGGTGACCTGAGCGAAACGCTGCCGGAAATACGCGTACAGCTGTGGCGCGCTGGGTGAGAGCACCGCCAGCGGCGCATCGTCGCCCATGCTGTACACGACCTCCGCCGCTGTCGTAGCCATCGGCTCGAGCACGAGACGAAGATCTTCGTGGCTGTACCCGAATGCCAACTGCGATGCGCGCAGCTGATCGCTGGAGCGTACGAGCGGCTCGGTGCCATCACTCGTCGGGAGCGTCGACATCGCCTGCGCGATCCACTTCGCATACGGACGACGCGTGGCCACTTCGCGCTTGGCCGCGAGATTGCGCACGATGCGCTTGCCGGCGGTGTCCACGAGGAACACGCCGCCAGGACCAAGCTTGCCCGTTTCCACGACATCGCGCGGGTCGAAGTCGACGATGCCCACTTCGGATCCGGCCGATACCATACCGTCGGCGCGAATCTTGTACCGACACGGGCGCAGACCATTGCGGTCGAGTGAGACCGCCACCTGAATGCCGTCGCTGTATGCGAGCGCAGCGGGGCCATCCCATGGCTCGATCACGCACTGGTGGTACTCGTAGAACGCCTTGATGACCGGCTCTACATCGGGATACTTCTCCCAGGCCTGTGGCACCAGCATCATGGTGGCGTGCACCGGCGAGCGTCCGGCGCGTACCAACAGTTCGAGCGCGTTGTCGAGGCTGGCCGAGTCGCTGCCGCGCGGGCGGATCGGATCGCGCACACGTGCCGCTTGCTCACCGAACGCGGGCGCCTCCAGCAACGAGCCGCGCATCGCCATACCGTTGCGATTGCCCCAGAGCGTGTTGATCTCGCCGTTGTGTGCAAGCATCCGAAACGGCTGCGCCAGATCCCATCGCGGCATCGTGTTGGTGGCGTAGCGCTCATGAAACACGGCAATCGCGCTTTCGAACGCCGCGTCGCGCAGGTCGGGAAAAAAGTCGCCGAGCTGTCCGCCTGTGAGCAGGCCCTTGTAGACCACGGTGCGACAGGACATCGAGCAGATGTAGAACGGGTCGGTGCCGCGCGCGAGCGCGCGATGCTCCATCTCGCGACGTGCGAGATAGAGCTGCCGTTCCCACGTATCGTCGTCGCTGCCGGCCGGGCGTCCGATCAACACTTGTCGGATGACTGGCATGGAGGCGCGCGCTGACGGGCCGAGCACCTCGGGCCGCACCGGCACGTCGCGCCAGCCGAGAATCGGCAGGCCGTCGGCGAGGAGCACATCGGTGATGAGTGAGACGGCATCCTGCTGCGCCACCGGCTCGGTGGGGAGAAAGCACATGCCCACGGCGATCGCGGCATCGGCCGGCAGGTGCACGCCCAGTCGTGACGCGGCCAGGATGAACAGCCGTCGCGGAATCTGCGTCATGACGCCCGCGCCATCGGCCGAGCTGTCGGTCGAAGACGCACCGCGATGCGCGAGTCGGGCCGATGCCTCGAGGGCCAGCGTGACCACCTCGTGTGTCCGTTCGCCACTCTGACGGGCGATAAAACCGACACCGCAGGCGTCGCGCGGGCCATAGGCAGAGCCGGCGTCGTCGGTGAACAGGGTGCCGCTGGCCTTGTGCGCACTCATGAGATCGGGATTCACGTGGAGGGTGGACACGAAAAGACCGTCTGGCCGGGGACGTGAAACCGCCCCGCAGACGATCCGTTGTAACACGAGTCGATTCGATTCAAATCGTCTGGCCGATGCCGCTGTCTATCCACATGTGGCGCCGTAGTCCGTCGCCGAATCGCCTACCGAGTGCCCGCCATGAGACACCTCACTCTCGCCTTGCGCATGCTGCGCAAGACGCCCTTCGTCACGTCGATCGCCATCGCCTCACTGGCGCTGGGGATCGGCGCGAACGCCGCCATTTTTTCGCTCTTCGATCAAATGCTGCTTTGCGCGCTGCCTGTCAATGATCCGGCGCAGCTTGTGAACCTCGCTGCGCCCGGTCCGAAGCAAGGGTCGACGAACTGCGGACAAGCCGGCGACTGCGACGAGGTGTTCAGCTATCCGATGTTCCGTGACCTGGAACTGTGGCAGACACCCTTCGGCGGACTCGCTGCGCACGTGCTGTTCGGGGCAAATGTCTCCATCAAAAATGAAGCGATGACGCAGCAGGGAGTGTTCGTCTCCGGCTCCTTTTTCGGTGTGTTGGGCGTCATGCCCGCTACTGGACGCTTGCTGTAGCCGACGGACGACGCCGTGATCGGCGCTAACTTCCTGACCGTACTCAGCTACGACTTCTGGCAGGAATACTACGGCGGAGATCGGGCAATCGTTGGCCAGGCGATTCTCGTGAACGGCAATTCACTGACGATCGTCGGCGTGGCACCGGCCGGCTTTCGCGGTACCACGCTGGGCGCGCAGCCGGCGCTCTATGCGCCGATCAGCAGGAGGGCGGCCATCACCACCTGGCGTCCGGCTTTCGACAATCGCCGGCGCTACTGGGTTTACGTATTCGGGTGCCTCAAGCCGGGCCTGTCGATCGAGCAGGCGAGTACGCAGCTCAACGTGACCTACAAGCCGATTCTCGCCGACGTCGAGGTGCCGCTGCAGGAGGGCATGAGCGACGCCACCATGAAGCTGTTCAAGGCCAAGTCCCTGGTGCTCGCTCC
>NZ_JBDNFF010000030.1:0-15918 GCF_041689975.1 Gemmatimonas sp.
AACATGCTCTGCGAGCACTTGTCGATGGAGTTCGAGTGCCTCACCGGCACCGTCGCGATCAAGACGTTCACGCCTGGCGGTACTGCGCCGTTGAGTGCCGCCCACGCGGAGCGCGCCGTGGCCGCAGCGTCACCGGCGGCGGGGTCGTGCTGGACCGCCTGACCGCCGTACTCGAGATCTCTCCTCGGCCGCACGTACGGCGAGCGTCTCCGTACAGACGGTCACGCAGTCGTCGAAAGACGCCGACGATGCCAAGCCGTTGGTACTCCGCGCGCGGTCGGGAGGAAAGGGTGCGGTTATCGCCGACGCTCGATGCGGAGCTGCTGGCGTTTGCCGAGAGCGCCGAGGTTTCCGCATGGAGTACGGGAATGCCTGCCGGCGCCACGATCATGACGGAATTGACCGTGATGCGGCATGTCATGCACGGCAGCACGGCAGTCGTCACCGAGGGGGTGATCGATGCGGCGGTGCTGCAAGATGGCGCGTGGAATATCGTGGACTGGAAAACCGACAGTGTCGACGCGGCTAAGTGGAGCCGTCGCGCGGAGGCCTATCGGCGGTATGTGGAGACATACTGCAATCTCCTCCGCCGAGGGACGCCACCAGGCGTCCAGCTAAGGGGCAGAAGATGCGATTGTCCCAGCGCCGAGGTCTGACAGCGGCCGCAGATGCTTTGGGTGGAGGGATCATTGGGAAGGCTACCGTCGCCTCGCCCCCGATTCGCTGTCCACGTTCCGTGACGCTATTTTAGCGGATCGGTCGGAAACGTGAGTATTCGCGATCGAGACTGTCAGACGGTAGTGCGACTATGCATGTGCGAGGCGGAATGACCCGCCACAACAGGAGGTTCAGAATGGCTGGTCGAAAGAAGAGCGCCGACAAACACGTCTCGGGCGACTTGCCGTCGCTGAAGCCGATCGACAAATGGCGGCTGATCCACGAATTGAAACGCGAGTTGGCATCTCGAGGTGTCGAGTGGGATCTGTCCGGGAACAGCGTCTACCTAGAACCCGTCTTCGATTGGGCGCATTACGACGGTGACGACATAAATATTTCGTTCGAGCTCGAGAAAGGTTGGACGGCCTCGCTGACCATCGAAGCAGGATCTGGCAGCGGCTCGTCAGGCAACGGCGAGATGGACAACTTGGCGCAGAGCGTATCCTACGACACGCTCGCCGACGCACTGGCCGCGCACGACTTTGATCCTGATGCCGTCACATGGGCCGACCTCGGTGTGGAGCTTCTAGACCCCGAGGAGGTCAGTGTATCGCCTGAAGGGGACGGGCCTGTCGTCTGCGAAAGTTCAATAGAAGTCACGTCGCCCAATGGCAACGTGTACACCGCGGATGGCATGGACGGAGAGCCGAACGAAAGCGTGAAGGTCTGCAGCATCTCGGTCACCGACGAAGAGCATGACCCACCGGACACGGTCAGAGGTGTTCTCAAGGTCTCGATCCGCGGCAGCGAGGAGTCCATCGATGGTGCGTTTCCTTTCGAAGCGATCGAGGATTTCTACGAGTGCTCGGAGTATGAAGCGGAACCACCGCCGGTCAAGGCTTTCACGACCGACATCGACGACGCCCTGACCAAGGTCATCCTCGAAGGTCGGGATCTGCTCGGTCGCGTGTAGCGCGACCCCCGGTGGCTTCCCCAAAATCCCCCAGTCGTGGCCGGGCTGAACTGCCCCACCTAGCCGGCGCGGGACGTGGTGAGGCTAGGGGGCATTTAACTGCTTCGCAAATCGGGCGGCGGCCTCTTCAAGACGCCAGCGCTTGCCGTCGCATGTTCAAAAGGTTGAGACCACGCTAAAGAAGGCGAGCACTCAGCACTCTTCACTCCTTAACGTCGTCCGCACTTATCGATCTGGTCATGGGGTACGACGTCAACGAAGAACACCATGCCCTCCGCGATGCTCTGCGGACTTCTGCTCGGTGGCCTGAGGCTTCGCGTAGCTTTCCCCGAAGTGGTCCGTCCTCTCCGCATTCAGGGACTGCTGATCGCGCGCTATGAGGTCTCAGCGCGCCTTCAGCGAGTCCAGGAGCGACTGCGCTTCATCCGGACCCGTGGTGCGCGTCACGCGGCCCGAGCGAATGTCCGCCTCCGCCTGTTTCAGGCGGGGGCGCCCCTCAGCGGAGTGATAGGACAGCTGGTCCTGGGGGATCGACACCGCCGGCACGAGTTCGAAGGCCCCTATGTCGGTTTGTTCGACGCGCAACTGCACGCCCGGGGTAATCCCGAGTTGCTTCCGCATCTCCTGAGGGATGGTGGTACGCCCCTTTCGGTCGATCGTCAAAAATCCGATGATGTGGCTCATAGTTTCGCCCCTCGGGTAAACGGTGACGTAGGAATCGTTGCCGCCACCTCATCTGAAAAGGCGCCAGCCTTCAGCAACGCTCAAACGGGAAAACGATCCCACTGGATATCCTCCGGTGGCTCATCTTCGGCAGAATGCGCCACGAGCGACTCCAGCGGAATGCGAAGTCCATTGTAGAGCGCACGGCACATCGCCGACGAGAGCCGCCTCTTGCCCACGAGCATTTCGCTGACGCGACGGCGCGCTCCGCTCTCGTAGTCCATGAGAAGCACCGTGAGCAGATCGTGATGGACACGGTTGGGATGACGGGTCAACGCGCACGGTTGTCAGACCCCCGCTGCATATTCACGTGATTCCCCCACACCCCCACATGGACCTCACGCAACTCATCACGCTCGGCGTTACCGCGCTCCTCGCGCTCGCCCTGGGCTACCTCATTGGCACCCTCCGCAGCAAGCCCGCGAGCGATAGTGCCGCAGTCGCCGGGCTCACGAGCGAGCTGGCGGGGCGCGACACGCGCATCGCTGAAGGGGAGCGCACCCGGAGGGAACTACAGCAGGAGCTTGTTGGCGTGCGCACGCAGCTCGACGAGCGTGGTGGCGCTCTCGCCACCGCCCAGGCCTCACTCGACGCCGAGCGCGCGCAGAGCGCCGAGAAGCTCGCCGTGCTCCAAGGTGCGCGTGAGGAGCTGTCGCTGCAGTTCAAGGCGCTCGCCAGCGAGATTCTCGACGACAAGAGCAAGAAGTTCGTGGAGCTCAATCACACCGCTATCACCACGCTCCTGACGCCACTGCAGACGGAGCTCAACGGCTTCCGTCAAAAGGTGGAAGAGGTGTATGTGGCCGAAGGTCAGCAGCGCAGCGCCCTCGCCGAGCAGGTGCGTGCGCTGTCTGAGCTGAATGGCACGTTGCGTGATGAGACGACCAACCTCACGCGCGCCCTCAAGGGCGACTCCAAGGCGCAGGGCGACTGGGGGGAAATGCTCCTCGATCAGCTCCTCAGCAACGCCGGGCTGGTTGAAGGACAGCAATACACTCGCCAAGTGACGCAGCTCAATGCCGAGGGCGACCGCGTGATTCCCGACGTCGTGTTGCACCTTCCGCAGGGTCGCGACATGGTGGTGGACTCCAAGGTCACGCTCACGGCGTACAGCGAATACGCGTCGGCGAACGACCCCGAGGCTCGCGCGGCGTTCCTGCAGGCGCACATCGTATCGGTAAAGGCGCACATCAAGGGACTTGGCGACAAGCGCTATGAAGAGCTTTATAAGCTCAGCTCACTCGACTTCGTGGTGATGTTCATGCCGCTCGAGGGCGCCTTCATGGCCGCTGTCACGGGGCAGAAGGATCTCTTTCAGATGGCATGGGACAAGAATGTCCTGATCGTCAGTCCAAGCACGTTTCTCTTCGTCGTGCGCACGATTGCCCATGTATGGCGCCAGGAAGCGCAGTCACGCAACGCGCAGGATATCGCCGACCGCGGTGCGAAGATGCTCGACAAGTTCGTGGCATTCTCAGAAGATCTACTCAAGATCGGCGTTCACCTTGATCGTGCGCAGACCAGTTTTGGCGAGGCCAAGAAGAAGTTGACGGATGGCAATGGCAGTCTCGTGGACCAAACGAGGAAGCTGCAGGCACTCGGGGTCAAGATGAACAAGAAGCTCGATAGAGACCTTTTACTTGCCGCGGGCGAGGAAGACGAAGAATGAGCGGGCTCCACCTTTGCACGATGCGCGATGCCGACGAGGCTGCGCGCTGGGTCGGTGATAAACGTCGCTTCGAAACGCCGACGATTGGAGCGGCCCAGTCGACGTCGAACCTGTCGACTCACGAGCCCGTCGCACGGCGCTGAGGACAGCGGTGCCTCGGTGGACACCCGAATCCTTCAGCGTCGGATAGGAACATCACACCAGTCGACCGAGTAGCCCGGATGATCTCGTCACATTCCGCCCGATAGCGGTCCGCAAGATCTCGCTGCTGCCCGCGATCGTCACGGTCTGCTTGGCGCGCGTGATGCCGGTGTACAGCAACTCTCGTGTCAGAATACGCGAGTCTACGTCGGGCAAGACCAGCATCACATGCCCGAACTCTGACCCCTGCGCCTTGTGGACGGTCATGGCCCACGCCGTCACGTGCGCGGGGAGTCGCGCCGGCGCGAAGGCGCGAACACCGTTTCCGCTCGCGAAATGCACCTCGGTTCGCCCATTCGCGGTGAGCGTCACGCCGACGTCACCATTGAAGAGTCCCGTCGACGGATCATTCGCGGTAATCAACACCGGCCGGTGATCGTACCAACCCTTCACGGGCAGTCCCCGCGACTGCAGCCACCGCTCAACGAGCGCATTCAGTCCGGAAACGCCAGTATCGCCTTCACGTAACGCACACAGCACACGGAAATCGGCCAAAGCTCCGAGAGCCGCTGCTGGGTCTTGGGCCAACAAATAGGCCTCGACATGTTTCAGCAGTGGCGCGAGCAGTTGCGTGGGCGTTACCGCTGCGTCGACTGTCCCCACGTCTGAGAGCGTCTCGTCAGCAAGAATCACGAGTGCGCTGTCGGCGTCTTGCCGTTGTACCGCTAGCGCCAAAGCGCCGATCCCCAGCTGTTTCTCAAAGCGATAGGAACGGCGCAATTGCACGACACTGTCGCGCAACGGTGTCGCGGCTGTGGATGCTGGTAAGGGTGCTCCAGCGAGCGCCGTAAACCACGCGGCCAGCCCAGGCCCATGATCGACGCCCACCGTATCGGCCGCGCGGCTGATGTCGCCGAGCACGAATCCGGTCTCGACACTGACCAACTGGTCGGGATCACCAAGGACGATGATTCGCGCGGACGGACTGACGGCCCCGAAAAACGCATCCATCATCAGCACATCGACCATCGAGGCCTCATCGATGATCACCACATCTTCTGCCAATCGATTGTCCGGTCTATATCGGAACCGGTCGTTCCACGGGGCATACCCCAGGAGTCGATGGAGCGTGGTCCCTTTGGTGGGCAGTAGCCCACGCAGCTCAGGGCTGATCTCCATTGACGTGGCCGCACTTGTGATCGCTTCAGCCAAGCGCGCAGCGGCGCGACCCGTCGGCGCGGCCAGCGCGATGCGCAACGTGGGACGGCGATGCAAAAGCAACGCGAGAATCCGCGCGGCGACGGTCGTCTTTCCAGTGCCAGGACCGCCCGTGATGAACAGGAGTCGGCGGCGCAACGCGGCCCCAGCAGCGACGGCTTGCCAATCGGTTACCCCCTCCGATACGGGGAAGAGTCTGCGAAAGAGCGCGACCGTAGCCGCATCAGGCTCCTCGGCATGGTCGCCCGTCTCGTGCATGCGCCCGGTAATCTCGTGCGCCAAGCGCTCCTCGGCGGCGTAAAATCGACGCAAATAGAGTCGCGTACCCTCCATCACGAGTGGCGTTGGGCTTACGCCATTGCCCACGACTCCGCTCGCCACGAGCATTTCCTGCCACTCAGCGACGTTCGGCGCAGATACGTCCGACGAGCCGTCTAGCGCCTGCAGCCGCGTCACGGAGGCGATGTCCAGACAGCTATTCCCGAGCCCGCGCTCGAAGCTGAGCAATGCCCCAGTTCGTGCGATGAGTTCACACGCTGCGCCATCATTGAGCGAGGCGCCGCCGATTCGAGCGAGCAGCCTGCCGAACGCGACGTCGATCGGCGTCAGGACGTCAATTCGGTCCGTCTCGCGAGAGGTCGTCATGCGGCACCTCGCGAGTGAAGCACTCGGCCAGCGTCCATCAACTCATCGATGGCCGTTACCAGCTCCAGCGATGGCCGATCGACATACCATCCATGATGTCCGTCGGCAGTGAACCCACGCAGAAACGCATACGCGGCCCCACCCATGTGCGTCTCGTAGGAGTAGCCAGGCAGTCGCGCACGCAAATAGCGATGCAACGCGACGACATACAGGTGATACTGCAACGTGTAGTGGCTTTCGTGCATCACCTCCCGCAGCGCCAGCGGCGAATAGGCGCTCATGTCGGCACCCAGCTGATTCGACTTCCAGTCGACCACGTACCATCGCCCCCCGTGCTCGAACACGAGATCTACGAAGCCCTTCAGGAACCCGTGAATGCGCCGGCCAGCGAGTTGCCGCAGGAGCGGTACGTACGAGGCCCCCAGTGCGCCACCGTGACGTGCAAAGATGTCGGCGAACGTGTTGCGCTGCACGGTGCCGAGCGGCAAGAGGAACTCCCATTCGCGCAGCGTGTGTTCGGCGTCGACCTCGTGGAGTACGAAGCTCGACGAGCCGACCGGGGCGGCGAGGACGCGTTCCATCATGTCAGTGACCGCCATGATGCGCGGATCGGAGTCACCGTCGGCCATCGCGTACTTTCGCAACGTGTGCGAGACGCTGGATCGCAGCGTCTCCCCCGACGTCGCAAAGTCCACGTATTCAAACAGCTCATGCAGCACAACACCTGGGCGTCGTCCGGCGGGGAACGCACTGAAGTCGCTACGTTCGGCTACCGTGGGCTGAACTCGCGCGCTGGCGTGCACGATGGCGGGTGCATCATCCACGTCGCGCGCCACGTCCGTTTTGGCGCCGGTTGAGAGTGCGGTATAGCTCGTGATGCCCCATGTATCAAACTGCGATGCTGTGGGGAGTGGCCCCCGGGCGGTGAGAAACTGAGGTGACTCCTCCGACGCGATCGCGTGGATCTTGGTGTCTACATCGGCGGCGAGCTCGAAGCTCATGCACTCAGCGTGCGCTGTCACCAAGGTCTCCAAGCGCTGTAGCCAGTGATCGAGATTGCTCGACCACGCCTTCGCGGTACCCGCGACGGTGTCATCGAGACTCTCGGCGTCGGGCCACGCGGCATCCCGCATCAGATAGGCTAATCCGGAGTGCCACGACGCGGCCTGTGTCTTCTTGTTCACGATCGGCCCCCACGCCACATAGGTGCGCAGCCGTGCGCGCGTCATCGCCACGTACGTCAGTCGCAGGTCTTCCGCCAGCCGCTCGGCCAGCGCGAGCCGGCCACGCGCTTCACGCTGCGGCGATCCATGGTCGAATACCACGGTGTCCGTGTCCGTGTGGACGACCACGGCCTCGCCGGCGGCGACCGCGTACGTGGACCACAGCGTCGGACAGAAGACCACGTCGTATTCCAAGCCCTTACTCTTGTGGATGGTGACGATCTGCACGGCATCGGCATCGCTTTCCAGGCGGAGCTCAGTGACCTCGCGCTCCTCCGTGGGCCGTGCCGTCTCACTCGCCATCCAATGCAGCAGGGCATCAACGCCGAGCTGCCGCGACGAACTAGCGGCATGCACCAGCTCGATGACATGACGAAGATTTGTCAGCCGACGCTCCCCATCCGACAGGGGCATCCACCGCGCCTCCACCCGTTGCGCATTCAGGAGACGCTGCGCGAAGGCGAGGAAGCCGCGATCCATCCAGAGTTGTCGAAGGGCGTCGACATCATCTACCAGTGCGTCCCATTGCGCTTCGCCGCCAGGCGCTGCCCACGTCACAAGGTCCTGATGAGAGGCGCCCCAGAGCTCTGTGGCTAAGGCGGCTCGAAGCATCGAGAAGTCACGCGGATTGGCGACCGCGCGCATGATCAGATGCAGTTCACGAAGTTCCGGCGAATGGAGAATGTCGCCCATCCCAGACACGACGGCGGGGACGTTCGCTACCCGCAACACCCGTTCGAGTTCAACGCCTTCATAACCGGAACGCACCAGGATGGCAATTTCACGCGGTGCCACACCGCTTTGCAGGACACGAATGACCTCTGCCACACAGATCTTGGCAATCCTATCAAACGCGAATCCCTTGGCGATTGCCACAGACTCGTTGGCTCCCGCATCCGGCGACAGAAACCACCAATGCAACGCGCGTTTCCCATCGTCGATGAGCCGCATCGCGGTCCCGCCCTTCGTACCACGCTCGGCGGCCTGCGCGCCACTAAAGGCGATCTGATCGTACAAAAATGGATTGGGGCGCTGGTTGAACAGACCGTTCACCGCGCGAATCATGGTTGGCGTGCTGCGCCAGTTGGTATCCAGCGTATGTACGCGCGAGGCGGTTGAGGCGGCCGACAGATACGCAAATACGTCGGCACCGCGGAATCCGTAGATCGCCTGCTTCGGATCGCCGATCAGAAAGAGCGGACAGCCTTCGAACGCCGTACTGAAGATGGGAAACTGGTATTGGTCGGTATCCTGGAACTCGTCGATGAGAGCGGCCTGATACTGGCGCCGAATGGACTTTGCCAAGAGCCCGTCACTTCCGGAAGCCAGAAGCACATCGCGGAGCGCGATGAGCAGGTCATCGAAGCCAAGCGCGTTACGTCGCACCTTTTCTGCCGTCAAGCTCGTCGCGACCGACCGTAGGCACGACGCTCTCAACGCACCGAGCAGCGCCGTGAGGGCGACTTCGAGGGTCCCCACCGCCTGCACGAACGGTTGCTGTGGAATGGCGGCATGCAACGCTTTGGCCTCCTTCGCCCGCTTCCCTGCACCTGTCTGCAACGCTTTGACGGCACAATGCTTCGCAATGAACACTGAATCCGCCATGCTGCCCACTATCGCAGCGTTGCCGGCGGCAACAACCTGCTTGCGGATGGCCTTATCCCGAAGCGCCGCAGCGCTAAGCCACGTGATCGATTCGAGGTAACCCGCCAGATCGAATCCTTGCAGACTGGACGCCAACTCTTGCTGCGCGGCAGCGACAAGTGCCTTCGCCGCATCGATCGACAACTCGGGCTCGATCGCGGTCTCAGGCAGACAGCGCCACTTCTTAAAATCCTTGGCGAACGACCATGGCGTCAGCGCCTGACTTGCCGCGAAGCCCGCGAGCGCGCTGTCCTCATAGAGCGTGCGGCGCCACCAGTCTCCCATGGCCGCGTCTACAATGTCGTGGTCCTCGGTCAGCAGGGCTGCACCAAACGGTGTTCCGCTCTCCAGCGCGAATTCATCGAGCACGCGTTTACAGAAGCCGTGAATCGTGAAGATCGACAGCTTGTCCACTGAGGCGAGCGCCTCACGGATGCGTGCGGTGGCACGAGCCTCGCGCCCGCTCACCAGTTGGCGGATCCGAGCGGTCGTGTCATTCTCGTCCGTGGGCGCGCCAGTGAGTACATCGTGGGCCAGACGTAGCACGGCGCGAACTCTCGTGATCAATTCGTTCGTGGCTGGCTTGGTAAACGTCACGACCAGAATGTTGCCGATACCGTCGACGACACGACTGCCGTCGGGATGCTCTTCGAGGAGCAAGCGAAGCACGGTCATCGTGATGCCGAACGTCTTTCCCGTTCCAGCGCTCGCCTCGACCAACACGATGCCAGGATCGACCGACACGCTGAACGCATCGAACGGGGTCGCTGCCGGGCGCACCTGGGTCGTTGTACGGCCACTCATTCTACACTCTCGGCGTCAGGCGTCGATTCTTTCTTGCGAGAGGCATCCATCGCGTCCCAGAACGTCGTGGTGATTTCAATAAAACGGTCGGCGCATGCATCAATAGGCGAGCGCCCCCGCCAGCACAGGGCCACATATGGATCTGTGGCGTCACCGGCGGCATGTTCGGTACCCTCGTACGCGCTGGCCGCGGCATCGATTGGCTGGCTTTTTGCCCGCGTCGACACGCGTGTACGTTGATACGCCTGCGACGCCCCGAGAAAGAACGGCAACGGCGCGACACGCGCGTTCGCGTACTCGCCAATCAAGAAGTCGAGCATGGCCGTGGGGTCCAACACCGGTTCAAACACCACGGACTCGTCGGTGCCAGTCACCGTGGTGGTCTGTCCGGCGTGTTGCGCGCACAAGGCGACGTGTGTGATCCACGCCCGCACGAGGTCTTTGGACTTGAGGGTAGCGGCCCGCACCTGCAGTCGTCCTCCGTCGACGATGCCGTCAACACGTCCAGTGAGCCGCCAACCTTCGCCATTACAGTTGATGGTGATCGGCTCCTTGAACAGCGGTCGGCCAACACGATCGAGAAAGCCGCCAAGATCGCCACGCAACTTGGTATACCACGCCGCGGCAAGCGCTCCCGACGGCAGGTCACCCGTGGCACGCGCGAGCGACATTTCTTGCGTTATGTCGGCCTCTCCGGCGAGATGTCGATCCAGCATACGTTGCTGAAGGATCGTTCGCGCGAGCGCGTCGATCTCCATCGGCTCAGCGTCATCGAGTTCCTCGTGATCCCCCGGAATGCGGAGCCCGAGCGTCTGCACGCAGTAGAACTTCGCCGGATTGAGCCAGCACGCGATCAGATCTTGCAGCGATACATCGAGGATCCCTCCACTGGACCGATCTGCGCGCCGGTCCATTTCTGCTTGGCTCAGGAACGGTGCGACTGGCAACCGCTGCTGCGCGGCAGCGACGCTGCGGGCCGTGGATGCGCTGTAGCTGAACAGCCGGTCATCCGATGCGTCGAAGTACGCGGGACTGAAGGGCTGCAGTCGATGCTCGACGACCATGCGCTGGCTCACGGGTATGGTTCGACCCTTCTCGTCGGAAATATCCGTTACGAACGATGCATCGATCGTGTCGAGTAGTTCTGAGATGACCACCGACGCCGCAATCGCGGAGTTGTTCTTTTGTGATCGGCCCACGTACGACAGGATGAGCTGCTGTTCGGCGCACAGCAGCGTGTCAAGAAAGAGCTGCCGGTCATCCTGACGTCCATCACGGTCTCCGCTACGCCGCTGCATCTCTACCAAATCGAACGCCGATCGCCGAGACGCTCGCGGAAACGACGAATCGTCGAGCCCGAGCATAGCGATAACGCGAAACGGAATCGACCGCATTGGTTTGATCGCGCAGATCGTCATCCCCCCGACCATAAATCCAGTGCCATGTGCTTCGGCGTTCAGTGACCGCTCCAGCCAATTGCGGATCACGTCGAAATCGACGGGCAGCGACGGCGTCAACATTTGAGGCATTTCACCAAGATTGCGCACGGCATCGAGGACGTCATCGATCGCGGCTTGCTCGTCAGCGCCCTCGGCCACGACGAGCCAGTCGAACGCGGATGCCAACAGCTCACACCAGTGCGCCAACGAGTGTGCGGCGCGAAGTGACTCCAGCGTCGCAAACAGCTGTTCGACCCATTCGACGAGGCGCCCGAGCAGCTCGACGTCGCCCATCGTGTCTCCGGCGACAGGTAGTGCGCCACCGACCAGATCATCGATGCGTCCGGTTGCGTACCCGGTGAGCAAGCGGTCGAGTCCGCGGCGCCAGCTGTTGTCATCAATCGCCGGCAGGCCGAACGCGCGGGCGCGCGTCTCGCCGTCCCAGCCCCAGCGAATGGTCGACTGTTCCATCCAGTGGATGATGCGATCCATGTCCGCGGTGTCGACACCAGCCGCTCGACCAACGCACGCCAAGTGCAACAGTCCGACAACCTCGCTGGCCGCGCCCCTCGCGGTCACGAGCTTGAGCAACTGCAGCATCGCCTGTGCGGGCGACGCCTCCTGTGCAACCGACCGCTCAGCCACACGATGTGGTATCGCCGGCATATCCGCGTCCCCGCCACCAAAAACGCTCGTCGCCAACGGGGCGTACACATTGGTGTCCGGGACCAGCACGAGCACGTCATGCGGGCGCAGCGTCGGATCAGTGGTGAAGGCGGTCAGGAGCTGGTCGCGCAGAACCTCCATCTCACGCATCGGCGAGTGGCACACATGGACCAGCAGCGACGTGTCGGCGTCATCGCGCAGGATCGGCGGATGTGGCTCGTTGTCGGACCGACGGCTGATCCCATGCCGGATGTCGTGCTGTAGCCAGCCGAGGAGGCTTGAAGGCGACTGTGGTGCGGTGTCGATCGCCGTGCAGACCGGCGGCGTAGACGACGCCGTCAATACCTCGAGGAGATCACGCGAGGCACCGCCGAATGCTGCGAACAGCGGATTGCCGAGCGAGCCGTCACGGCGTGCATCGTTCGGTGCCAGCACATAGAATCGTACGGGCACAAACCGGCCGATCGCATGCAAGAGCCGCACGAAGAGTGGCGGTAGCGTCGATACCCCGAACACCGACAGGCGTGTCGGTAGTCCCTTGGGAGCCACAGCGGTCTGCTCGAGCTGCTCGATCGCGCCGACAAACCATCGCGCCAGATGCATCGGATGCTCACCGTTGGTCAGCAAACGCCACAAGTGCGATTGCCAACGGACATGCTCCGGCGCGTCGGCGGGAACCGGGCTAGCCTCCCAGTCGAGCAGGACATCCGGGCGATAGAGCAAATAGTCATCGAACTGCTTCGCGATGCGCTGCGCGAGACTGAATCGCTTCTGCGCGTCGGCCTTGAACAGGTAGCCTCGCAGCGGCCCGCATACGGGCTCCGAGACGAAGGTGGGCTCGTCCAGCCACTCAAAAATTCGCCACGTGAGTCGCTCTTCCTCGAACGCGGTGTCCAGCACGAATTCCGTCGAATCGCCGGTGCCGCGGTGTAAGTCGCGCGCCAAGCCGTGGCAGAATCCGGCAGGGAACGGGAACTTGAGCGACGCGGCGACCCCCTGTCGGAGCGCCAGTTCATTCCGAACCCAGCGCTCCATGCCGAGGCTTTGGACAATGATCTGCTCAACGGCGAACGGGGAAAGCGGTACATCGCCGATGTCCCGCTCGAGCTGATCGAGCAGGGCGCGGGGGGAGTCGGCGGTGAGGATAGTGGCCAAGGTCATTTGAGCAAACTGAGTGGGGGGTCTGACAGTCGATGGTACTGCCAAGGCGTCTCCGGAGCGTCAACGCCGAGTGACTGCGCCTATTTCGCACCCTTCAGGCGAACCGTGGCGAGTTTTCCAATGACACTCTCGCCGCCAACGCCAAGTAACCGGTCCCGCCAGCGGACGACCGACTCACGTGAAATCACGTCGCCATGTGCCGACGCATTTCGCGCGCTCGCGAAATCATCGACGATCGCGGCGAATTCCGCGGTAAACCACCCTCCTTGCTCCAAGACCGCACGGAGGTGACGGCCCAGTTCCTGCTCACCGCCCAAGGCGAACGCGATCTGACCCAACGTGAGGGGCAACGCCTCCGGCAGCAGCCGAGTCGCGTCATGCAGTTTCACTCGACGCGCAGCATCTGGGGCCGAACGCATAGCGTCGCGAAGAATGAGATTTGCCTGAATTTCGACGGCCTTCGCATAACTCACCAGCACCTGTGAGAGGTCCGCACCGCGGTCGCGCCGATGCTCGCGCAACAGCCGTTCGCCTGACGCAATAAAGTATCTCGCCGTGACATCGAGAGCGCCCCACACGCGCGATCCAAAGTGGTCATCGCGTAATGTGGCCTCGAGCGCTCCAACGCCACCTCGCTGCGCATCGAATCGAGCCCAGAGTGCACCATCAGCCAGTCGATCACGCTCGCCTTCTCCGAAGAACATGCGACCGTCAGGGCGCAGCACCATCAATGGCAAGTCCACCATGCCGCCGTAAATCGACACGGGCCGATCGCCGTAGCGTACGTTCTGCAGTCGCTTGAGCTCATTGGTGACTTCTTCGAGGTCATCACGCACCAGCAGGCGGATGTCACGCAGATAGAACCAGCAGTCGCAGTGCAGTCCATTCGCGGTGTAGTACGTCGGCACATGCCGCATATCCGTGGGTCGTGGATCCACGTCCGTGATCAGCCCCACGTCCGCGACGTAGAGCGACCGATAGTCCGTGAGATAGAGGTGCGTCTCGCGGTCCGTGTCCGGGTCGATGGTACGAGCCATCGCCAGCACGTCTGACAGGTGCGGCATTGGCTGCTGCCGCTGCCCGGACCGGACCTTTCCCCACCATACGTACACATCGTCGTCGTTCACTTCACCCGACGTGGCCCTAGCATCCCAATCCAGCAGCAATTGCAAGTGCGCTTCAAGGGGGTCCGTGGCGTACGACGGGTTCCAGACGGTGACGAGATGGTGTGAATTCATTGGGTTGCGTTCGATGCCGTAGCTCGCAGATGGCCGCCCTCCATTGCTAAGCGGGCCATGACTGACAGAGTTTCGCATCACGTGCGCACGCTCTCAACCCCTGCGCGCGACAATTCGACGGGAAATGCGGTTTGGTCTTGCTCGGATTGCGTGTTTCCGGGCGTGCCATCCAGTCCGGGTCCGTTGACGTTATTTTCTGTGTTCGGTCGTCTGAGTGAGTGTTTGCGATCGAGACTGTCAGAGGGAAGTGCGACTATGCGTGTGCGAGGCGGAATGACCCGCCACAACGGGAGGTTGAGAATGGCTGGTCGAAAGAAGAGCGCCGACAAACACGTCTCGGGCGACTTGCCGTCGCTGAAGCCGATCGACAAATGGCGGCTGATCCACGAATTGAAACGCGAGTTGGCATCCCGAGGTGTCGAGTGGGATCTGTCCGAGCAGACTGTCTACCTAGAACCCGTCTTCGATTGGGCTCATTACGGCGGTGACGACGTTTGCATGTCGCTCGAGCTCGAGAAAGGTTGGACGGCCTCGCTTACCATCGAAGCAGGATCTGGCAGCGGCACGCCGGGCTGCGGTGAGATGGAGAACTGGGCGCAGAGCGTGTCCTACGGCACGCTCGCCGACGCACTGGCCGCGCACGACTTCGATCCTGATGCCGTCACATGGGCCGACCTCGGCGTCGAGCTTCCAGAGCCCGAGGAGGTCAGTGTATCGCCTGAAGGGGACGCGCCTGCCGTCAGCGAAGAGTCGATAGAAATCACGTCGCCCAATGGCAACGTCTACACCGCGGATGGTATGGACGGAGAGCCGAACGAAAGCGTGGAGGTCTGCAGCATCTCGGTCGCCGACGAAGAGCATGATCCACCGGACACGGTCCGAGGTGTTCTCCAGGTCTCTATCCGCGGCAGCGGGGAGTCCATCGATGGCGCGTTTCCTTTCGAGGCGACAGAGGACTTCTACGCTTGCTCGGAGTACGAGGCGGAACCACCGCCGGTGGCGGCCTTCACGACGGCGATCGACGAGGACCTGACCAAGGTCATCCTCGAAGGGCAGGAGCTGCTCCGAACGGCGGGAGGTGGCGTCAACGCGGAGTGACGTTTCGCGTTCACCCGGTAGCACGTATCACCGGGTGCTCCAGGTTCATGTGCCACGTGGCTCAGTTCGCCCCGCGCATGCTCGGCGAGCCAGCGGGGAATGAGCGTGCTGCCGTGCATAGCGAATCGGTGGAGCGCTGGCAGCGGCGTTCTCCATCGTTCTCGCCTCGCGTCTGGCCGTAATGGCCGCCGCATGCCTGCGCTTGCCCCTCGATCGCCGGGGCGTGCTTCTGTCGGAATTCGAGGTTGGCGCGAGTGCGCGCACCAGGCATCCGGGCTTCACGATGATGAAGAATCGCCGCCCCCTCGTACGCAACGCACGCGCGGCCGGTGAGGGATCCGGGGCGACGCCAACGGCCCCCGTGGAAAACCCAATACCGACACCCCACGCGCAATACCGACACCCGCTCCCCGGAACGCAACAAGGGGCGCCCCGTGAACTGCACGGCAACGCCCCTCGCAAATATCACAAACCTGCGACGGATGGAGTGAGATTCGAACTCACGGAACGCTTTCACGTTCACACGCTTTCCAGGCGTGCGCCTTAAACCACTCGGCCATCCATCCTTACAACCGTGCACTGCTTCCTGATAGACGAACGCGCCGGCGCGGGCTTCCAC
>NZ_JBDNFF010000031.1:0-36376 GCF_041689975.1 Gemmatimonas sp.
CCAAACTTTATGCCGACGCGTCGGTACAGGCAGTAGGCGCGCAGCCGCTTCGGGATGGTGAGCACGACCTGTCGGTGCGGCACGGGCGCGAGGAGGGTGGTGTCCAACCACTGCGTCCAGATCGCGAGACGCTTGGCGTGGCAACTCGGGCAGAAGTAGCGACACTTGCACGAGAACGCGAGCAGATACTCGTGCGCGCAGACGTTGCAGCGGATGCGGGCGAAGCCGTGCTCCAGGACGCCGCACGCGAGGAACTTGTCGGCGACCTGCGCCACGACGGGGCGCCACGGGCCGTACTCGCGCGCAAAGCGCTCATCGTAGACCGTCTGCAAGCGGTGCAGGTGGTCCGACACCAGCTGAAAGAGCGGCGACGCTTGGGAGCGTCGGGGTTTGTAGACGCCGCGCGCGGCCGGCGCCGCGTCGGGCATGCGCGCTCCGGGACCGAGGAGCGCCGAGCATACGTCCGGCTCGGGCGCGGACCGTCACCGTTCCGTTGCGCGACGGGCTGTTTCGACGCAACGTCCGCGAGGCGACGGCCTAACGAGGCGTGCTGCTGCCGAGCGGACCCGCCATCAGCGTGACGCTCGGCATCACGCGGTCCGCCCGCAGCAGAAGCCAGCGTTGCTGATCGTCGCCCATGCGCGTCTCCTCAACGTCCCGCTGATCACGCGCGATCGACGCATCACGTCGGCGTACACGGACTGTCGGTGAGATTGACCTCACGTCTTCACGCGACCAGCGGTGCGGTATCGATCAGGTGTGGCGCCAAGCACTGTCTTGAATGTCGCAACGAACGCGCTGCTGGTCGAGTAGCCCACGGCGAACGCCGCCTGCGTGACATTGGCACCATCGGCGAGCAGCACGAGCGACTGCAGCAGGCGCGCGCGCTGTCACCACGCACCGAATGACAGCCCCGTTTCGTCTTTGAAGAGACGTTCGAGGGTGCGCACGCTCGCACCCGCGCGCGTCGCGAGTGCGCAGGCGTCACGTGTACGTGTCGGATCAGCCTGCACCAGATGCGCCGCCGCAAGCGCGCGCGGGTCGCGCGGCATCGGCAGTTCGATGGAGCCAGCGCGCGCGCTGGTCAGTTCGTCGACCAGAATGTCAATCAGTCGCCTTTCACGCACGCCGCGCTTGTCGAGGGTGCCCGCGTCCATCACGCGACGAAGGAGTTCCTTGAGCAGCGGCGATACGATGATGACGCGTACCGTGGATGGCATCCGGCGACACGGCGCGCCGCGGAGCTACAGGCGACGCAGCGCACCCTGTCCTGAAAGTGAGACGGCGTTGTAATGATCGGGCGGCAGCCAAGGCGCTTGTGTTGGTGGGACAACCCACCGCTCGCCCGTACCCTCAACCGACATGGTGCCACGAGTCGTGTGAAGCAACTGCCCCCAACTGCTGCCGCCGCTTCGCCAGCGGTAACCCGGACCGAAACCGACAGCCGAGGTGCGTACATGCGGATCGCGCGAGCGCGTCGGCACGGAGGTTGACGGTTGGCGGATATTCGACATTCAATGACAAAAATACCGATATCTGGCCTACGCATGGAGGAGTAGGTTTGTGCTCGATCATCAATCGAGCTCGCGAGCACTTTCCGAGGGGAACATGACGTCACCGCGTGGGGGCCGCCAGGCTTCTTCATGATCGAAACCGGCGCCGCCGATACGCCCGCGATCTACGGCGCACTGCAGCAACGCCGCGAGATCGTCGACGGTGAGCGACTGAACGGATTCGAGTGCACGATTGCGGTTCCGGACATCGAAGCCGCGGAACGTGCCGTGATCGCCGCGGGCGGCACGATCCTGATGCCCCGCGCGACGATCCCGACGGTCGGGCACATGTTCTGGTTCCGCGACTCCGAGGGGACTATTGCGGGGGCGCTGCAACCCGACCCCAACGCGTCGGTCGAGCGGTGAGCGGAGCACGCAATCAGGTCGACCTCGAATAGCTGCGGCACCAGCGCCCGGGCGGGATACGCCGTGGAACCGCCGTCCATCCTTGTAAATTCAAACTATCGTGTTCGATTTACAGTGATCATAGAGCGCCATGCCCTCGCGACTTTGAAACGCGCACGCGATCGGCAGGCCACCGTGGCGCTGATCGGACCTCGCCAGTCTGGCAAAACAACTCTCGCGCTCGCGGTCGCTGAGGGGCGGCCATCGCTCTATCTCGATCTCGAAAAAGCGAGTGACCGCGCGCGACTTTCCGATCCGTCAGCCTTTCTCGCGCTCCACGCCGACGAGCTGGTGATCCTCGATGAAGTCCACCGGATGCCAGCGCTGTTTGAGGAACTCCGTGGGGTCATTGACCAAGGCAGGCGCGACGGACGACGCACGGGCCGCTTTCTCGTGTTGGGGTCCGCTGCCATCGACCTGCTGCGGCAATCCAGTGAAAGCCTCGCGGGTCGGATCGAATACGTGGAGTTGTCGCCGCTCACCGCCGTGGAGATGGCGGACGCCCATGACGTCACACGCTTGTGGCTACGAGGCGGGTTTCCCGAGAGCTTTCGCGCGGCGAGTGATGGCGATAGCCTCGCCATCCGCCTGAGCTTCATCCGCACCTATCTCGAACGCGACGTGCCGATGTTCGGGCCGCGCATCGCCGCCGAGGCGCTGGAACGGATGTGGACGATGCTGGCCCATTCGCAGGGTGGTTTGCTCAACGCGTCCCGGTTGGCGTCAAGCATGGCGATTTCCGCTCCGACCGTCACGAACTATATCGGCCTCTTGGTCGACCTGTTGCTGGTGCGGCGTTTGAAGCCCTTCCATGCCAATCTCGGCAAACGGCTCGTGAAGTCACCGAAGGTCTACGTGCGTGACAGTGGGCTGACGCACGCCCTGTTGGGTATCCAAACGATGGACGATCTGCTTGGGCATCCGATTGCCGGGCCAAGCTGGGAGGGCTTTGTCATCGAAAGTTTGCTGGCCGTCGCCCCCGCGGGAACCAGCGCAAGTTTTTATCAATCCTCGGGCGGCGCGGAAATCGATCTGATCCTTGAAATGGGTGCACGCCATGGTGTTTGGGCCATCGAGATCAAGCGGACCAGCGCACCAAAACTCGAACGCGGCCTGCGCAGCGCACTCGCCGACATCACACCGACCAAAGCATTCATCGTCCACGGCGGCCACGATCAGTTCCCGCTGGGCGGTGGCGTGGAAGCGATCAGTCTGCAAGGGCTGACACGGATGCTGGCCGCGCTGCAGTAAACATCCCACGCGAAGAATCGGAATTTCGATCGGGCGATTCGCCGACCAGCAACTGTCTCGTGGTCACCCCCGGAATGAAGCAGTCGAGCGCGTGATACATCTTTGCGGACATACCACGGAGGCATCGTGAATAAAGCGAAGGTTTTCTGGTCGGGTCGTTCACAGGCAATCAGGTTGCCAAAAGAGTTTCGAGTCGCGACCGAAGAAGTCTCCATCAAGTGGATTGAGTTTCCCGGGAACTTGGACGCGGACGTTGTTGTGGCGGTCAATGAAAATTCGGCCGAGCCGCATTGCCGCAGATCGGCACGCCTATCGGCCCCTACGATGTCCTGATCGCCGGCCAGGCGCTCGCGCGCGGCCTGATTCTCGTCAGCGCAAATCTGCGCGAGTTTCGACGCATCGACGGCCTCAAGGTCGAGAGTTGGGAGTCGCAATGAGTCAGCGGAGGCTGCACGTGTTGGACGCTTCGCCTTGTCGGAGCGGTCGGTCACGGCCTCGGCCATCGGCGCTCCGAGAGAGGAGAGCGCCGATGGCCGACCGCCTCTACTTCGCCCCCGCCTTGGTCGCCGGCGCCATCGGACGATTCGGCACCACCGGCCCATCACGTTTCGTCGGGTAGGTCTCGGCCAACGTATTACCGTCGTACAAGCGGCCGTTCTTCATCACGAATCGGATCTTGGCCGTGTTCCTCAGGTCCGCCAACGGGTCGGCATCGAGCACGAGCAGATCCGCCATCTTGCCGACTTCCAGCGAGCCCACGTCATCCTGCAAACCGATCGCCAGCGCGCCACCAGTAGTGGCCGTGTGCAGCGCTTCCATCGGCGTCATGCCACCGCTCGCCATCAGCCACAGCTCCCAGTGGTAGCCGAGGCCCTGCAACTGACCGTGACTACCGATGCCCAAGCGACCGCCAGCGCGCAGGATCTTGGTGGCTTCGGCCGCCAACTGCGGAAACACATACTCTTCGTCGAGGAACCAACCGCCGGCCGTACCGCCGCCGGGCATCGACGCCATGCGACGACGTGTCTTGAGGGCCAGCTCTTCGTACGCCGTGAAGCGCTGCAGCTTGGGATCGGCGTACGGGTTCTCCTTCGTGTAGAAGTAGTTCTCCCCCCACGGACCACCGTAGTTCACGAGCAGCGTTGGCGTGTAGGTACGATTCGACCACGCCATGAAGCTCGTGACATCGCTGCCGAGCGGTACGATACCCATCGAGTGCTCGAGGCCCGGATAGCCGTCGAACGTCTCGGTGAGATTGAGCTTCACGTCGAGTGACCCTTCCGTGGTCGGCATGAGTTGCTGCTCACGTGCCGCCTTGATGATCCACTGACGCGTCTGACGCACACCAGCCACGTACATCTTGAGCGTCTTGGTGTCGTAGTAGCTGCTGTAACGCTTCAGGATATTGCGCGCATGCTCCTGATCGCGGATGTCATCGGTGTTGAACACACCGGGGCCGGTGGAGTAGATGCGCGGCCCTATGATCTGGCCAGCATCCACCATGTCCTGATACGTGAGCACATCGGTGGTGGCGGTTTGCGGATCGCGCGTGGTGGTCACACCGTACGCCAAGTTCGCGGGATACGCCCACGGCTGCGTTTCGTGAATCGTTCCACGTTCGGCCCGCAGGTGCGCGTGCGTATCCACGAAGCCCGGCATGATCGTGGCACCGGCCATGTCCATCGAGGTGGCATCGGCCGGGACGGTCACGCTGCCTGCGGCACCGACGGCGACAATGCGATTGTTGGTGACCACGATGTCGCCGCGCGCAATCACTTCGTTGCCCTTCATCGTGATCAGCCGCGCGTTGCGCAACACCACGCTGCCGCGCGGAATGTCTCGCGTTGCCTGCACCAATACGCGCTTCTCGCTCGGCGCATACGGGCGCGGACGCAGACTGTCGGCCAGCGTGGAATCGCGACGCGACACGGTGACGGCGGCGTCGCGCACGGCGGCCGTGTCGAGGTCGTACACCACGTGCGCATTGCCGATCGACCAGTGCACACGACGACCGTTCGACGACCACGCCGGGAACTGTCCGCCGATGTCGGTGAGCTTCTTCACCGGCACCGATGCCGTGTTGACGTCGGCCACACTTACCGACGCCTGTGTCCCACGCGGCGGCACGACGACGGTGTAAAAATCCGAGTTGATCTGCGCCAGCGCCACATCACCGCTGGGCGACATCAGCGTGAGTGTGGCCGGCGGGCCGGGCGAGCCGGGCTCCTCGGGGTCGTTGAACCGCTGCAACAACAGCTCCGATGGGTTGACGTCGTGATCGTCTACCATGCCGCCCACGCCGGGGCCGGTCACCCGCAGATGCCGCTGTTCGTCGCTGCCATCCCACCGAATCGACACCAGTCCATTGGCGTTCGACGACAGATAAATGCGCGACGTATCCTTCGCGAAGTGCGGCTTGTTCCGTCCGGCTGAACGCGCGATCACCGTGGCCGCGCTGCCGTCGACCGCAGCCGGTGTCACGGGATACCACACAATGTCGGTGGGCGTGGTGATACCGGTTTGATCGCGACGGCCCTGAGCCGCCGTCTGCGTGAGCACGATGCGCGTCCCACTCGGCGTGAACACTGGCTGGCGCAGCGTGCCGAGCACTTTGCTGAGCACCGTCGGCGCCACGGGGCGCGCGCTCACGGCCGCTTTGTACAGATGACCGCCGTCGTTGGCCCACGTGACCCACGCCAGCGACTTGCCATCGGGCGACCAGGCTGGCTCCGACTCGATGGCATTCAGCGTAGACACACGACGCGGCGCGCCGCCGGGATAGTCCATCACGTACAGCTTCTCGAGCGCCACGAACGCGAGCTGCCTGCCGTCGGGTGATGGCACCGCCTCGCGGATCTGCCGCACGGTGAATTGCGCGCTGTCGGACATCGGATACTTGAACGCGAGCTCCGGTCCGGCTTCAAGCGTGGCCTGCACGCGAAACGGAATCTCGGTCTGTCCGCTGCCATCGATCGCGACGCGCCAGATCTTGTTGGCGTAGCTGGCGATCAGCTCCTTCGAGTCGGTCGTGAAGCTCATGCCGGGCAACGCGTCCATCGGTGCACGCGACTCCATCTCGTCGCGCTGCGTGGGGTACGCCAGCCAGCGCTCCTCGCCGGTGGCGAGGTTACGTACGCGCAATCCCGTTTTGCTTTCGTAGCGCGAGCCGTACACCAGCCACTTGCCGTCGGGGCTCAGCGTGGGGCGCACGGCCGAACCGTAGCGCGACGACTGCACTTCACGATCGCCGGTCTCACGGTTGTAGGCATAGATCTGATACTGCGGGAACTGCGCGTTGTAATTCCACGCGCCGGTGCGCTGCGTATACCAGATAAACTTGCCGTCGGCGCTGAACGCAGCGCCCGCCTGCTGCACGGCGGTACCGGGCGCGGCATTGGCTGGCGCGGTGTACAACGACATGCCGTTGCCACCATCGGCGTGGTACATCCACAGCGTGGGCAGTCCGCCGCGAAATCCGCCCTTGCTGGCCACGATGTACTTGCCATCCGGCGACCACTCGGCCGACAGATACACGTTGGTTTTACCGCGCGTGATCGCCTTCACGGCCTTAGTGGCCAGGTCGAGCACGTGCACGTTGTCGGCGCCATCACGATCGGAGGTGAACACGACCGACTTGCCATCGGGGCTGAAGCGCGGCTGGGCGTCGTACGGCATCCCGTTCGTGATGCGAGTGGCATCGCCACCGCCCATCGGCACTGTATAAAGATCGCCCAGCATATCGAACACAATCGTCGCGCCATCGGGACTCACGTCGAGTGAGAGCCAGGTGCCTTCGCGCGTATCGAGCGTGAATGTGCGGCCGGGATCGAGCGGCAACGGTCGCTCCGGTGCACGCGCCCCGGCACGGGGAGCCGCGCCTTGTCCGTGTGCAATGAGCGGAGCAGTGGTGGCGATGGCGGCAGCGAACAGCGCGCCGAATCGACGGGGCAGACGGGACATCAGGAGCCTCCGAAGCGGTTGAAAGAATTTATGCGTGCCCTTCGCTCATCGCGATCACCGTCTCCCACTCGTGCGGCCGTACCGGCACCACCGAGAGTCGCCCCACCTTGACCAGCGCCATCTCACGCAGCGCTTCGCTGTTCTTGATGTCGGGCAGCGCCACGGGCTGCGTAAGCTTCTTCACCGCCTTGACGTCGACCATGAACCAGGTGGGCGTCTCCGCGTTCGAACCGGCGTCGTAGTAGTCATGCCGCGGATCGAGCGCCGTCGGATCGGGATAGCCCTCGCGCACTACTTCGCAAATCCCGACGATCGCCGACGGATCGGCGTTCGAGTGATAGTAGAACGCCAGATCACCCTTTTTCATGCCATCACGCAGGAAGTTACGTGCACTGGAGTTGCGCACGCTATCCCAGCCGGTGGTCTGCTTCGGTGCCGCCAGCAGGTCGTCGAACGAGAATACATCGGGCTCGCTCTTGATCAGCCAATACCGCTTCTCGCCCGGCGCACGTGCCGAGAACGCGGCGGCCCAGGCGCCCTTTTCGTAAGGCATCGACCGCGGAGGCGCGGGTTTCCCGCGCGCGGGCGGCTTGGGCGCGAGCTTCTTGGGGGCCATGTCCACGGTGGCTAAGGTGTGATTTCCGACGTGAAGCTAATTGGTGGCGAACGTGTGAAACCAGCCGGAAGCGGCGCGACGAATTCCGAAGCAGTATAGGCCACCACCGCTGTACACTCGGGGCGGTACTTCCGGCGGCCCCTACGCGTTCGCCCCCTAATCACTTCCGCTGGGAAATCAATTTTTGACAACAGCGGCCGCTGCGGACCCCGCGCTCCGCCCCGTGGCCCATGCCCACAGAAAATTGTACCCACCGATCGGACCGAAAGCGTCGAGCACTTCGCCACACAGGTACAAGCCTTTGTGTCGGCGGCTCTCCATCGTGCGCGGATCGACCTCGCTCAGCGCCACGCCGCCGCCCATCACTTCGGCCTTCTTGTAGCCCTCGTCGCCCTGCCACGGCAGCTCGCCTCGCACGAGCATGTCGATCAGCCGCAAACGCTCGTCGCGCCGCAATTCGGTCAGTGGGCGGGTGGGCTCCACGTTCGCCTTCACCAGCAGCGCCGTGGCCAACCGATCGGGCATCTCGGCCCGCAGCGCACCCGTTACCGTTCGTGCGCCGTGTGGCTTGAGTGCCTCTTCCCATTCCTTGTCGCCCAACGCGGTCCACTGCACCTGCACCTTCGCGGTTGGCGGCTGCCCTTTGGGTGAGTGGCCGGCGCGTGCGCGAACCGGCACGTGCGACACGTTCAACACCGACGGACCACTGTAGCCATGGTGCGTAAACAGGAAACCACCGCGCCACGTGACTTGGCTCAGCGCACTCCTGGCGGTGAGCGACACGGTGAGTGAAATCCCCGACAGCTCGTTGAACGCCGCGTCGGTAGTGGTGAGTGGCGTGAGCGCGGCGTAGGTGGAGTGCAAGGTGTGGCCGAGCGCCTTGAGCATGTTGAGCCCCGCGCCGTCGCTGCCGGTGTTGGGCACCGAGAGCCCGCCGGTGGCGATGATCACGGCGTCGGCCTTGAGCACGGTGCCGTCGTCGAGGGTAACCTCCCAACCTGCTTCGACTGGAGCAACATCCACCACGCGCGATTCCATGCGCATCCGCACGCCTACTTTGCGCGCGTACTCCAACAGGCCGTCGCGGACGTCTCGCGCCTTGTGCGATGCGGGGAACAGCTTCAGCGACTCGACCTCTTCCTCGAGCGGGATACCCAGCGTGTCTTCGAAAAAGGCGCGCTGTTCGGCCAGTGGCCAGGCGCGCACGATCTTCTTGAGCAGATTCGGTGAGGAATCCGTCACGAAACGCGACTCGTCCACGCGCGACGGGAGTACGTTGCAGCGACCGCCCCCGCTGATCAGGATCTTGCGACCGCCGTCACGCGTTCGCTCGATGAGCAGCGTATCCGCCCCTCCGGACGCGGCAAAGATCGCCGCCATCGAGCCGGCTGCCCCTGCCCCGATCACAATCACCCGCCGCATACGCACTCCACGCCAACGCCTGTTGAGGAACTGCTCTCCGACAGGTAAGCTAGCGTATTCCCACGCCATGTCCTCTGCCCAGCGCCTCATGTCCCGTGCCCTGATCCCGCTTCTCCTTGCCGCCACCACGCTGCAGGCCCAGACCACCGGGCGCTCCGCCGACTGGCCGGTGTACGGCGGCAGCGAGGATCACACGCACTACAGCACATTGAGTCAGATTTCGCCGGCCAACGTGAAACAGCTGCGCGTGGCGTGGACGTTCGAGACGAAAGACGAGTTCACGGGCTCGGAGATGCAGAACAACCCGATCGTGATCGACGGCGTGATGTACGCCACGACGCCGAAGCTGCACGTGATCGCGCTCAATGCTGCGACCGGCGCACCGATCTGGCGCTTCGATCCGAACAACGGCGCCGCGCCCCTTTCACGCATCCGGCATCGCGGTGTCGTGGTCACCGGCGATCGCGTGATCTTCAATTATCGCAATCGTCTGTACGCCCTCGATCGCAAAACCGGGCGTCCTATCAAGACCTTCGGCGACAGCGGTTGGGTGGACCTGCGGCAGGGACTCGGCCGACCCGTGGAAGGCTTGTCGGTCGGCGCCAGCACACCGGGCGTGGTGTTCGAGGATCTACTCATCATCGGCAGCTCCGTGCCGGAAGCGCTTCCCAGTGCTCCGGGCGACATTCGCGCCTTCGACATCAACACCGGCAAGCTGCGTTGGAGCTTTCACACCATTCCGCATCCCGGCGAGCCCGGTTACGAAACGTGGCCGCCCGACGCGTGGAAGATCGCCGGCGGCGCCAACGCGTGGGCTGGCGTCACGATCGACACGCAGCGCGCGATGGTATTCGCCGCCACCGGCTCGGCGTCGTACGACTTCTACGGCGCGAACCGGTTGGGTGACAACCTGTACGCCAACAGCGTGCTCGCCCTCGATGCACGCACCGGCAAGTACGTGTGGCACTATCAGGTACTGAAGCATGACTTGTGGGATCGCGACCTGCCCGCGGCACCGGCACTGGTGACGATCACACGCGGCGGCCGGAAGATCGACGCCGTGGCGCAGATCACGAAGACCGGGCACACGTGGCTCTTCGAGCGCGAGAACGGCACGCCACTGTTCCCTGTGGAAGCGCGGAAAATGCCGACGGTCGCGCTCGGCGAGGATCAGCCGGCGAGCACGCAGTTCTTCCCCACCATGCCGGCACCGTTTGCGCGTCAGCAGCTCACGCGCAACGATCTCACCAATCGTACACCGGCCGCGCGCGCCTCCGCACTCAAGATTTTCAACGAGTACAAGACCACACATCCGTTCGACGCGCCCAATACACGCGGTACCATCGTGTATCCGGGCGTGGATGGCGGCGGCGAGTGGGGCGGGCCTGCGTTCGACCCGACCAGTGGATTGCTGTACGTGAACTCGAACGAGATGGCGTGGTTGCTCAAGCTGGTGCCGCGTAGCGATAAGTCGTTGTACGCCGCCAACTGCGCCGGCTGTCATGGCGAGAAGCTGCAGGGATCGGCCGCTGGCCCCACGCTGGTGGACATCGCCAAGCGCCGCTCGAAAGAGCAACTCGCCACGATCATTCGCGAAGGCACCGGTCGCATGCCAGCCTTCGGTACGGCACTGGAAGGCGGTGCCGTGAACGACATCGTGAATTACCTGCTCACCGGCAAGGATGGATCGGCCGCCCTCGTGGGCACGACGCCCTACATGCTGCCGTACCGCACGGCGTTCTTCGACATCTTTCTCGACCACGAAGGCTATCCCGGCATCAAGCCGCCTTGGGGCACGCTCAACGCGATCGACCTGAACGCCGGCACCATCAAGTGGTCGATTCCGTTCGGCGAGTACCCCAAGCTTGCGGCGAAGGGCATCCGCAACACCGGCACCGACAGCTACGGCGGCGCCATCGTGACCGAGAACGGCCTGCTGATCATCGCGGCCACCACGTACGACAACAAGATCCGCGCCTACGACAAGAGCAACGGCAAGCTGCTCTGGGAGGCAAAGTTGCCGGCCGCCGGCAACGCCACGCCGAGCACGTACATGGTAGACGGCAAGCAGTATCTGGTGATCGCGTGTGGTGGCGGCAAGAACGGCGCACCGAGCGGTGGCACGTATGTCGCGTTCGCACTACCGTGACCCAGGACTCGAAACTTCAACTCGAAACGCAAGACTCACGTGAGTGGTGGGTAGTGAGTCCGAGTTTCGAGTTTCGAGTCGACACCGTCTGATGCGCGCCTCAAACGGGCACCGGCTCGCCGGCGGCGGTACATTCGAGCGCATGACGCCAACCCTTTTCTGCCGTCCCCTCGCGCTCGCGTTCGCCGTGGCCATCGCGACCGCCGCCCCCAACGCGGGCGCCCAGCGTCCCGACCTGGCCGCTGTGACCGACAAGGTCTTTGCCGCCTGGAACTCCACCCACACACCGGGTTGCGCCGTCGGTATCGCGCAGGGCGGTCGCGAACTGCTCACGCGTGGGTATGGCATGGCCGATCTGGCGGGCTCTCGGCCGCTCCTCCCCAGCACGATTCTCGAATCGGGGTCGGTGGCCAAACAGTTCACGGCAGCGGCCGTCATGCTGCTGGTGAACGACGGCAAGCTCAGGCTCGACGACGACGCGCGCACGGTGTTGCCCGAACTGCCGGTGTACGGACGCACCATCACTTTTCGGAATCTGCTCACGCACACGAGCGGCCTGCGCGAGTGGAGTAACCTCGTGGCGTGGCAGGGGTGGCCGCGTGGCACGCGCGTGCACACCCAAAGCGATGTGTTCGAGCTGATCACGCATCAGCAGGCGCTCAACTATCCCGTGGGCGACTACTACTCGTACACGAACTCCGGCTTTCTGCTGCTGCGTACCGTGGTGGAACGTGTGAGTGGCATGCCCTTCGCGCAGTTCACCGCGCAGCGCATCTTCACGCCCCTCGGCATGTCGAACACGTCGTGGCGCGACGATTTCACGCGCGTCGTGCCGGGCCTCGCGCAGGCCTACTCGCGGAAGGCCGATGGCTTCCACCTCGACATGCCGAACGACAACGTGATCGCCGCTGGCGGACTGCTCACGACCGTCGGCGACTGGCTGCTCTGGAACGATCATCTTACGAAGAAGACGCTGGGCACTGGCGTAGTCGATTCGCTTACGCGTCGCATGAAGCTCACCCGCGGCCTCGAGATTGCGTACGCCCTCGGCCTCACGGTAAACAGCTACCGCGGTCTTCGCGAGATTTCGCACAGCGGCTCGACCGCCGGGTACGGCACCTATCTCGCACGCTACCCCGAGCAGAACGACCTTTCGATCGCGGTGATGTGCAACGTGTCCAGTGCCGGCGCCTCCGGGCTGACCCATGCCATCGTGGACGCCATGGTGCCGGGACTTCCGCGCGCTGCCGCGCCGGACACGGTTACGACCGACGCTGCCGCCGTTGCCAAACTCGCCGGCATCTATCGCGACACGCGGACCAACACGGTGATGGTGCTCGACACCTCCCGCGGGCAGCTACGCCGTGACGGTGGTGCGGCGTTCCTACCGCTACGCGATGGCGGCTACCAGCTGGGCGCCTCACGAGTACGATTCACCACCACCAGCGGACAGCCCGTGTCGCTGCGTGTACCCACGAGCGACGGCGACACCGTGGTCCATGCCTTCATGGCCGCGGAACGCTGGAAGCCAAGCGCGTCGGAGCTCCTTGGCATCGCCGGCATGTACCGAAACCAGGAAATCGGCACGACGTTCGCCGTATCTGCTGCCGGCGATCGCCTCACCGTGAGCCCCCGAGTGGGTGTGGTCGATACGCTGTCGGCGACCTATCGCGATGCCTTCGTCAATGGCGACGAGACCGTCTGGTTCGTGCGCGACAAGCAGGGGCGGGCAACGGCCATGCACTTCGGCAGCGGGCGAGCCTGGGATTTCGTGTCCGCCCGCGTGAAGTAGTCCACTCTCACGTAACTTTCCATATGCCGATTGTCTTCCCCTTCGATCCGAACATCGAGCGCGCCGCGACCATTCCGGCGCGCCTGTACCACGATCCCGTGTACCTCGAACTCGAAATGGAACGGGTGTTCGCGCACACGTGGCAACTGGTCGGGCGGATGGAGCAAGTGGCCGAGCATGGGCAGTTCTTCACGGCGGAGGTGGGCAACGACAGCATCGTCGTACTGCGTGACGGCGACGTGCTCCGTGGATTTCACAACGTGTGCCTGCACCGCGCTGGTCCGGTCGCGCACGGCTGCGGCAAGCGGAACACGCTTCAGTGTCGTTATCACGGCTGGACGTATAGCCTCGACGGTACACTGCAGCGCGCACCAGGCATGGAGGACGTGGAGTCGTTCCGGCCGGCCGAGATGCATCTGGTGCCGGTCAAGGTCACCACGTGGGGACCGCTGGTGTTCGCCAACCTCGATGGCAAGGCGCCGCCACTCACCGAGGTCGTGGAAGACATCCCGTCGCGCGTGCAGGCCTTCGGCTGCGAGCAAATGCAGTACGTGACGTCGCGCAGCTGGGAGATCGCGTGTAATTGGAAGGTGTACGTAGACAACTTCCTCGAGGGGTACCACGTCCCGGTTGTCCATCCCGGCCTGAACAAGGAACTCGACATGGACAACTACCGTGTGGAGCCCCACCGATACTTCTCCATTCAGCACGCGCCACTACGGCCAGTGCACGGCGGCAATCCGGACCGCGTCTACGACCCGGGCACCACCAGCGCTCCGGAAGCCGTATACGTGTGGATGTTTCCGAACATCATGCTGAATGTATATCTCGGACAGATGCAGACGAACGTGGTCATTCCGATGGGCCACGATCGCTGTCGTGTGGTCTTCGACTGGTACGCGACCAATCCGTCGGCCAACGCCGCCACCGATTCATCATGGACGAAACGGATGGCGTTCAGCGTCGAGGTGCAGGATGAGGACATCGAGATCTGCGAGCTGGTGCAGCGCAATCTCCGCTCGCGCGTGTACGACCGCGGACGCTACTCGGCGCGCCATGAGAACGGGGTGCACCATTTTCATTCGCTGCTTCACGAATTCCTCACCTGACTCGCATGTCCGCGCTCTTCACACCGCTTACCCTCCGCTCGCTCACGCTGCGCAACCGCATCGGTGTGTCGCCGATGTGCCAGTACTCCAGCGACCGCGGCTTCGCCACCGACTGGCATCTGGTGCACCTGGGGGCGTTCGCCACCGGTGGCGCGGGGCTCGTGCTTACCGAAGCTGCGGCCGTTACGCCGGAAGGGCGCATCAGTCCCCAGGACTTAGGCATCTGGGATGACGCGCACATTCCCATGCTGCGACGGATCACGGATTTCTGTCGCGCCCAGGGCGCGGTCATGGGCATTCAGCTGGCACACGCGGGTCGCAAGGCGAGCACGCGGCGTCCGTGGGAGCAGCCTGGCGGCACGGTGCCGCTGTCGGAGGGTGGATGGGACAACGTGATGGCGCCCAGTGCGAGGCCGTTCGCGTCGAACTATCCCTCGCCGCATGAACTGTCGCTCGATGGCATCGCGCACGTGATCGTGTCGTTCGGGGCGGCGGCGATACGCGCACTCGAGGCCGGGTTTCAGGTGGTCGAGCTGCACGCGGCGCACGGCTATCTGCTGCACGAGTTCCTCTCGCCGCTCTCGAATCAGCGCAGCGACCACTACGGCGGGTCATTCGAGAATCGAATTCGGCTCGTGCTCGAAGTCACCGACGCGGTGCGCGCCGTGTGGCCGGCGGAGCTTCCGCTCATCTTGCGCATCTCGGCGACGGATTGGGCCGAGGGCGGCTGGAGCATTGAAGAGTCGGTGCAGCTTGCCGCACGGCTGCATGCCCGCGGCGTCGACCTGCTCGACTGCTCCTCGGGTGGACTGGCCGCTCACCAGCAGATCACGATCGGCCCCGGATATCAGGTGCCCTTCGCGCGGCGTATTCGCGCCGAGGCGGGCATGCCCACGGCCGCCGTCGGTCTCATCACCGAGGCGGCGCACGCCGAACAGATCGTGGCCGACGGGAGCGCCGACATGGTGTTCCTGGCCCGCGAACTGTTGCGTAATCCGCGTTGGCCGCTCCTCGCCGCGCACGCGCTCGGTGCCGGCATCAGCTGGCCGCCGCAGTACGAGCGCGCACGCCTCCGCTAGAACGCTATGACGACCAATCGACGAAATCACTACCGCCTGCTGCACGTGCAACCGGATGCGCCACCCGAAGTGATCAAGGCCGCGTATCGGGCGTTGATCGCCACGCGTCACCCTGATGTTGGTGGAAACGAATACGAGGCGGTGCTGCTCAACGACGCCTATGGCGTGCTGTCAGATCCGGCCAAGCGCGCCACATATGATGCCCAGCGCGCCGTTCGCGCCGCCTCGCGGGCACGTGCCGCGCACACGGCCGCGGGTGAGCGCACCACACCGCCAGCCCACGCGTGCCCCATGTGCCACCTGGTCTTGCCCGGGCAAGTGGGCCGGGACACGCGATGTGCGCGCTGTCGTGCGCCGCTCGCGCCGGTGCGCGTGAGCGGACCACGCGGAAAGCCGATGGATCGCCGCGGTATTCCGCGCGTGAGTAAGTCCGATTGGGCCATCATGCATGTGGACTGGAAGACCGACGCGATCGATGTGCGGATGCGCGATCTCTCACTCGACGGCATCAGTGTGTACAGCGGCCTCGAGTTGCCACTGCATCGCGTCGTACGGATCGTCGGACAGTCGTTCGATGTCGTGGCGACCGTAGTCGGCTGCCGACGGCTCGACGCCGTCTTCACCGTGCATGCCTCGCTCGCGACAGCGCTCTTTGCCGAGTCGACCGGCGGCTTCGTGTCAGCCATGGCCTGACGCCACCGCTACGTGGCTGCGTGTGGCGACAAGAAGGACAGTACACGCGCGTTCACCGACGCTGCGGCGTCGTGTTGCACCCAATGTCGCGCCCGCGGCTCCTCGTGTCGCTCGAGCCTCGGCACCCAGGCTTCAGTGCCTTCCGCAAGCACGGGCAGCAGAAACGGGTCACGCATGCCCCAGATGAGCAGCGTCGGGCATTGAATGGTGACTGGTCGCTTCGGCCGATGTCGGAACAGTGCCCGATAGTAGTTGATCGCAGCAGTCGTCGCGCCGTGTCCAGCGAACGCCGCGACGTACGCGGCGAGCTCCGTATCGTTGTGCGCCGGACCGCCACGACGGAGCACGCGCCGAAGCAACCACTGGTTCCCCGCAGAAAGTACCGCTTCGGGCAGCCAAGGGAGCTGAAAGAAGCCGATGTACCACGAACGCCGCTTCTGCGCCCAGTTTTGCCTGAGTTCACGGCGGAAGGCAAGCGGGTGCGGCGCATTCATGATCACCAACGACGACACCACCTCGGGGTGATGCATGGCCACGTGCCACGCCACCAGTCCGCCCCAGTCGTGCCCCACTACAGTCGCGCGCTCGGCGCCCATCGCCGTGACCAACGCGGCCACGTCGGCGGCCAGCGTGTCGATCTTATACGCCTCGATGCCCTGCGGCCGCTCGCTCTCGTTGTAACCGCGCAGATCGGGCGCGACCACGCGATAGCCCGCGGCCGCGAGCGCGGGGATCTGGTCCCGCCAGCTATACCAGAAGTCGGGGAAGCCATGCAGCAGGATCACCAGCGGTCCGCTCCCCTGCTCCACGTAGTGCAATCGGACGCCGTTGGCGTGCGCATATCCATGCATCATGGCTGACCACTCATGAAACGCTCCAGAATTGATCCGCCGGGTGAGTGGACGATTCCCCTCCCCACCGGTAAGCTCCCCCTTATGACCTCCCCCGCAAGACCTGTCTGCCTCATCACCGGTGCGGCCACCGGAATTGGCGCCGCCTGCGCCCGCACCTTTGCCAGCCATGACTGGGACGTGGGCATCTGTACGCTTGACGACGAAACCCGCGCTACCGCCGAAGCGGTTGCGGCCGAATGCATGGGGCTGGGAGCGCGGGCCGAGGTAGTGCTGCTCAACGTCACCAGCAATGAAAGCTGCCACACCGCTGCGGCCACGATGCGCGAGCGCTTCGGGCGCACCGATGCCTTGGTGAACTGCGCCGGCACCACGCGGTTCATTCCGCACGCCGACCTCGACGCGTTGCCGGACAGCGAGTTTGCGCGCACCTACGACGTGAATCTCACCGGCACCTTTCGCATGATCCGCGCCTGTCGTGACCTACTGCGCGAATCGGGACGAGGCGCGGTGGTGAACCTGTCCAGTATTGCGGGGACGGCCGGACTGGGCTCGAGTGTGGCCTACGCTGCCTCGAAGGGGGCGGTTAGCACGCTCACGCTCTCGTTGGCCCGCGCCCTCGCGCCACACATTCGTGTGAACGCGATTGCACCCGGCTATGTGAGCGGTGGACTGCCCAGCCGCGTGCTGAGCGGCGAGCAACTCGAGGCAGTGGAAGCGAAGTACCTCGTTACGCAGGCGTTGCCGCGGTTGCTCGAGGTGAACGAGGTGGCCGATCTCGCGTACTTTTTGGTGGCCGGTGCCCCCGGTATCACCGGCGAAGTGATTCGCATGGACAACGGGTTGCACCTCTATGCTTGACGCCAATACGCCGGTCGCGAAAGCGAAACCACGCATCGGGTTCATCGGCACGGGGCTCATCGGCACCCCGATGGTGCAGCGGTTGCTCGAGTGCGGTCTGTCGGTGGCGGTGTGGAATCGCACCCCCAGTAAGGCCGTACCGCTCGTGGAGCAGGGCGCCACGCTGGCCGATTCGCCGCGCGCACTCGCCGCGGCGTGCGACATCGTGTGCTTGTGTCTTACCAACACCGCCGCAGTGCACGATGTGGTGTTTGGCGAACAGGGGATCGACGCCGTGTTGCGGGCCGGTCAGTTGCTTATCGACTTATCGAGTATCGCACCCGACACCACGCGCGAGATGGCCGAAAATCTGGCCAGTACATGCGGCGCGCGGTGGATCGACGCACCGGTATCAGGTGGCTTGCCACTGGCGCGCGCGGGCCGACTCATCGTGTTTGCCGGTGGCGCGGCCGATGACATCGCGCGCGCCGCACCGGTGTTCGATGCGTTGTCACAACGCGTGACGCACATGGGTGGACATGGCGCCGGTCAGCTTGCAAAGAGCTGCAACCAGATGATCGTGGCCTGCAATCTCGTGACCATCGCCGAGATGCTGGCGTTTGCGAGAAAGTCCGGCATCGACGCCACGCAGCTTCCTGGTGCGTTGGCTGGTGGGTTCGCCGACTCGCTGCCGCTTCAAGTCTTCGGATCACGCATGGCCGCCGGTGTTGTGACACCACGCATCGGCGGACTCGGCACGTTCCGCAAGGACATCGACCAGGTCGTGCGACTCGCCGGTGAGTGCGGGGCGTATGCGCCGATGGCCACGCGCGCGTCGGAGGTGATGCTGGAGGCCAGCCATCTGGAAAGCGTCGGGGCCGATCCTGACGTGTCGCGCATCATCACGCTGTTTCTCGAACGATCTGCTTCCGGCAGCACGTCACCCGATACGTTATGACTAAACGCTTCCGCTCGGCGAACATCCACGAAGGGATGCTGCGCGCGCCCACCCGCGCCTTCTTGCAGGCGCTGGGTCAGGACGACGATGAAATCGCGCGTCCGCACATCGGCGTATTCCACACGGGCGGCGAGATGAGCCCGTGCAACATGCTGCTGCGCGATCAGGCCTTGCATGCCAAGACGGGCATCTACGCGGCTGGCGGTATGCCGCATGAATGTCCGGTGGCATCGGTGTCCGATGGTCTATCCATCGCGCACAGCGGCATGCGCTTTTCGCTGGTGTCACGCGAGATCATCGCCGACAGCGTGGAAGCGTCCACGCGCGGTCATCAGTGGGATGGTATCTTCGCGATCGGCGGCTGCGACAAGAACCTACCCGGCCTCATGATGGGCATCGTACGCTGCAACGTGCCCGGCGTGTTCGTGCATGGCGGCGCGGCGCTACCGGGGCATTTTCGCGGTCGCGACACGAACATCGCCGAGACGTACGAGATGATCGGCAAGGTGCTCGCCAACGAAGCGACGCCGGCCGACCTGGAGGAGATCACGCATTCGTGTATACCCACGGCCGGATCGTGCGCTGGGCAATTCACGGCCAACACGATGGGCATGGTGTCGGAGGCGTTGGGGCTGGCGCCGATCGGTTCCAGCATGATTCCGGCGGTGTACAGCGAGCGCGCGCCCCTCATGCGACGGGCGGGTGTGGCGCTTATGCGAGCGGTAATGGGCGACGGTCCCCTGCCGCGCGACATCGTCACACGTGCGTCGCTCGAGAACGCGTGCGCCGTGGTGTCGGCGACGGGCGGCTCCACCAACGCGGCGCTGCACTTGCCGGCCATCGCCCACGAGGCTGGGATCAGATTTCATCTCGACGACGTGGCCGCCGTGTTCGCGCGCACGCCGTTGATCGCCGACCTGCAGCCGGGTGGCCGCTTCCTGGCGCGCGACCTGTACCACGTGGGCGGCGCCGGTGTGGTCCTGAGCGCGCTGCTCGAGGCAGGCGTGCTGAACGGCGAATGCCTGACGTATACCGGGCGCACGCTGGCGCAGGAGCTCGAGGGCGCGGCGCTTCCCGACGGTGAGGTGGTACGCACGGTGGAGAACGCCCGTTCGGCCAACGGCGGCATCACCATGCTCACCGGCAACCTCTGCCCCGATGGTGCGCTGCTCAAGATTGCCGGACTGGCCACGCTGGTCCATCGCGGACCGGCGCGGGTGTTCGAGTGCGAAGAGCAGGCGCAGGCGGCAATACGCGACCAGCGCTACGAGCGCGGCGACGTGATCGTGATCCGTAACGAGGGCCCGCGTGGCGGCCCGGGCATGCGCGAGATGCTGGGCATCACCGCGCTGATCTACGGGCAGGGCATGGGAGCCGACGTCGCCCTGCTCACCGACGGACGCTTCAGCGGCGCCACCCGCGGCCTGTGTATAGGCCATGCGGGGCCGGAAGCGGCCGATAGAGGCCCGATCGCCCTGCTGCGAGACCGAGATATCATTTCGATCGATGCCCGCCCTGAGGCGCTTCGTATTACGGTGGAGCTCAGTGACGCCGAGTTGGCCACACGCCTCGCCGAGCTACCGCTCGCGGCCGTGCCAAGGCTGGGCGGCGTGCTGGAGAAGTACACCCGACTGGTGGGCCCGGCGAGCCAAGGTGCGGTGACGCACTCGGGCGCCGTGGAGTGGCCGATGGACGGGTAAGCGGCTTAGGAGAAACGGCCGCACCCACGCCTACCGAGGCGCGGCCGGCATGGCGGGCATACACATCACGAAAATCTGATAGCGTGTCTGCCTGGCCGGCACCTGCAGTCGGTCGTTCACCCGCTGCTCGGCGTCGGTACCGAGCATCGCCTCTGCATTGATGTTGAACAGGCAATCCGCCTGCCCCCAGCGAAAGCGCAGCGATCCTTCATTCGGCGAATCGCGAGGGTCGGGCGTGCGTACCCACTTCGCGGCTCGCAACAGTTCGTAGAAATGAACCGCTTCCTTGTTGACACCCAGCTCCGTGCCACCGGCCGCGGTGATCCGGCATCCGGCAACCTTTTTCCTGGTGCGCCAGTCGTCGATGGTGTCGACCTCCACCTCGGCCATCATGTGCCGCTCGTCGCGCAGGAAGCGCGCCGCGGCCGCACAGGGCAACGTGTCGGTGACGGCCGGCGTACGGATCAGCGAGAGCAGCAGCAGGGCAAGGATCATGGGCGGGGACGGAAGGACCCGGGTAACCGAATGCGGTGGCTACGGTAGCCGGTGTAAGATAATGGCCGCACCCTCCAAAGGAGATTCGAAACGCATGCCCACAGCCGGACGCGCCACGCTCGCCCAGTTTTTGATCGAGGAGCGCCGTCGCGCTCCCGAAGCCACCGGCGACTTCGACTCGTTGGTTACCGACATCGCGCTCGCTTGCAAAGCGATCGCGCGTCGCGTCGCGCATGGCGCCTTGCAGGGCGAGCTCGGGAGCGCCGGCTCTCACAACGTGCATGGTGAGGAGCAGACGCCGCTCGATATCGCCAGCAACGAGATCTTTCTGCGCGCCACCGAGTGGGGTGGGCATCTCGCCGGCATGGCGTCGGAAGAGCTCGAGCTGCCCTACCCCATTCCATCGCACTTGCCGCGCGGGAAGTATCTGCTGGTCTTCGATCCGCTCGATGGCTCGTCGAACCTCGACGTGAATATGTCGGTGGGCAGCATCTTTTCGGTGCTACGCGCGCGCACGCCCGGCGCCCACGCGAAGCTCGACGATTTCCTGCAGCCCGGCACCGCGCAGGTCTGCGCGGGCTATGCGGTGTACGGGCCCAGTACGATGCTGGTACTCACGATCGGCCGCGGCACGCACGCCTTCACGCTCGATCCGTCGCTCAGCGAGTGGGTGCTCAGCCACGCCAATCTCCGCGTTGGCCCATCGGCGCGCGAGTTCGCGATCAACGCATCGAATACCCGCTTCTGGGAACCGGCCGTGAAGCGGTATGTGGACGAATGCCTGGCCGGCGTGTCGGGTCCGCGCGGCTTCGACTTCAACATGCGTTGGATCGCGTCGCTGGTCGCTGAAACGCATCGCATTCTCATGCGCGGTGGCGTGTTCCTGTATCCACGCGACAGCAAGAATCACACGCGGCACGGTCGGTTGCGACTACTGTACGAAGCCAATCCGATCGCGTTCCTGATCGAACAGGCCGGTGGAATGGCCAGCACCGGCTATAGTCGTACCATGGACGTGCTGCCCACCGGGCTGCACCAGCGCATCGGCTTCATATTCGGCTCGAGCGAGGAGGTCCTGCGCATCGAGCAGTATCACCGGGAAACGCCGGGCATGTAGAACGTGGCAGCTGCGGCGGCTTGCGATGACAGCAACGCCACAGCAATAGCAACAGCCAGAACACGGATGAGACTGATCGAAGGGAAAAGCACGGGATAAGATAGAAAACGCCGCGCGGTTCATCGTATCCGTGCCGTTTCCGTCGATCCGTGTCATCCGTGTTCCAGCTGTTGCCGTTTGCAGTTTCCCCCAACGATCTCGTAAATGTCCGGATTTCTCGAGCGACTCGCTGCGATGTTTCGACCAGCTGCACCGAACACCGATGGCACGCATGCACCGGAAACCATGCGTACGACGTTACACGGTGTGCCGGTCGAGGTCATCAACACCCGCGCTGATATCGCCACCGCCGACGTGCTGGCGCGCCTCGATGAATCGCTGGCGCTGATCGACACGTATCAACCGTGGCGCCTCGCGCATCTGCGGCGCGACATCCGCGGCATCCGCGTGGAGCGGTTCGCCTGCCGCGGCGCGTTCATGCCGCAGGACAACGTGATCATCACCGAACTCACCTTCCTCGCGCGTCGCGACATCAGCGCGGCACCCGTGGCGTCATCCATTCTGCACGAGGGCGTGCATGCGCGGGTACACGCGATGGGTGTGTATCGAACGGAAGAGAATCTGCCGCGCGAAGAACGTCTCTGCCGACGTGCGGAACTCGCGTTCGGGCAAGCGTTGCCGCCGGAGCTCGGCGTCTCGGTGATCGAGCGCGCGATGGCCAGTCTCGCCCTCGAGGATCGTGACGTGGCACCCATCGTGGACTGGCGTGAAGCGCAGCGCCGGCAGGACGCCGCCGACCACGACGCGATGAGCTGACTACGTGGTTGAGTCGATCCGTCGGTTGATGAAGTGCCGTGTGCCGGGCGGGCCACGACGTGGGGCGCTCGATTACCGCGCGCACGCTTTAGAACCTTATTCCTTACTTTATGCAAGGGACTGGAGAGCTCATGAGCGCGGCGACCGTCACGTTTAAAGGACAGATCACCATCGCCGCCGATGTCTGGCGGCGTCTCGGACTCAATCGGGAGATCGGGTGGAGTTCGTTGGCGACCGCGTTGATCGAAACACACCGCACCGCGGAAAGTCCCGGCGTTGTCGGGTTGGTCGTGCTCGTGGAAGTCATCCGGGTCAGCGAGAGTAGCTACGGGGCGTCGCGAGCCGAGGTCGCGGAGATCGTCCGGCATATTTTGAGTATCCGACAGCTGACGGTGCAGGACGCTGAGGTGGTATGGCAAGCACTCGGGCACTTCGAGTCGAGTCGTGCTGATTTCGCCGATGGCCTCCTTCAGCGTAGCGCGAAAGCAGCGGGCTGCCGCAAGACCGTCACATTCGACAAGCGCGCTGGGATGACATTGCTCAGATAGCGAGGGATGATGCCGCTCTTTCTGTTCCGTATCGCATCACTGCCGTTGGTGCTGTTCGTGCTGCTGCGCTCGATCGTCGTCGACGCGCAGCCGGTGCCGCGCGTTGTCGGTACGGTGCGCGACGGCGTCACGGGTGCGCCGATCAGCGGGGCCGTGGTTTCTCTCCTCGACGCCGACCGGGTCATGCAGCGCCGTACCGTTACCGGCACGCGCGGCGAGTATCGACTCGAGCGCACCGTTCGCAGCACGCGCATGCAGCTGCTGCGACTCGGCTTTCGCCCGCGCGAAATCGTGCTCCCGTCGGTCGTTTCGCGCGACACCACGGTGGACGTGATGATGGAGCGCTTGCCGAATCTGCTCGACGGGATGCGCGTCACGGCGCGCGCCGCCTGCCCGACCCGCGCTGATACGCCGGTCGCCTTCAGTCTCTGGGAACAGGCGCGCTCGGCGCTGCTGGCCGCGGTTGTGACGCGTGAATCACAGTCGGTCACGCTGCGTCGCTACAGCTTCGATCGCGAGACCAATGGCGAGCGCGCGACACGCATGACGGTCGTCACCGACTCGGCGACCGGTACCATGGCGTCGTTCACCGCGGCATTGACGCCGGCGGGCTTCGTCCGCAATGGCTTCGTGCGGGACAGCGCAGACGACCGCGTGTATTTCGGTCCCGACGCCGAGGTGTTGCTCAGCGACGCGTTCCTGGACGGGTACTGCATGCAGCTGGCCAAGACCGATCCGGTACATCCCGAGCGCGTCGGTGTACGGTTCACGCCGGCACGCCGCCGCACCGACCGGGTCGAGATCGACGGGACGCTCTGGATCGACAGCGCGCGGCGCTCGCTCTCGCACATCGACTACGAATACCTCGTGCCCGACGCCCGACTACGCGCGCTCCGGCCGGGCGGCCAGGTGGTCTTTGGCGACATGCCGAATGGATCGATCCTCATCGATCATTGGTCGATGCGTCTGGCGGGTTTCGTGATGGAATCCGTCCCCGGCGTACCCAGCCTGACCGTGCGATCGGGCCGTCGCGCAGAGGTGAGCGGCGGCGCGGCGAAGCGGTTCGTCAGCGTGATCAACGAAACGGGCGGCGCACTGGCCGAAGCACGCTGGCGCGACAGCACGCAGTGGCGTGGTCGCTTCGGTTCGCTCCTGTTGCGCGTGCTCCCCGATTCGACGCAGTCGCTGGCTGGGCGCGAGCTCAGACTGTCGCGGTCACCGTATCGCGCACGCATCGACAGTACCGGTCACGCACGCTTCGCCGAACTGATCGCCGGACCTTACGAGGTATTTCTGGCGGACGAGCGACTGCGCGCCATCGGGCTGGAGTTGGCTGTACCGGTGCCCGGTGCGGTGCGCCGCGGTGATTCACTCAACGCATCCGTACGCGTGCCAACGGCGGAGTCATTCGTGACGGAGCGGTGCCAGCGCGCGAAACAGTGGCGCGACGGCGATCGTCCGCTGCTGCTGATTCGCATCATGTCGGAGACGGGCAATCCCGTGGAGGGCGCGCGGGTATCGATCGCGTGGGAGTCCGCAGCAGGGGGATGGCAGGACGCGGCGAGGGACTACACCACCGGCGCGGACGGCGTGGCGACGTATTGTGCGTCGGCGGCCGCGGTTGGACGGCTCGCGCGCATTTCGGCTCGCATGCGCAACGCTGACCCAGGAGTATTCGACGTGCAGTTCGGCGGTTCCCTGCAGATGGTGCCGCTGGTCGTGCGACCGCAGAACTGACGAACGCTATCGCTTCGCGGCGCACGGCCGCGCTCACCGGCCGCAGTCGATTGGCATACGATAACGAATGATGTAGCATCCCTGAAGACGTCCTATGGACGATAGAGCACCCTTATGGCGAATATTGATATACTCCCTACACGCGTCCGACACTCACTAGTTGCCGCTGGCCGTGGGATCAACATCGCGCGACGCCGACGCAAGCTGACGGCTGCTATGATGGCCGAGCGGATTGGCGTGATCCGTCAAACTTCCGCCGAGTTGAACAGGGCGCTCCTACGGTGGCGATGGGCACCTACCTGATAGCGTTGTTCGTTCTCGGACTCGAGTAGGGTGGTCTCGAGCGCGGCACCGACCCGCAGGCCGACGACACGGGCACCGCCTTGGAGATCGCCGACCTGCCCACGAAGGTCCGCCCCAAGCGGACCCCACAGCCGAAGTAGCACGGGCGGCGGGAGCACGGGTCGTTCGAGTACGCCGCCTCATGGCTCGGCATACCCACCCGCTACGCGATAGACCCGACGCTGCCGCTGGTGAGCGGCCCGCCGTTCGCCCCGCACGCGACGAGGACATGCACGTACTCGTCACCGCGCTGGATTTCCTCCTCGCGGTTGATGATACCCCGCGCGGCAGGCGGGGATCGACGTGGCGGCTGCACGCCTGGTGGACAGCGATGGCGTTCGGGTCGCCTTGGTGCGCCGGTTCGACCGAGTCCGCGACTTGGTGACGGGCGCCGAACGTCGACTTTTCTTCGTTTCGCCCGCGACGCTGATGACGATTGCACCCCGAGAGAGCGGCGAGCACGCGGAGACGGAGATCGCCGACGTCATTCGGCAACGAAGCGCCGATTCGGCGGCCGACCTCGAAGAACTCTGGCGCCTGTCGCCAGCCTTCGACGTGAATCCGCGCCGCGACCGTGCTCGGTGACGTCGAACGCGCCGTGGCACAACGCCGTATTGCGTGAAGCACAGCGTCGTCAAGACCGCGCCGACCGCAACGTGTCGAGCTCACTACGTCGTAGAGTCAATGCGTCGGATGATGAAGTTCTGCTTGCCGGGCGGCAGCGCTTTGAAGTCTTTCGTCACGACTGCACGATCGGGGACGGTGCTTCGCAGTCGAACACGATCGCCGGTCTTGGTCTTCGTCTCCTGACGAACCTTGGCCGTGATGCGTATGAAATGCTTCCCGCCCCGCAACAATCCATGCCTTCGACCCGATTCTCCGGAATCGCGTGGAACGACCACTGCCGGCTTGCGGCTGGAGCGCGCTTCATCGCCGCAGGATACGGCGCTCGATTATCGCTCGCGAGCTTGAAAAAGCTCAGTCCTTACTTTATTGTAAGGAAAAGGAGCGCTCATGAGCACTGCGACCGTAACGTCCAAAGGACAGATTACCATCCCCGCCGATGTCCGGCGGCGACTTGGACTCGAATCGGGAGATCGAGTGGAGTTCGTTGAAGTGGATGGTGGTTTCGCCATCAAGCCGGCCAGTGATGACGTGCGCGTACTGAAAGGGCTGCTGCGGAAACCGGCGACACCGGTCAGCATCAGCCAGATGAATGCGGCGATCCGTGCACGCGGCGGCGGTCGGTGATCGGTCTCGATACCAACGTGCTGGTCCGGTATCTAGCGCAGGACGACCGGGCGCAGGCAGCCCTTGCGACCGCGTTGATCGAAACACGATGCACCGCAGAAATTCCCGGCTTTGTCGGGTTGGTCGTGCTCGCCGAAGTCGTCTGGGTCAGCGAAAGTAGCTATGGGGCGACGCGAGCCGAGGTCGCGGAGATCGTCAGGCGAATTTTGAGTATCCGTCAGCTGGCGGTGCAGGACGCTGAGGTGGTGTGGCAAGCACTCAGGCAATTCGAGTCGAGCCGTGCCGACTTCGCCGATTGCCTCATTCAACGTAGCGCGGAAGCAGCGGGCTGCGACAAGACCGTAATATTCGATAAGCGCGCTGGGATGACATTGCTGAAATAGCGTGGCATGCTGCGCACCCCACTCGACGGCTGGAACACACAGCTTGCGTGATTGCGTCGACCAAGATGATCACAGGTACTTCTTCGCCAGCGCGCGATAGCGGTCGTCGTCGCCATCGCCAGAGCGCGCGATGAACTTTCCCCGCCAGGTCGACGAGAACGAAGGCCCGTCGCTCTCGCGGCTGACGTGCCGCAAGTTGGCTTCGATAAGCTCGGAGAGCGAGACGCCACGTTCTCGAGCATAGCGCTTGGCCTTGGGGAGCAGGTCACGGTCGATCGTGACGGTCAACTTGATCTTCATGGCATGCCCCTCGGTATACGTGCACGTGTTCTCCACGCAGTATACGTGTTGCGCTACGTGACCGCAGCGGTATTGCGCGGTTGATCCCCGCCACTCGTTCCGTCAACTCAACAGCAAGTCCAGCTCCTCCCGTCCGATCGACCCCAGCGCGCCCGCATCTTCGGACAGGATTGCGTCGGCCAACTGTCGCTTCGACTGCTGCAGCTGCAGGATCTTCGACTCGATGGTGTCGCTCGCGACCAGACGCGTGGCCATCACCCGCCGCGATTGACCGATGCGATGTGCGCGGTCGATCGCTTGCGCCTCGACCGCCGGATTCCACCACGGATCGAGCAGGAACACATACTGGGCCGATGTGAGATTGAGTCCGTGTCCACCAGCCTTGAGACTGATGAGGAACACCGGACAACTCTCGTCCGCCTGGAAGCGATCGACCCGCGCCTGGCGGTTCTTGGTGCGGCCATCCAGGTACTCGTATACAATACCCGCCGCATCGAGCCGTTCCTTCACGAGTGCCAGAAACGACGTGAACTGCGAGAACACGAGTGCTTTTTGCCCTTCGGCCGCGACTTCCTGCAACGCCGGGAGTAGCGCGTCGAGCTTGGCCGACGGCCACACACCTCGTGACTTGTCTGCCAACGCCGGATGACACGCCGCTTGCCGCAAGCGCAGCAACGCTTCGAGAATGTGCATGCGCGCCTTCTGCATGCCGTCGCGTTCCACCCGATCGCGCACGCTGGCCTGGAACTGCCGGCGCAGCTTGTCGTAAAATGCGCGCTGTTTTGGCTCCAGCTCCACTTCCAGCGTCTGCTCGATGCGGGCCGGCAGTTCCGGTGCTACCATCGCCTTCGTGCGTCGCAGGATCACCGGTCGCAACGCACGTGACAACACGCTCTGGCTCCCGGGCTCGACCACGCCCTCGAGGCCAGACGCCGCCGCGCGGGCGGCCACACTGAAGCGAGTGGCCGCGCCGAGCATGCCGGGGTTGAGGAACTCGAAGAGACTCCACAGCTCCTCGATGCGGTTCTCGATCGGTGTTCCGCTCAATGCCAGGCGATGGCGAGCGCGCACGAGTCGACACGCCTTCGCGGTGACGGTACTGGCATTCTTGATCGCCTGCGCCTCGTCGAGCACGAGGTAGTCGAATTCACGCTCGCCGAGTGTGGCCACGTCACGACGCAACGTGCCGTAGGTGGTGATGACCACGTCGACCTCGCTGGAGTCGAGCGCGTCGGCCGCGCGGGTCGTGCCGCTATAGTCGAGCATGCGCAGCGATGGTGCGAAACGCGCTGCTTCGCGCAGCCAGTTGAACACCAGCGAACGCGGCACCACCAGCAACGAGAGGCCCGCCCCTTCGGCGCGACGCGCCTCGAGTAGCGCCAGCACCTGGACCGTTTTGCCGAGTCCCATCTCATCGGCCAGGCAGCCACCAAGCTCGAAGCGCCGGAGGAAGTCGAACCAGCCCAGACCCTCGCGCTGATAGTGCCGCAGCGTACCGGTAAAACCAGCCGTCGCATCGGCCGCGGCGATGTTCCGAAACGTCGCCAGCTCGCCGCGTGCACGCTGCAGCGCGGCGTCCACATCGACGTCGGGCATCGCATCCAGCAACACATCCAGCAGCGCGAGTTGCGAGCGTCGATAGCGAATCACACCGTCGGTACGTATCCCCGCGCCGAGCAGCACGCCCATGCGCTCCAACGCCTCGGTCGGCACCAATCCCATCACACCGTCGGCCAGTGGTACCATGCCAGCGTGCTTCTGGTGGGCGTCGATCACCGCGGCCAGCGACATGTCGATGTCCCCGTAGGGCACCGTCCCCGACAGGTCAAACCAGTCCACACCCGAGTGCACCGCGGCGCGAATCCGCCCGGCCGCGCGATACGCGATGCCGTTGGCCGCGACCTCCCACCCTTCTGTAACCAACGCGCGCACCATCGGCATCAAGTTCGACGTCGAGACCACGAGACCGTGAGCCTTGGCGGTGTAGTTCCACTCATCGCGCGCACCGAGCGCACGCAAGCGCTCGCGCGACAACTGCTCCGCGTCTTCTCGACGGCGATACACCAGCCGTGCCGATCGATCGAAAACTACCGACGCGGTCTCTGCCGCATCGATGCTGACGGCGCCATAGCGGAAGCGGAGCGCCAGCTGTGGCAGCGTCGCGCGCCACGACGGAGTGCCACTGGTGATCGTCAAGCACGGCGTGGGGACCACGTCACTACTGCTCAGCGCCTCGCCTTCCGGAAGGTCCAGCGCCGGGATGTGCGGCAGCCGGTGCAGCTGCTCCAGAAAATCCGACGGATCCTGACCAAGCGGTAGCGTTTCGGTGGCGCGCAACGCGGCCACCAGCGGGAACGCTCCCTCATGATCGAAGACGGCGACCGCATCCGCCATCAGCATCACGCCGGCCGAATGCACCCATTGCGGCGCCGACACGGCATGTTCGTCATCACCCCGACAGAACACGCCCCTCAACTGGTGTTCGCCGTCCGACGACCGTGTGATGCGCAAGCGAAACCGCCACGGCACACCATCGTCCCAGTGCAGCGGTCGATCGTGCAAGTCGGCCCGCGCGCTCCGCGTGCGAGCGCGACCGGTTTCACACATCAGCCGCAGCGTCGTCGCGAAGGCCCGCGGACGCAGGAAGAAACCACCGGTCGGCAAGCCGGTCACTCCGCGCAAGTCGGAGGGGCCGAGCAGCATCTCGGCGATCTGGCGGTCGATGGCGTCGGGCGCGTTGAACCAGACAGCAGACGAGTATTGGAACCGCTTGGCCGTGCTCCACACACCGTGGCGATCGCGTTTTTCGGTACCGAGCTCGATCTTGAGTCCTGGTACACGAGTGGAGGCGTCGAGATCGATGATGTACACCAAACGACGGTCGGCGGGCCATTCCTCCGCGCGCGAGGTAGTCGGCTCCGACGCCTTCGCGGCCTGCATCTGCCAGAGCGACTGCTGCACGATGTCTACCCACGCTGGCTTGGGCGGCACTGGCGGACGCCGGTTCGGCTGGCCTGCGGTGCCGACGCGGGGCACGGCACCGGCTGACGCATCGCCAATGAACAGGTCGATCAATTCGTCATCGAGGTCGTCGTCCAATTCATCGTCGTCGAAATAGTCGTACAGATCGTCGTCCGGCAGCCCGTCGCCATCGTCGTCCGGTACATCTGAAACGGCGAACCGATACTTTCCGGCTGCGCCAACGATATTGAGCAGTCCGGCCAACTTCCCGCCGCTGTTCGTCACCTGCAGCAGCGCCCACAAGTGCTTGCAGCAGCCCCATTCGGCGGCATTCGGGCACGTGCAGGCAAGCGACAACTGGCCGGGCCGCGCCGAGAGGTCGAGGGCGTAGGTGGCCGTGCCGTGCGCCAGTGCCAGCACGCGATGACCCGTGGTGCTGGCGATCTTTATCGAGCCAGAGGCAACGTACCCCTCTCCCCGCGCCTGAATCACTGCCGGGAACAGGCGGACGAGTTTCGCGGGGAGCTTCATGATCCGTACGTTAGCGCCGGGAAGCGAATCCCGTTTGGCACGCGCCAGAAGCCCGGCTCCGTGTACGTCGCCTGACTTTCTACGATTACGCATTCGAGCCCACGGCCCACAGGGAACTTCCCGCACCGATTTCGGCTATCTTCAGTAGCCTGTCGCCGGCGTCGGTGTGGGTATTCCTCTCAGGAGACGTGAAATGTTTCGCTCACTCATCGCGGCGGCACTCGTTGCCACTCTGTCGTTTACGCCGACGGCATACGCAGCGCCGGTGCAAACCGCCGTATTCGCCGGTGGCTGCTTCTGGGGCGTGGAAGCCGTGTTTGAGCACGTGAAGGGCGTGAAGTCGGTTGTGTCCGGCTACGCTGGCGGCACGGTGGTGAACCCGGACTACGAATCGGTCAGTGGCGGTCGCACCGGTCACGCCGAAGTCGTGAAGGTGACCTTCGACCCGGCCATCGTGTCGTACGAAACGCTGTTGGCCGTGTTCTTCACCGTGGCGCATAACCCCACGGAGCTCAACCGCCAAGGGCCCGATGTGGGCACCCAATACCGTTCGGCCATCTTCTTCACGAGCGCCGAGCAGCAGAAGAGCGCGACCACCGTCATTGCGCAGCTTACCCAGGCGAGAGCGTTTCCGCGCCCGATCGTGACTCAGGTGGCGTCGCTGTCCAGGTTCTACGACGCCGAGTCGTACCACCAGAACTATCTGTACAGCCATACCGACCAGCCGTACATCGTGTACAACGACCTCCCCAAGATCGACGCGCTCAAGAAGCAGTATCCGGCGCTCTGGGAGAAGACGCAGGGCAAGTAAGCGCGACTCGCGTGTTGTCGGGGTTGCGCGGTATTTTGGAGGAGCGATTTCTCCAGCCCCGACTCCGTGACCTCGCCCGATGTACATGAGCGCCTAACGCGGGCGCTGGATGGCCGCTATCGCCTCGAGCGTGAGCTCGGCGCTGGCGGCATGGCGACGGTATACCTCGCTGAGGACATGCGGCACCATCGGCGCGTCGCGATCAAGGTGCTTCACCCCGAGTTGTCGGCCGTGATGGGCACAGAGCGTTTTCTCAAAGAGATCGAACTCACCGCCAGCCTGCAGCACCCGCACATTCTGCCGCTGTTCGATTCCGGCAGCGCGGACGGCTTGGTGTTCTACGTCATGCCCTTCGTGGAGGGCGAGACACTTCGCGCACGCATCGAGCGCGAACGGCAGCTGCCGGTGGCTGACGCCGTGCGTATCGCACAGGACGTCGCGAGCGCACTCGACTACGCGCACAAGCGCGGGGTCGTGCACCGTGACGTCAAGCCCGAGAATATTTTGCTGCACGACGGGCGCCCGATGGTAGCAGACTTTGGGATAGCGCTGGCCGTGAAGGAAGCGGGCGGCCAGCGCATGACGCAGACCGGCCTTTCACTCGGCACGCCGCAGTATATGGCGCCCGAGCAGGCGATGGGCGAAAAGACCGTCGACGCGCGCGCCGACGTGTTTGCCTTGGGCGCCGTGACGTACGAGATGTTGGCCGGCGAGCCGCCGTTCACCGGCCCCACGATGCAGGCGATCGTCGCCAAGGTGCTGGCCACCGATCCGGTGCCGCTCACCGATCTGCGCAAGAGTGTTCCGGAGTACGTCTGGAGCGCGGTGGCCACCGCCCTCGAGAAATTGCCGGCCGACCGGCACGCGACGGCTGAACGATTCGCTTTCGCCCTCGGAAATGTCGATGCGGCCGTTCGCCCAGTCAGCGGCGCGCGGCGAGCCTCTACGCGACAACCAGCCGTGGGCTTCGTGCGCCGTGCAATGCTGTGGATAGGTGGGATCGCGGCAGGCGCGATGCTGAGCGCCATCGGGATCACGTCGCTTGCACCCGCGACGGTGCCTTCAGCCAAGGCAAAACCCGTGCGATTCCTGATCGCCGCGCCCGATTCGCTCGAGCTGCATGCCGTCTGCTGTGGACAGATGATGGTGCTCTCGCCGGACGGACAGACGGTGGTCTTTCAGGCCAGACCCGTCCCCACCGATTCTGCCGAAAGCGCGCTCCCGCAGCGTCTCGTGGTGCGCGACCTTGGCTCGCTCACGTCCGTGATACTACCAGGCACTGAAGGCGCAACATCGATGTCGATTTCGCCCGATGGACAACAGGTGGCGTTCGCGGCCAACCAGCGACTGTTCCGCATGCCATTGCGCGGCGGTGTCGCGACCGAGGTAAGCGCGCTGCCCGCTGGTTTCGTGAGCGGTTCCACGTGGCTCTCGAACGATCGCATACTGGTGACCGTTGGCACCGCCATCTACAGCGCGGACCTCCAATCGTCGCAGCTCACCACCCGTCTGAAAGCCGACTCCCTCGAGCGACAACCCACGGGTCCGTCGGCGGTAGCGGGCGGGCACGGCGTGCTGTTCTCCTATGCAAGCTTGGAGCGCGTGCCGCAGGTGTATTGGCTCGCGACCGGTTCGACGGTTCCCAAACGGTTGATGCTCGGCGCCACGCCCACCTACGTTCCCGCATGGAAACGACTCCTGGTGAATCGCGAGGGCGTCCTGCTGGCATTTCTTTTCGACCCGGTGAAGGGAGACACGATCGGACCGCCTGTCAAGATCGGCGACGGGAACGTGCTGCGCTCTCCCATCCTGGCCCACGCCGAGTATGCCGTCGCTCCGAATGGGACGCTGGTGCTGGCGCGTCGTGAATCCGATGGTTTCGAGAGCACGTGGACGCCGAACACCAGTATTACCGTGCGACGCAACGGCGTCAATTCACCGATTCTCTTTCCGAGCACGAGCGCCATCCTCCTGGGAAGTGCCGCGTTCTCGCACGACGGGCAGCGACTGGCGATGCAGTCCCGGATTGCCCGCGGCAGCTGGGGAGTGGTGACGCATGATCTCACTCGAGGCGTGACGCAGACGGTCACGAGCGACGACTACGGGCGCCTACCGGCATTCACCGCGCGCGATGACAGCGTGGTATATCTCTCGCGTGAGCCGATGACGTTTTCGGTGCGTCCCTCGGATGGCAGTGGCAATGGCGTCGCACTCCCCGCGATCACGCGCTGGTCTGCGGTGGACGGTGTCTCGATGAACGGCGACTGGATAGCTGTGTCGGGATCAGCTTTCAACGGTTCGTCCAGCTCAGATATCGGCATCTTCCGGCGAAGCGTTGGTGGGCCGGTCCAACCGTACGCGAACAGCACCGCTCGCGAAGAATCGCCAGCCATCTCACCGGACGGACGCTGGCTCGTCTATACCGCGAACCTTTCGGGTATTGATCAGGTCTTCGTCAGTCCGTTTCCCGCGCCGACCTCGCGCACTGCTGTGTCGTCGGGCGGGGGGAGACTGCCGATATGGAGCGGCGACGGGCGTACCCTGTACTTCGTCAATGCGAAGAGCGCCTTCATCGGCTTGTCGTTTTCGACGGGGCCCAACGGGAAGCCGGTACTGGGCGCAGAGCGCACGATCTACACCCGAGGTTACGTGCGCGACTGGACGATCTCGCCCGACGGCGCCAGCTTGATCTTCGTCGACACCGCACGACTGCTCAGACTGCTCGGACTTGAAGTCGTGCTCAACTTACAGCCAGGCTCCTGATGCACCGTGCTCTTGCTCCCGTGCTCGTGCATACGCTTGCCGTGACAATGCTTTCCGCGGCCGCGGTCAGTCACGCCGCTGCGCAATCCAGCATCGCGCCGCCCGCGCGCTTCACCGATCCCGATCGCGTTGCCAAGCTGCGCACCACGCTACCGCAGATCGACAGCGCGATGCGCGCCTTCGCCGCGAGCGCGCGCGTACCGGGCATCGCCTACGGCGTGATCGTGGATGGCAAGCTCCTGCACGTGGCCGCCCTCGGCCTTCGGGAGGTGCCGAGTAAGGCGGCCGTGGACACCAGCTCGGTGTTCCGCATTGCGTCGATGACCAAGAGCTTCACCGCGTTGTCGATTCTGCAGCTGCGCGACGCCGGCAAGCTCTCGCTCGATGAACCGGCGGAGCGCTATGTACCGGAACTCAAATCGATGCGGTACGCCACGAGCGATGCGCCGCGTATCACGATCCGGCACCTGCTGTCACACTCCGCAGGCTTTCCGGAGGATAATCCGTGGGGCGATCAGCAACTCGCCGCCACCGATGCGCAGCTCTCGGCGATGATAAAATCCGGCATTCCGTTCTCGACGTCGCCGGGCACGGCGTATGAGTATTCAAACTTCGGGTTTGCCATTCTCGGCCGCATCGTGCAGAACGTGAGCGGTATGCCCTACGCGCGCTACATCCAGCAGCGCGTGCTACGTCCGCTCGGCATGACCTCCACCACCATGGAAGCGCGCGCCGTGCCCGCCAACCGCCTCGCGCACGGCTATCGGATGCAAGACGGCGCATGGCTCGAGGAAGCGGCGCTTCCCGACGGCTCATTCGGCGCGATGGGTGGCATGCTCACGTCGAGTGCCGATCTGAGTCGCTGGGTGGCGCTCATGCTCGACGCGTGGCCGGCGCGCGATGGCGCCGAGTCGCCGGTGCTGAAGCGGTCGTCGCTGCGCGAAATGCAGCAGATCGCGCGCTTCAGCGGCGCAACGGCCGCACGCAACACGGCCGGCGTGCTGTCACTGAATGCGGGCGGCTACGCATACGGACTGCGTTCGGCGTCGAACTGTTTGTTCGCGCATATCGTGTCGCACTCCGGCGGTCTTCCCGGCTTCGGCTCACAGATGCGCTGGCTTCCCGAGCACGGTGTCGGCATCGTGGCCCTCGGCAATCTCACGTATACGGGATGGACGGGCGTGATCGACCAGTCGCTCGAGATCCTCGCCAAGGGCGGCGGTCTCAAGCCGCGCGAGCCGCAGCCGGCGCCGGTGCTGCTGGCCATGCAGGAGCAGGTCACGCGCCTGGTGCAGGAGTGGAAGCAACCGCTGGCCGACAGCATTGCCGCGATGAATCTGTTTCTCGACGAGTCAGGCCCCCGTCGCGCCGCCGCCATCGAGCAGATGTCGAACGCGGTGGGCGGTAACTGCAAGGCGGTGGGTCAGCTCCAGGCTGAGAACGCGTTGCGTGGTGTGTGGCGCATGCAGTGCGCCAACGGTGCGCTGAGCGTAGCCGTAACTCTAGCGCCAACCGAACCGGCGCGCGTGCAGCAGTTCACGGTGGTGCCGCTGCGGGCGGATGCCGTGTTGGGGCCGGCACCATTGTGTCGGCAGTGATGTGTGAGTTCGGTGGTACGTTTGGATGGCTTCCCGTTAGCTGTCAGGCCTACAGCCTGACGTGAACTTCGCGTTGAAAAGCGGACCATCCGAGCAGACGTTGACATCCACAAGCACCTCGAACCCAGTGCTCGAGACTCTTTACCTTGCGGTCGGAGTCCGCGCAGCACGCACCCGATATCGCCGCCATGCTTCCCACTTATTGGCGACGAGCAGGCCGGCCAGAAGGAAGTACACCGCACCGACCAGCTCAAAGACCAGATACGACACCACCGCCGTGATCACGCCGAACACGATCTGATCGCTGGCTTTGGGCGGTGAGGTGGGCGGATCGGTGATCATGAA
>NZ_JBDNFF010000032.1:0-8251 GCF_041689975.1 Gemmatimonas sp.
GCAAGCGGCGTCGCCGGCCAGTCTCAAGGACAAGTGGAACCTCTGGACGTACACGACCAACTTCAATGCGTTCGTGCGTGCCGAGGAGCAGCAGCAATCGGTGAACGGTTCCTTATCATTGGCGGCCAATCGTTCGACCGCGACCTGGAAGTTGAACACGTCGGTGAGTGGTAACGTGAACACGCAGAACTTCAAGCTCGCCGCTACGGCGAACCGCCCGGCGATCGCGGTCCGCAACGAGCAGCGCACGTACAACGCGAACTCGCTGGTGGTTCGGTCGTTGAATTCGCATTGGTCGGCGGGATTCAAGGCCGGCGCCGGCTATTCGGACTTTCTCAACCAGGACCTCGCGCTGCGGTTACAGCCGGCGATCGAGTACAACGTGTTCGAATGGTCGGAGCAGACGCGCCGCCAGCTCACGTTTCTCTACAACGTGGGTCCCAACTACTACAACTACCAGCGCACGACGGTGCTCGATCGCGACACGGAAACGCGATTCAGCCAGCAGGCGACCGCGTCATTGGTGGCGCGCCAGTCGTGGGGATCATCCAACGTGTCGCTGGACTGGTTGAACTACTTGCATGATGTCAGCCGGAACGCGCTCACGCTCAGCGGCAACGTGGATCTTCGCCTCGGTCGCGGCTTCTCGCTGAATATCGGTGGCTCCGCCGCCCGCTTGAACGATCAGATCTATCTCCCGCGCGCCGGTAACACGGAAGAGGAAATCCTGTTGCAACGGCAGGCGCTGCAGACCGGATTTCGCATCACCACCAACATCGGCATTCGCTACACCTTCGGATCGATCTACAACACCATCGTGAACCAACGCTTCGGCAGCCTGGGTTCGAGTGGTGGTCGCTTCAACTTCATGTTCTTCTGATCTTGAAGCATCACGATCCAGCCATTGGGTCGCGCCGTTTACCGACCCGTTGTGCCGGTTCGTTGTCGTTGAAGGTAGGAAAAGTCGCCTATGCTCCCGCATGTGCGACTTTTCTTCCTGACGGCGGCACGTTCGTGGAATCGCGCGTCGATCGCGCCTCAGCGCGTCTGGCTACCACGGGGACCCTGCGCGTTGCGGAACGTCCACGCGAACCGTACCAGGTCAGCCCGATCGTATCGCCGACCGGTACGTCGGTGGCGTTGCTCGACGCAGGTCGAGACGAACGGTGATCGTGTACGTGGAGTCGAGCGCGGTGCTGGCGTGGTTATTGGGAGAACCGACCGAGTCGGTCGTGCGCGCCGCGCTGCACGAGGCGGAGCGGTGGTCACCTCGGCGCTCACTGGTGTCGAATGCGCGAGGGCGCTGATGCGGGCGCGTGTGCTGGGGCGGATCACCCACGTCGAAGAGCTGGCCGCGCTGCAGTTGCTCGATCGCGCCGAGTCGTCGTGGGATGTGTACGCTCTCACCGACGGCGTGCTGGAACGGGCGCGCGCGACGATGTCGGTCGATCCGGTGCGTATGCTCGACGCCCTGCATGTGGCGACAGCCAGCGCCCTGCGGGACGCCGTCGGGCCGGTGGCGGTCCTGTCGCTCGATGAGCGCGTTCGGTCGTGTGCACGCGCGCTGGGCTTCGTGGTCGTGCCGGAACAATAACGCTGGCGATGTGCGCTGAAATGATGGGATGAGCAATGGCGGGGTTGTGAGCGCGCGACGCGGCGCTCCATGATCCGGGATGCTGTCGCCCGCGAAATATCTGTTGAGCGGCGTAAGTCGCGTTGACGTCGACTCCGTGTTTGGCCGGACCACCCTACAAGGCCTCCGAGACCGGCCTTGCGGTCATATGTTATTGTATATACATTAACTATGCAGATCACCTATGACGACGTCAAGCGTTTACACACGCTACTTACGCGAGGTCTCGACTTCGCGGAGGCGGTGGCGGTGTTCGCTGGACAGGTCGCAGAGATTGATGATCTGCGCAGAGACTACGGTGAACGTCGAGTGATCTGCTACGGCCTGCTCGATGGCCGTTTGGTTGTCGTCGGATATACCCCGCGTGGCGCGGCACGCCACGTCTTCAGCATGCGGAAGGCGAATGCCCGGGAAGAAGCGCGCTTCAGCAGGCTCCGACATGGCGCGGGTTGATGCGCACGTGATTCAACCGGAAGAGTACATCGAACTGCCGGAGCTCACCGACGAGATGTTTGCCCGCGCGCGGTTTTCCAAGGGTGGCCGACCGGTGTCGGCCAATCCTCGCGTGCTCATCTCGCTGCGACTGCCGGCGGACCTACTGGAGAAGTGGCGCGCGACCGGGCCGGGCTGGCAGACGCGCATGGCGGAGCGATTGAAGCGAGTCACGTAGACGGTGCCGGCGACTATCTTCCTAATGGGCTGATCAACGCGGTGAACGCGGGCGCGTTGGCCGCGGTGCCGCATCTGCCACTCATTCCGGATTCTCGATGACTGCAGCAGACGACATGTCAGGGCGCGCCGAATGGATTGAAGTCGCCACGTTTTCCACCGGACTCGAGGCGGACATCGCCCGGGACACCCTCGAAGGCGCGGACATCCCTGTTCTCGTTCGCAGCAATGCGCCCGGTATTTTCGGACTCGCCTTCCAGGGTGTGGTGGTGGGCGGGATCGCGTTGCATGTCCCGACGCCGGAGTTCGAGCGCGCTCGAGAGCTGCTCGACACACCACCGGAGCGGCACCTGTCACTCGACGACGAGCAGGGCCGTCCGTAGCGTATGGCCGAACTCTTGCGAGGGGTGCCGGTCGCCATCGTCCCCTCAACGGAGCCCCAATGCCCTTCCTCGTGACCTCCGCCCTTCCGGCGACCGACCTGTACTTCGAAGACGGCGGCGGCAGCGGGCAACCGGTCGTGATGATTCACGGATGGCCGCTCAGCCACCGCAGTTGGGAGAGCCAGGTGAATGCGCTTACCGCCGCCGGCTATCGCTGCATTACGTATGACCGCCGAGGGTTCGGTGAGTCGGGGAAGGCGACCGGTGGCTACGATTACGACAGCTTCGCCTCCGATCTGAACGACCTCATCACAACGCTCGATCTGCACAAGGTTGTACTGGCCGGCTTCTCGATGGGCGGCGGCGAAATCGCACGCTACATCGGCCGTTACGGTTCGGCGCGCGTCGCGAAGACCATGCTGCTGGGCGCGGTGCCGCCGTTCCTGCTCAAGACGGCGGACAACCCGGATGGTGCGCCGCCGGCGATCTTCGACGGGATGGTCGCGGGCGTGACCACCGACCGTATCGCCTTCCTTGACGAGTTCTTCAAGAACTTCTACAATGTGGACAGCGTGCCGTCAGGCGCCGACCTCGTGCCGTTCAGCAAGTGGGTGGCGTGGGCTGCCTCGCCGCTGGCCACGCAACAGTGCATCGTGGCCTTCAGCGCCACCGACTTTCGTGATGACCTGAAGAAGATCGACGTGCCGACGCTGATCGTGCACGGCGACGCCGATCGCATCGTACCGATTGCGATTTCCGGAAATAAGTCGCATGACGCGATTGCGGGCAGTCGCTACGAAGTCCTCGCTGGCGCGCCGCACGGCTTTGCGGCCACGCATGCCGCGCAACTCAACGCGTTGATGCTCGACTTTCTGAGCAGCTGACGATTGCTACTTCAGGCGCTGGCACGAGGATGCCTGTCCGTACGGCCTATCGCAAATGAATTCGCTCCAGCTGGGACATCCGCCTCGGTGCCGGCGCTCTTCGCCGACAAGTCGAAGATCGCCACGGCGTTTGCATCAGCCTCGGTGACGAACAATCGTGCCTCATCGGCCGGGAGTGCAACGTTGCTGGGCGTGCTACCTTGTGCCGGGCCCGACGGCGGCGCGTCACACAGCTCTGTGACGAGCGCGCCGTTCGCCACATCAAGCACACTCACGCGATCCGTGCCGCCACTCGTCACGAACGGTCGCGATCCGTTGGCGGACAACAGCATCGACGATAGGTAACGCGGGGTGGTGGAGGAGTGTAAGAGGACGCATACGTTTCGGTCTGAAAGTCATCGTGAGGCTGACACTTTCAATGTGCCTGAGCTGTGCCTGAGCTGTGCTGAGTCGCCGGACGCGATCGAGGTCGAGCCACGACGTCAGCTCGTCGGCCTCCCGCGGCTTGGAAAACAGGTAGCCCTGACCCAACACGCATCCCAGAGAGCGTAGCGCTTTCCGTTGCGATTCCAGCTCGACACCCTCGGCCACGGTTTTGAGACCCAGCGTCTGACCAAGCGCGATGATGGTCTTCGCGAGGGCGGTGTCGGAGCCGCCGTGCTGGACGCCTTCAACGAACGCCCGGTCGATCTTCAGCACGTCGACCGCGAACTTCTGGAGGTAGCTCAAGCTCGAGTAGCCGGTACCGAAATCATCGATGGCGAGCTTCACGCCAAGCGATTTCAACGCTTGTAGGGTCGTCAGCGAGTTCTCGGTGTCGCGCATGATCACCGTCTCCGGTATGAACACCGTGGGTGAGATCGCGCCACGCGTGGGATGCTGCCAACGGAGCAGCGCCTCCATACTGCTGATGTCGCCACTGTCCAGGTGAACGATGGGCTGATACACCAGGCGCAAGCCGGCGCGCGCGGGATCGGCGACGGCGTGGCGCAGGTCGGACTCGAATTGCAACCGTTTGAACAATGGCCAGATACATCGCTGGTTCGAAAACGGCGTGCCGCGCCTTGCCGGCTTCCTTCGCTTCATACATCGCGACGTCGGCATTGCGCAGTAGCGTGTTCACCTCGTCAGCCGGCTCAGCAAAGGCCACGCCGACCCTGGCCGAGATCGAGATCAGGCGGCCCTGGAGCATCATGGGGCGGCACAGTGCGATCTTGATCCGGTTCATAATGGCGAGGGCCTCGCCGGAGTCGGCAACGCGCTCGAGCAAAATGGCGAACTCATCGCCACCGAAGCGCGCCACGGTATCGCGCACGGTGAGCGCCAACGCATGCTCCACTCGATCATGGAACAGCGTGCGGTTCGCCAGCGAAGTCAGTGCATCATGATACGCTTCATGCAACAGCCGCGCTTCCAGCAGTTTGCGCTCGGTGATATCGCGAAAGACGGTTTGCGTGGCTACCGTGTTCTCGTCCGAGATTCTCACCGACGCGGCATCGACTTCGCGCAGCTCCCCGTCAATCCGCGCGAGCCGATACTAAATACGAGAGGTGGCAGCACCCATCCGCTGCTGCAATAACACGCGGTCGTCCGCGTGCACGAAGTCCGACGCGCGTCGACCAACGAGTTCCTCCGCCGTGGTCGCGTCGATCAACGTCACGCCGGCCGCATTCACGTACACCAGCTTGCCAAGCCGATGGACCGCGATCGCCTCGAGCAGCGACCGATAACGGGCTTCGCTCTCGGCCAACGCCGACTGTCGAACTTCCAACGCTTCCCGCCGCGCCGCTTCAGAGGCAAGATTTGCGAGGATCGAGCCTTGCCGCAGCATGGTGCCATAGGCGGCCACGGCAGCGACACACGATCCGAAGAGGATAGTGATGGAGTGCGACTCCCAGAGGGAGCGTCCGGGAAGGATCACACTCTTCGTCGCTTCAATAGATAAAAAAACAGTACCGCCGCGGCAAAGAACGCGAAAGCGGAGGCGCGCCGCCGTCCTCGTGGGGTGACGACAATGTCCCGAAACTGGGCGGTGGCGGATCTGGTGGTGTGCATTGGACGGAACGGGTTCGGCAAAGAGGGAGGTGTAAGTCTCCGTATCGACCCGACCAGACTTCCCCTTCAACCGTTTCCGACCGTTGTTACGTAACGGATTGGTGACGGGTGTGCCTTGGGTGCCTATTCGATTTCCGACTCAGTCAGTGACGACATGTCGATCACAAAGCGGAATCGAACATCTCCGCGCGTTACGCGGTCGTATGCCGCGTTGATATCCTGCATGCGGATCACCTCGACATCCGGACCGATGGCGTGTTCGGCGCAGAACTCGAGCACTTCCTGAGTGTCCGCGAGACTTGCAATCAATGATCCGGCAACGGAACGGCGATGAAATGCAACGTCCTGATTGTTCACCGGGCTCATTGGTTCGAGCGCTCCGGCCACGCACAGTGTCGAACCGCGCTTGAGCAGCTTGACGAATGGATTCACGTCATGACGCTCCGGGACGGTCGAAATGATGAAGTCGAACGCCGAGCTCAGTTTCTGGAGCGCAGCGGTATCGTGCTCCAATACGCCGGTCACGCCGAACCGCGCGGCCTCCTGCAGTTTCTCCGAGGTGCGGGTGAACACGGTCACGTCGGCCCCCATCGCCTTCGCCAACTTCGCCGCCATGTCTCCCAGTCCACCGAAGCCCACCACGCCGACCCGTTGACCTTTGCTGACGCCCCAGTACTTGAGGGCCGAAAAGGTGGTGGCGCCCGCACAGAGGATCGGTGCTGCGACTTCTGGTTTGAGCGCCGCCGGGATCGAGAGCACGAACTTCTCGGACACGACGATCACATTGGAGTAACCGCCATAGCTGTTGTCGCGACCGTACATATTCTCGCCGGTGGTCGCCTTGGACGTGGGCACCATGGGCCCATTGTAGGTGGCAAGCCAGCTGTTCGGCCCTTCGCAATAGTTTTCTTCGGCCGACGTGCACGGCTCACAGCTCCGACAACTATCGATCATGCACCCCACACCAACCAGATCGCCGAGCGCGTGTCGCGTGACGTTGGCTCCAACTGCGCTCACGCGACCCACGACTTCGTGACCCGGAACGCACGGATAAACGGTGTTCTTCCATTCGTTCCGCGCCTGATGGATGTCCGAGTGGCAAACGCCGCAGTAGAGCACGTCGATGGTGACGTCGTGGGGGCCACCTTCCTCACGTTCGAATCGGAATAAGCTCAGGCGACTCTGAGCATCTGCGGCGGAGTACCCACGTGCGTCGATCATGTCGTTTCGCGCTGGGAAGAATGCACGGTGAAAGGAATGGATCGCCAGGCGTCAGCGATCGGCACTGAGCGGGGTCGTTGCGTCATGACGATGGACCAACGCACGTCGCGCCAATCCGAAGCAGGAAAGTTTTTCGGCGACATCGGTGGCAACCAATCCTCGTGTCCACCACACGCGCGAGAGCTGTGAGTAGTTCACGTGGCTGACAATCTCAGCACCGTGAAGACGCACTCGGTCCTCGACCACTATGTCGGCTCGTAGCGAAGTATTGATTGGAAGAAGAGGAGATCGGTTCATCGCTGCTCCGTTGACCGTTGAGTCGTATGCTCGCGCCGAGAACGCGATGACGCTATTGAGTGGTCTTGCCATCGAACGGTTCTGTAGAGTGTCCGCCGTAGTTCGGTTGACGTTGCACCGTTGTGGGGAGGGGAGTGCAATAGCCGCGCCACGGCGTAAGAAGCCGATGTGGTCCGCCGCTTGCAGATATTACTGATCGAAGTGACGGGGCGATTCCCACTGCACAGCGACCTCATGCTCGTGGGCTGGGAGACCGTGTATCATCCAACGCTGGCCTGATCATAGAACTCTTTTCCACGTCCCAACAGAGAAGGTTGTCGCTATGGGCCAGAGCAGCACGACGCCAGCGCGCCGCGACGCGGGTGAGCCGGCGTACCGGCTCGAGCTCCACACCGACGTCTACGAGATCCGCGTTTACGAGCCGTATCTGGTGGCGGAAGTGATCGTGGCGGGTCCGGCCGAGTCCGCCAGCAGCGAGGGATTTCGCCTGCTTGCCGGATACATCTTCGGCGGCAACGGCGGCTCCCACAAATTGGCGATGACCGCTCCTGTCACGCAGTCGCCTTTGGCGCTGTCAACGACCTTGCCCATGATGCAATCAGCCGACGCTGGCGGATTCCAGGTGCGGTTCGTGCTGCCGCCCGGCTATTCGCTCGCCACACTGCCGGTGCCGAACGACTCCCGGGTGAAACTGCGCGAGATCGAGGTGCAACGCGTAGCCGTGCGTCGTTATTCCGGCCGCTGGACAGAGGCGAATTACGCCGAACATGTGGCGACACTGCGCGCTTCGCTCACGGCGGCCGGTCTGACGGCGCACGGCGCACCAATCCTCGCCCGGTACAATGCGCCGTACGTGCTACCGTTCCTGCGGCGCAACGAAGTCTGGCTGTCGCTTGCCTGATCGTGGCCAGCGCAACCCTTCCGCAAGCCGGTGCTAACGCCACGCAGCCAACTGTCGCACCAGTGGTCGCTGCCTCGTCTGACATACCCGTCGCATTATCGGGTTAGCGGCGCATGCTTGGTGTGCCGCGCCAAAACCTTACACTGGTGATCAGTAGTGTCCCAACGTTTTTCAAAGGGGGTTACGAGATGGCGGGCTACGGCACGGC
>NZ_JBDNFF010000033.1:0-14058 GCF_041689975.1 Gemmatimonas sp.
CCGGCATAGTCCACATGCTTGCCGAGCACTTCGAGGCGCCCCGGCACGATCCAGACACGACGATTGTCCGGTGGCACGTCCGCGTCGTCCAGCGCCTGATGCGCGTCGCGCAAAAGTGAGCGGTAGGCGTTCGCCACCAGCGGTGAAAATCCCGCACGGTCGAAGCGATGGCGCACGAACGGTTCGCTGAGCGGCGGAAACGCGTCCATCGTCACGGAAGCGGTTCGACAAACGAGAGCCGCTCCACGACACCGGCGATATCCGACCGGCGCGAGAGATCGAGCACAGGCGCGCTCATGCGAACCGCACGAACGAGTACACCTTCATGCAGCGCGAGACTCACGGCCTCCGGCAACTCGTACTCCCCGCGCGACGAGAGCGGCACGCGACGGCACGCGTCGACGACCGCCGGTGTCACCGCCCACAGGTTCATGCCGACCCAGGTTACCGTTTCACCTGCGAGGTCGAAGGTCGCTCCCGGCTTTTCGATGATCCCACGGAGCGTACCGTTGGTGCTGACATCGAGCACGGCAAACGCGCCCACGCGCTCGGCGTCGACATTACCCTCACGCATGAGTGCATCGCGATCGAACGCCACGACGCCGGCGCTATCTTCGGCAGCCAGCTCGCGGAACGCACGGATCGGGTAGTAATTGTCGGCGTTCAACACCAGAAACGGCTCGTGACCGATCGCATCACCGAACGCATCGGCCGCCACCGTGACCGCATTGGCCGTGCCGATCGGAGCCGGTTGCACCGCAAAGCGCAGGCGCACACGACGAGGCGGCGCCTCCTCCGTGAAATACTGCCGCACACCATCATGACCGGGACCGATCACCAGAAGCACATCGGTGATCCCCGCATCAGCGAGCGCCGAGATGACGTACTCCAGAAAGGGGCGCTTGATCGGAATCATCCCCTTCATACCGGATTCGACCGCCGCCACCTGCGAGGCCTCGAGCGCTGCGGTGTCGTCCGTACGACGCATGCGGGTACCGAGGCCTCCGGCCATGATGACGGCCGCACGGATCATGTCGTGCCGGGACCCTGCGGCGCGGTGGATGTCTTCCACGCACCACGGGTGAAGTCAGGGAACTTGACCGGCGCACTGCCCTTCTTGATCGACTGCTCGCACAGCGCGTACGGCACGCTCCACGCCGCGGCATCGTACACGTCAAAATCGGGGGCGAGGCCTTCGCGCATGCACTGCACGAGCCGGTACGCCATGATGAAGTCCATGCCGCCGTGGCCGCCATTCTTGCGCGCCATGTCACCCACAGCGGTCCACAACGGATGCTCGTACTTGCTCTTGAACTCGGCCAGCGGCGTCCACCGCTCACCACCGGCCGCACCGTCGATGTAGAGACGGGCGGGGTAATCGTTGAAGATCGCCTTCGAGCCCTGCAGGTTGTTCAACCGCGAGTACGGGCGTGGATTCACGACATCGTGCTGCAGCAAGATCGTGCGTCCCTTGGCTGTTTTAATGAGCGACGTGTTCATGTCGCCGGCCTTGTAACGCTCCTTCCACTTCGGACTGTCCTTGGGTTCCGACCGCTCGCGCCATTCGGTAAGTCCCGCTTCCGGCGACGACATCGACACGACGTATTCGAACTTGTCACCGCGATGAATGCCGAGGTACTGCGCGACGGGACCGAGGCCGTGCGTGGGATAGAAGTTGGTGTCGCGTTCGGTGTGCGGAAGGCGACGCCAGAGTCCTTCGTCCTTGTTCTCGAACAGGATCTCACGGAGGTCATGCAGATATGCCGCCTCCGCATGCAACAACGTGCCGAACACGCCCTCACGCACCATGCGCAATACCGTGAGCTCGCTGTTGCCGTAACAGCAGTTCTCCATGAGCAGGCAATGCCGTTTCATCGTCTCCGACGTGTCTACCAGCTCCCAGCACTGATCCACTGACAGGGCGATGGGCACTTCGCTGCCGGCGTGCTTCCCGGCCCGCATGGCCGCCAGCACGACGGGCGTATGCCATGGCCACGGCGTCGCGGTGTATACGAAGTCGATATCGTCGCGCTGCACCAGACGTTCAAAATCCCGCTCGCCATTCGTGTATAGCGCGGGAGCCTTGCGTCCCGCCTTCACGACGCGATCGGCCGCGCGCTGCGCTTTCTCCGGTACGACGTCGGCGAGCGCCGTGATCTCCACGCCTTCGATGGCCAGCAGTTCGCCCAGGACGGAGCTGCCGCGCAATCCGGTACCCACGATGGCAATGCGGACCGTGGCGTGCTTCTCGAACGGGACACCGAGCATGCTGCCGTTCCCGGCCAGCGGGGGCGGCGTGAGATCGACACGCCAGGCATCGGTGCTCCCCAGCAAGCGCGCCGGCGTTCCTGTCACGGCCGCCGCGGCCAAAGCGGCCGCCGCGCCAGTCAACAAATCTCTGCGCGAAACGCCGCCGGTGGTTCCGTTCGATTCGTCGTTCACGTGTCCATCCGGACGTCGGAATCATCGCCCAGGTTCATACTACCTTTTACCCCTTTCACGACCACGCGGTCACCGAGAAATGTGTCGTGCAGCCGCGCGTGCTCCACCAGTGTTTGCTCCCCGATCACGGCGTTGGTTACCGACGAATGCCGCACCGTGCTGCCCGCGCCAAGGGACACGTTCGGCCCCACCGTCGCGTGCTCGATCGTGCAGCCGTCTTCGATGTACACCGGCTCGACGATCGTGGCGCCCTCCCCCAGTGTCTCCGGGCGACGAGCGCGTCCCTTCTCGAGCATCGTGCGATTGGTGTCGAGCAGCGTCTCCAGCTGACCGGCGTCGTACCAACCGGCCACATCGACGACTTTGATCTTGGCGCCGTGGTCGATCATATACTGGAAGGCATCCGTGAGATACCACTCGCCCTTGTTCGGCGCGGTCGTGAGCACGTGTTCGATGCCTTCGTACAACAGCTTCCAGTTCTTGATGTAGTACAGTCCGATGTTCGCGCGCTTTGAAATCGGCTCCTTCGGCTTCTCCACGATCTTCGTCATGTGGCCGTGCTCGTCGGTCACCACCACGCCGAAGCGCTGATAGTCTTCGACTTCCTTGGTCCAGATGATGCCGTCGTCGTCGCTGTCCTTGAGAATGGTCAGGTCGGCATCGAAGATCGTATCGACAAAGATGATCAGCACCGGCTGATCGACGAACGGCTTGGCCAGTGCCACCGCGCCCGCCGTGCCGTCTTGCACCGCCTGCTCGATGAACACGCTCGGGATGTCGTACGTCGTGCGGGCGTAGGCTTCGACTTTGTCCCTCAAGTGGCCGGTGATGTAGACGACCTGCTCCACATTGCCGAGTTTGAGCACGTCATCCATCACGTAGCTCATGACCGGGCGGCCGGCGACCTTCAACATCGGCTTCGGCGTGACGTGCGTGTGCGGCCGAAGGCGTGTGCCTTTCCCGGCGAGAGGGATAATGACCTTCATGTCGATTTCAGTCCCGAGTGGCGGGGGTGAGCCGGGCGCTGCTGCAGATCGACGCAAGATGCAGAACGGCGCCGTCCTCGGGGAGGGGCGGCGCCGTACGAACTGCTCAGGATTCCTCCACGGCCGACGAGCGGCCAGCGGCCACCGCCGAGCGCGTCAGGGAGCGCTGGTGCCCTCTCGGCCGTACCGGTCCTTGATCCGGACCACGTCATCGAGCTCCGGCGTGCTGGCTTCCAGCACATCGCAATCGGTAATGGCTTCCATGTAGTGGATCGTGCCCGGCGTGATCCGGAACGACTGGCCGGTGGTCAGCCGCTGGTCGTGCAGCTCGGTTTCACCCGGCAGCTGCACCCAGTACGTCATTTCGCCCCGCAGCAGATAGACGGTTTCGTCTTTCCGCTCGTGGTACTGCACAGACAGGGCCTGTCCGGCGGTGATGTGCAGGATCTTGCCCACATATCGATCGGTGTGTGCCCAGATCGTCTCGTGTCCCCACGGTTTTGGGACATGCCGGACTTCGACGCGACCGCTCATGCAACGCTCCTGAATCGTAAACGAATCATGCGCGCGAGGTGCCCATACGACGGCGCAGCAGGCCGAGTTTGCGGCGCAGCGAGCCGTCCATCACGGTGTCGCCGATGCGCACCACGATGCCGCCGAGAATGCTGGGGTCGACCGCGAGGTGCGGCACCACGGTTTTGCCGACGATGGCCGACAACCGCTTGCCGATCTCGTCACGTTCGTCCTCGCCCGTTTCACGTGCCACGGTCACGCGCGCATGCACAATACCGGCCGAGGCGTCGAGCAACGTGTCGTACTCCTTCGCGACGGTCGGGATCAGCATCTGACGACGGTTCTTCACCAGTTGCTGCAGGAAGCGCAGGAACAGGCGCGGCACACGATCGACGAGCGCCTTGGTCAGTACCGCCGACTTCTGGTCGGCCGCAATACGCGGCGACTCGAGGAAGTGATAGAGCGTGACGTCGGTTTCGATCGCGTTCGCGACCTGCCGCAACATCGTACCCCATCCCGTCGTGTCCTCGGCCTTGTGCGCGAGTGACAGCAGCGCCTCGGCGTAATTACGGGCGACCGATTCGCCCTGCACGCCGGCCGGCATCAGCGCGTACCCTTGGCGCCGTCGAGCGAAGCCAGGAAGCTCTCGACAATCTTGCGGTTGCCGGTGGAATCGAGGTTCTGCTCGATCACGCGCGAGGCGCCGGCGATGGCGAGGTCGATCGCTTCCGTACGCAGCGCGGCGATGGCGGCAGCCTTTTCGCCCTCGATGGCACGTCGAGCCTGCTCGATCATCTCCTCCTGCTGCGTCTTCGTGAGCGCGAGCAGATCGGTACGCATCTTCTCGGCTGTGGCGCGGCTGTCAGCGATGATCTGCTGCGCTTCCGTACGAGCGGTTTCGAGATGCGCCTTCTGCTGCGCGAGAATCGCCTCGGCGGCGGCTCGGTCGCGCTTGGCGCCTTCGATCGCGTCTTCGAGGGCCTTTTCACGCGCCTCGACGGCCGCGAAGATGGGCTTGAAGGCGAACTTCGCGAGGACCGCGAACAGGAGCCCGAAGATGATCAGCGTCCAGAACATCACGCCGACATTGGGATCGAGCAGACTCGTCGGGGCACCCTCGGCGGCTTCGAGAGCAAAAGCCGGAGAGGCGGTGACGGCGAGCAGAGCAGCAAGCGCGCCGATACGGCGAGCGGAACGAGCGAACATGGAGGGGTCCACGAGAAGAAGAGAGTGCGGCGGGGCGCCCCGATGGACGCCCCGCGCGCGAACACGTCAGAACGTGATCTTGCCCTGAATCAGGTAGCCGATCACGACGCCGAACAGCGCGGCACCTTCGATGAGCGCGGCCAAAATGAGCGCGGCGGTCTGAATGCGACCCGCGGCTTCCGGCTGACGCGCCATGCCTTCGACTGCCGAACCACCGATGCGGCCGATGCCCAGGCCGGCGCCGATCGCGGCACCACCGGCAGCGATGCCGGCGCCGATCATGGCGAGGCCCTTCGGATCCTGAACAACCGGCACAACGGCCTGAAGGAGACCCATGATTTCCATCGTAACACTCCGAAAATAGTCGTTGAGAAATGCACTCCCGGCGGCGGTACCAGGTACCGCGCCCCCGTCAGCGGGCCGAAGCCCAACGGGAATCACCGATCGCTCGATCGGTTACGTCTCTCGTGGGCAGTGGGAGGACCGGCCCTGAGAGTGACAACAATTCCTAATGGTGTGCTTCGCGGATCTGTCCGATGAACACGCAGGCGAGCAGCGTAAAAATGAAGGCCTGCAGGAAACTCACGAACAGTTCGAGCATACTGATCGCCGTCGCCATGAGGACCGGCACACCGGCCAAGGCCCACGACTGGAACGAGAAAATGAGTCCGAGGATCGCGAGCAGCAGGATGTGCCCCGCGGTCATGTTCGCGAACAGACGGATCGTGAGGGCGAAGGGCTTCGAGATTTTGCCCACCATTTCGACCGGCGTCATGACGAAGAACATCAAGACGCGCATGACGATCGGCAGGTCCTTGTTCCAATAAAAGATCGTGCTCAGGTAGCCGAGACCGTTGGCGCGAATACCCGCGACTTCAACGACAACGGCCGTGATGATCGCCAGCGTCGCGGTCACGGCAATGTTGCCGGTGGCCGTGGAGCCGTACGGGATCATTCCGAACAGATTGCACGTGAGGATGAAGAAGAACAGCGTGAGAGCGAACGGCACGAACGCTTCGCCGTGGTGCCCGACGTTCGGCAGCACAACTTCGTTGCGCAGATACAGCGCCATCGCTTCCATCGCGCCGGCGAAGCCCTTGGTCCGACCGTCCGTCTCATGCTGCCTGCGGGAGGTCGACGCGGCGCTGATCAGGACGACGGCGACCAACACCGCCGCCGCCAGCATGAACACCACATGCTTGGTGGGCGAGAGATCGACTTCGAGGCTGCCGATGTGCACCGGCGCCCACCTGGGAAGCTCGACTTCCTTCGCGAGGTGGCTGTTCAGCCACGGGATTTCGAGGTGCGAGCCGTCGGTGATGTGTGGCGTGATGAAGTCCACCGGACCCGCGGCCGGCGCGGCCGGAGCGTGCTCGGTCGACTCCTGGGCATTCAGCGCGACGGGCGCGAGCGCAAGGAGCACGGCACAGGATAACGAGCGGAGCATCGACTGCATCCGATGAAGGCCTTAGTGAGCGTTCAGAAAGATCGGCTCGATGAGCGTCGAGACGAAGTAGAAAACGACCAGCGACACCAGCGCGGGAGTGGACGGCAACCCCAACGCTTCGGCTCCCAGGAAGGCCCAGAACGCCACTGTAGCAAAGCGCAACAGCACTCCCAGACCCCAGCCGGCCATGACCTGCGTTCGCGCGACCAGCATCGCGATGGCAAAGGTGAAGGTCTGCACGATCACGGCGAGCCACGCACTGGCGCGCACCGCACTGGCCGACGCCGGATCGGTCCACACGAACCGCTGCATGATGAACGCAGCTATCACCACCAACGTGACTTGCGCGGCGGTGAAGCCGAGCAAACCGCGGAACAAGCGATTGGGCGCAACACGATCGGTCGTCATGGCTTCGGCAACGAATCGGTGTCGTGGGTGGACCGCGAAGTGACCGGCTTCATAAGACGCCGGTAGCTCGCGTAGAAAGTTCCTCCCCCGCCTACGAACAGCCCCACCAACAAGCAGAGGGGCGATGAGTCGAACCGGCGGTCGAGCCAATTACCGGCGTACACGAACAACAAGATGGACGCGAAGAACTGCATGCCGAGTCCGGCGAGCGCCCACGGAGAGGGCTCTCCGGGCGGCGCCGAGCCGGGTGTTGGATTCCGCGGTTCCACATCCATTCGGGGCGGAAGCTAGACGCTTGTGAAATTTTTCGCAAGCTATCAAAATGACCGAACCCGAACAAAAGCCGACACGAGAACGCAAGCGAGTCACAATTGGGAAATGTGAAGCAGCATCGTCACTTAGCTTGCAACTGATGCTTGACAGCCACAGCTGTCGTTGATACTGTGGCAAAGTATCAATATGTGACCGTGCGTCGTCCAAGTATATGTCGGTGCTTATGATGGGCATCGATCACGACGACCCGACCATCCGACCCACTCTCTGATGCTTTCCCGCATCATCGTTCCGCTGCTGGCTGCTGCCGTGCTCATGTTTGCGTGTGGTCCGCGAACGCCGAGTCCGGTGGCCAACGCGCGCCCGAAGGTCGGCGTCGAGCAGGGCGTCACGTCTCACGTCATGGTGGATACGGCTCAGGGCGTGGTTCGGTTCGCGATCGCGGTCGCGAACGACTCTCGCAAGCGTGTAGAATTGAACTTCCCCGATGGCCGGACGCACGATTTTGTCGTGCTCGACGACGCGGGCCGCGAGGTGTGGCGTTGGAGCACGGGGCGTCTCTTCACGCAGGCCATGCAGAACCGTCTGCTCGACGCGCATGCCTCGGTGATCTATGACGAGCGATGGTCACCGCCGTCTCCGGGCCATTACACTCTTGTGGCGTCATTGCGCAGCGAGAACTATCCGGTGCAGCAGCGCGTCGAATTCGCGCTTCGCTGATCACATCCACACCGCCACTCGCCTCGCGCGCGCGCGCCTATCCGCGCGTTACATTCTCTGGTACTGCAACGGACGCCCGCGGGCGTCCGTATCTGTTTTCAGGCTCGTTTATTTCGCTTCTCACTCCGATCTCGTGACTACACCGCCAGTCGAGAACGACCTCGCCCTGCTCGACCGTCTCGCTGAGGCGCGACGTGAGCTCGCCACGCAAATTGGAAAGCGTATCGTCGGCCAAACGCAGGTGGTCGATGATCTCGTGACCGCGCTGCTCGCTGGTGGACATGTGGTCCTGGTCGGTGTGCCGGGACTTGCGAAAACGCTGCTCGTGCAGACCGTGGCGCAGGCGCTCGACCTCACCTTCTCGCGCGTGCAGTTCACGCCCGACCTGATGCCGAGTGACATCACCGGCACGGAACTGATGGAAGAAGAGCCCGGCACTGGGAAGCGGGCGTTTCGTTTTGCCGAAGGTCCGGTGTTCGCCAACATGGTGCTCGCCGACGAAATCAATCGAGCGCCCCCGAAGACACAGGCCGCGTTGCTGCAGGCGATGCAGGAGCGCACGGTGACCGTCGCGGGACGCACCTACGAGTTGCCGAAACCGTTCTTCGTGCTCGCGACACAGAATCCGATTGAACAGGAAGGCACGTATCCGTTGCCGGAAGCGCAGCTCGACCGCTTCATGTTCGAGCTCACGGTCGGCTATCCGTCGCGTGAAGAAGAAGAGCAGATCGTGATGTCGACGACGGGCGCGTCACAGGGTGAGGTCCGTGCGGTGGTCGGCGGCGAAGAGCTGCTGCGCCTGCAGCGTCTCGTGCGCCGGTTGCCGGCGCCGCCGAGTCTGGTGCAGTACGCCGTGAAGCTCGCGCGTAGCACACGTCCGGACGATCCGAACGCGAGCGCGAAGGTGAAGAAGTACGTGAGCTGGGGCGCCGGTCCGCGTGCGTCGCAGTACCTCGTACTCGGCGCGAAAGCGCGGGCGGCCATGGACGGCCGGGCGATGCCGGATCTCGACGACGTGCGGAGCGTCGCGAAGGCTGTGCTTCGGCACCGCTTAGTGGTGAACTTCCAGGCCGAAGCGGACGGTATCGCGACGGAATCGTTGATTGAATTCCCCTGATCGTCACACCCAAAGGGGACAATACGAATGACGCCACGCGGGCGGTTGCTTCTCGGAGCTACCGCCCGTCGTGCATTTTTCGCTTGGGAAGTTATGATTCGCTGTTGAGAGCGCCTGAACGGAGCCACATTTACCTCCGCTGACGCTTTGCTGACGGGGCGAGTGCAGTGTCAAGTCGTCCCGGGTGGCGACGACGATCACCCAGCCTGTTCTCTTGTTGACGGGAGTGCCAATGGCTCGCAAGCGACCCCAATCCGCTGCCCGTGAGAAAATCACGTTGCCGGAGCTCGTGCACGGCGCCGAGATCGGCGGACTGCCGTTGGTGTTCCAGACATTGGGCGCGGGGCGTCTCGTGCTTGGCGACGAGCGTATTGTACCAAGCACGGGGACGTTGTTTGCGTTGCTGGTGCGCGTCGCGTACAGCCCGGAGTTTCGCCATGCGCGCGACGGACTGCTGTCGATGCTCTGGCCCGGTCAGCCGCTCGGACGGCAGCGCGGGAATCTGCGGCAGACATTGTACAAGGCCCGTTCGATGGGCATCAACGTGTCGCTGCTGGGCGACAGCGTGTGTCTCGATCCACGACAGGTCGTCCTGACTTTCTCGCTGTCGCAGACGACCGCGCTCTTCGATCGCGATGTGGTGCGCGGCAACGAACCGTTCGGGGTGTTCCTCCCGGGCTTCGTAGCCCCGTGGCCCGAGTATCAGGAGTGGATCGACGCCCACCGCGCGACCGTGCACGCGGCGGTGCGACGCGTACTGGTGGAGCTGTTGCGGACGCGCCGCGAGCGTGCCGACTGGTCGGGCGCGGAAGCGTTGGCGCGCTGGCTGCTGCAGTTCGATCCGCTGAACGAGGAGGCCACCCTGACGATGGCCGAGTGCACGATGTTGGCGGGGTCGAAGGCCGAGGCAGTGGCGATCATCGATCGGTACCTGGCCGAGATCGGTCCGTCGGCCGGCGACATCCGCCTGCCGGCGACGCTACTGCGGAAGCGGTTTACCGAGCCGCCCTCGAAGAAACGACCGTCGTTCGTGCCGACGGAGCGCCACTTCGTGGGTCGGACGAGTGAGCTGGCGAATCTGACGATGGCGATGCGGCGAGCGCGGTGGCACGACGGGAGCGCGGTGATGCTGCACGGTCCTTCCGGAATAGGAAAGACGAGGCTCACTCGCGAGCTCAGTAAGGTTGCAGTGATCGAAGGAGTGCGAATTCTGCATACCTCGTGCAGAGAAACCGAGCGATCGCGAAACCTTGGAGTTACGCTCGACTTAATTCCAGAGATGCTTCAGGAGAAGGGGGCACTAGGATGTGCTCCAGAATCCCTCCGCACTTTGAAGATGGTTCGGCAAGGCGATTCATCCGAGGCCCCTCTCGAGTTCGGATCCGACGGCGGCCAGGACCAGCTACTGAACATGCGAAATCGACAGCCGCTTCCAACGAGCAGTGCGCTTCGTGCAGGCTTTATTGACCTGCTCTTCGCTATATCATATGAGCGACCAACATTACTCATAGTCGATGACGTTCAGTGGCTTGACGAGGGTTCGTGGGAACTGCTGGTTGACCTAACTGAGCGTCTCGAAAACGCGCGCGTTTTCTGCGTACTGACTTCTCGAACTGTGAATCCGAAAACGACAAGTTCGAGCTATCTTCCCTCTCGTATCGCACTGATCCAGGTACCATCGCTTGAGCGAGACGAATGCGTACAACTTGCGCACGCGCTCGCATCGGATTTCTCTGCGGGATTGTCGATCCAACTAGCAGACTGGTTTGCTGTCGCTTGCGATGGTGGCCCGCTCTATCTGAGCGCGCTAGTCAGCCACTGGGTTGAGACGGGGGAGGCAGGTGGCGTTCCACCCACGCTCCTTAGCGTGCTTGATCAGCGTTTGAACCAGTTATCAAACGATGCTCTCAGGGTACTACAAACAATCGCACTCCTCGACAAACTGGCGTCAGCGCAACTGATCAGGGAGGTCCTTGAGTTAGAGACTTTTCGACTAATCGATGCGATCGAAGAGCTCGCTCGTGCAAACGCGATGCGAGAGACGAGAACTTCAATCGAAGTTCATCATCTATTGTCGAAAAGTGCCCTACTGAAACTTTCGACTACATCTACGCTCGCCCTTCGCCGGCGCATTGGAGAAGTACTCGCCGGAAAGCTCGAGCAACTCTCGGCACCAATTGAGCTGGTCGTGGGCGAGAACATCGCGTTATCTGGCGATATTGATGGATTAGCGAAGTTTACGCTCGATGCTTTCCACCTGTTCTTGCGAAATGGAGAGGCGCACCGAGCGATCGATTTATACGACGCCAACATCGTCCACCTGCAGGAGCATGAAGCGCGCCATCAGCTCCACGCTTTGCTTCAGGATGCGCTTTACCTGGGCGGATTTTATTCGAGACTAGTGCACAGCCCAAACTATCTTGAGCACATCGCGAATGCTGATCCGATCTGGGACACATCGCACCCGGAGGAGGTTCTTCGAATGCTTGAAGCTGCAGACCACTCCTCCGACGCGAACGACTACGAGAACTTGGCTGCGCGTGCACTACTAATCGCTGAATCGCCGATTGTGCCGACAGACGTCAGACTGAAGGCGGCGACCTTTACCATACGCTCGGCTGGGAATTCTTCAGTCACGTGGCACGCTAAGCGTGCATACGATACTGCAACTAAACTACTGCTTCTGCACAAAGCTGAAGACTTCCAGCGCGATCTTGTTGAACTCTATTACCACACGATTTTTGACGATATGGATCGCGCTGCGCTATCGGCACACAAACTCGCGCACTATGCTGATGGCCTTAGCGATCAAAACAACCGCATAAAGATTCTCTCAGACGCTGCGTGGGCACTTCGTGTTACTGGATCAGTGGTTGAAGCGAAGGCGAGATTTGAAGCTATCGCAATCGACGCGCGCCGACTTCGGATGTTTACGAGAGCAGCGATAGTGGCGACATTTCGGTCATCGCTGGCATTCGAGCTAGATGACGATATCGTCCAAGCTACGTATTGGCTTGAGTTTGGCGGCGCGTTGGTGGGGGAGTCAGACGACCCATTCCTTGACTACGCATATCAGGCACAACGAGCGCGTCTCGCAATCCTCACCGGCGACGTTGAGACCGCCCGCTCCGGCGTGTCAGCGCTCAAGTCAAGTACAGGCGGCCACGCAGTGGGCAACTCATACGTGGCAACCCTGCGTCTCGGATTAGCCCGGATGGAGGGCGACCTTACACTCATGAGCGTTCTTACGCGGCAGCTCCTTAAGTCATTTCGGCAAGAAAAGCGTCAAATTGGTCAAGATTTTCGAGCATTTCAAGTTTACGAGTCGCTGCTAGCGCTAGGTGCGAAGGTCGAGGCTGATAGCATTTTAGCGTTATATGTTAACGAACTTAGGAGAGATCGAACTCCACTTCCTCAGTACCTTAGCAAACATTACTCCACACTAAAGGCGCCTGTTTAGATGCACGTTTCCGTTAGGCGACCGCTGGAGTCTTCGGCCTCCTCGCACGATCGAGAATCTGAGTAAAGGAGAGTGAGCTACGCGAGCTGTCAGCCGGGACGAAAATATGATGATACTCAGGACTCGCCAACAGTGCGTCACAAATGTAAGGATCAAACTGCGCTCCCTTATACTTCAGTAACTCGGCACGAACATCCACTTCAGTCATTGCCTTGCGATAGGGGCGGTCAGTGGTCATCGCGTCGATCGTGTCAGCGAACATTATTATCCGAGATCCGAGCGGAATGTCACGACCAGCTAGCCGATCAGGGTAACCGGTACCATCCCAATTTTCGTGGTGATGTCTCACTGCGGGAATGATATCCGTGAACTCGGACAGCTTTGCCACCAGCTCAGCGCTCTTGATCGGATGAAGTTCCATTATCGCTCGCTCCTCCGGCGTCAGTCTCCCTGACTTCGAGAGAATCGGCCCGAAGATTTCGTGGATCTTGCCAACGTCATGGAGCATTCCGGCAATCTCAATACGGGCGATCTCCTTACTCGAAAGTCCGACGGCCTTGGCAATTATGCGGGAGTACCGACTCACTCTCTGCGAATGCCCGGAGGTGTACGGATCCCGGAACTCAACAGTGTGAACAAATAACTCGAGAAGCTCTTTGTTTGTTGTTTCGAGTTGATGCTTTGACTGATACGTGTACTTAAGTCCGAAGACGAGTGTCAGTAGCGGAGCTGCTCCCCAAACGCTCCAGTCGTGATACGCGCGCGCAAATCCGTATACGAAGGGAATCAGTACGATGTCGTAGACCAAACCGGCCGCGTTTCCTTCGTACCACGTCTTGATGATGTTTTTCCCTTCGGCTAAGCCGATTGCCGCCGCGACAGCGAAAGAATTCACGAGCCCGAAGGCGATCACCGCCGTACTGTGGGGTAGCGCGTGAAATGAGGCATCTGCGCCAGCCAGTGGCTTACCACCGAGGATTAAGTAGGTCAGGCACGCGACCGCGGCCGCAAGCACTAACTGCGCAACATTAAACACCATCTTAATACCGAACTTGCGACGACGGGCTTCGGCTGCTGCACACGCGATTCCTACGAGCGCCACGACTGCCCATGATGGATACAACACAAGAGCGGACAGATGCGGGAGGAACGATGTTTCACCCAGCGAGCTTCGCTGAACGCGATACGCGAGACTCGCTGCGACAAAGCCGATTAGCGTGAGCAACGCCGAGCCCTTCAGATAGTCAAATTCGACTTCTGGTGTTTGCAAATACAATACAGCAATGGCGGCAATTGCCATTGCCACGACCGTCCATACGTACGCGATGACTCGAGTCTTCATCGGAAAATAAGCGCCCCCGTCCGCGCGACTACCTTAGTTCCAGATCTTGGTGTCGGCCAAAACAAACGACCACATCGCATTCACGAGCTGGGCCACGAATTCCATCTTTGCGTCACCTCCCATCGGGGTAGTCACGTGTGTCCC
>NZ_JBDNFF010000034.1:0-3985 GCF_041689975.1 Gemmatimonas sp.
AGTTCGCGCGAAGTCCGCGAAGGTCGCGAAGGTCGCGAAGGCGCGCGAAGAACAGCAAGACAATGAGTGGTGTCCCCACGTGTTCACGGGTGGCGTGGTGCTTCCCGTGGATCACGCCGCACCGGCGCATCATGCAGCGGGTGGGGACCTGCGAGCACGCGGTGAAGACGCACCTCTGGATCGCGAAGCAAGGTCTACCGCTTGACCGGCAGAGCGTGTGAGAAATTCTACAGATCCTGCGTGTGGCCCTGTTCGAGCAAGTCCCGCTCCATCAACTACGTACGCCACCACCCCGTTATTCAGACGCTGATGTCGAGCCCATTCCACTCGTTCTCCTCAAAAAAACGTTGGGACACTACTGATAGGAACCATTTGCTGCACGGATAAGTAACGCCCAAGTAGTTGAGGACTTCTCCGCGGGTGCGCACGCGCGTCAGCACGCGTAAGCCGCACGCGCGAACCATGTGACAACGACAGAACGCCTGCCGCGACAACATCTCGTCGGTCGTTCTACGTTACGTTAGGCGCAACGTGATGGAACGCAACATGAGCTACACGGGTGCTGCCCGAAACACATACCGGTCGCGCTGCGGAAACGGGATGCCGATTTCTTCGGCATCGAATGCTTCCTTCACGGCTTTTGTGAAGTTGAACGTCACGTCTGAATAGTCGCTGTTGATGACCCACGGCCACACCACGAAGTCCACGATGCTTTCGCCGAGGTTGGCCACGGCACCGAGCAGCCCCGAGTGTCTCACCGGGGGTACGTGGATGCTGTAGGGGTGGTAACGAGTACCACACCCACGCATCCTCGCCGGATGTCGCGTCGAACGCCATTCAGGCCGTCAGCGCATCCGGCAGCGACGCCGTGCGAGTCGGCTCGTCGCGGGCACCGAGAAACTCTCCGATCCAATGCAATGCCTCGATGTGATCGCAGCAGATCTTGATGATCGACATGAGCGGAACCCCGATGAACGCACCAGCGATCCCCCAGACCCAGAACCAGAATGCGAGTCCAACGAACAGCGCCACAGAGTTGAGAGCAAGGCGCCGTCCGAGAACGAGCGTCGTGACGATGTTGCCCTGAATGAGATTCACCACGAAGTAGGCGCCGGGCACGAGGAGTATCCGACCGAACGAGTCGTACACACCGACTGCGCTGACCGCGAGTAACCCCATCATCAGAAGTGGTCCGACAAACGGAATGAACTCCAACGCTACCGTCAGCACGCCCCACAGGATCGGATTCGGCATATCGAGCATCCACATGGCCGCACCCACCATCACGCCTGCCATCAGGTTGATGCCGAGATTCGCAATGAGATATACGGACACGGCGGATTCCACATCGCGGGCGATGCGAACCGCCTTCTTCTTGTCGTGAAGTAATGGAATGACCCTTATCGTCTTCTCGAGGAACAAGTCGCCACCGGCAAGCAGGAAGAACAACAAAAACGCGACCTGAAAAAAGCCCGCCAGCATGCGCTGCGCTGTTCCTGCAAGCTTGGATGCGACCGACGGACCGACCACCGTGACCTCAGCCGGGCTCGTACTATCACTCAGGACTCCGACTTCCTTGGCGGCTTTCGACGCAGTCGTCGTTACCTCCGTGAGCGGTCTGAACACTTTGCCGACTTCACCCTGGACTCTCGCAATGGTTGCCGGCGCATCGCGCAGCATGTTCTGTGCCGGACCCGAGAGGGTGTAAGAGCCAAGCACTGCAATGGCGATGAGGCCGAATACGATGAGCGCTGCACCTGCGCTCATCGGGAGGTAGAGCTTCTGCATTCCGCGAACCAGCGGGCTGAACAGAAAGTCGAGCAGGATCGCAAACGCGATCGGTACGAGGAAGGACCGAGCGAAATACAACGTGTAAGCGACCGCGAGCGACGCAATCACGATGATCGCAATCGTGGCGCCTGTTGTCCGTGTGTCCGATTCGTCAGCCATCTGTTGTAATCCGGGAAAAGTCCTGAGCGTTTGCTGCTAGTCTATGCATACGCCGTGCTCGCGGGCCTGCGACGTCCCGGATTGCCGCTGTGGTGCGGGACGGCTCGATGAAATCAGTGCCGTGTCACGGCGTCTTCGGTGGTCCGCCCGGCAGCGCCGGGAGGCGCGCCGCGAGGTCTTCGTGACGGAGTAGACGCCCGTTCAGGGACACACTGCCTGAAGCTGCAGGCCATCCCCAGCGGACGCTTCCGTGCACCGCGCTCAGCGCGCGAAGCACTAGGTCAAACCTTTTCTTGGACCGGACTGTATACAATGTTGACATCGGAGCGCCATGTCGTCGTTCTATCACAAAGTCTGGACTTACGCGCCGTACCCGCCCTCTCGCCTCCATACATGACCGCTCGATCAATCACCTCACAATCGCTTGGCCTGCTTGGCTGGGTCGGAGTCACAGCAGTCGCGGCTACTCTCGGCGGTATCGCGTCAGCAAGCGACGTCAATTTCTATACAACCCTCGTGCGACCAGCTTGGGCACCGCCCGCCTGGCTCTTCGGCCCGGCCTGGTCGATACTCTACATACTGATGGCAACGTCGGCCTGGCTCGTGTGGCGCCGATGCGGCTTTCGCGATGCTGGCACTGCCCTGACGCTCTTCGTAGTGCAGTTGGCGTTGAATGCGCTTTGGACCTGGTTGTTCTTCGCGTGGCGCCAGGGCGGGATAGCGCTTGCAGAGCTGATTGCACTTTGGGTAATGATCGTGGTCACGATCGCCATGTTCTGGAAACTGCACCGCATTGCAGGGGCGCTCCTCGTGCCGTACCTGTGTTGGGTGAGCTTCGCCGGCGTGCTCAACTTCGCGCTCTGGCGATTGAATCCTGCTTTGCTCTAGTGGAATCCAATAGATGAGCACGGCGATCTGCGGATGACCATGGGGCAAAGTCCATGACATGGCGATGCCGAGGGTACCCGAGACGCGGGGGTAGCCTTGCAGCAGGTGAACGCCGATGGTTTTCGTAGAAACCAGCCTCTGCAGTGCCTGATGTCAGATTCGTACATGATGATTGCGCGCGTCTTTTGCGCGGAGGCGCGCGGGACCATCCTGCACCGAAGAACCGCCACAACCGGCGTGGTGGTTTGCCGCGCCCCGTCCGTCGGCACGATGCCCATTTCCATCATGTTGCTGTTCTTCGCGTCGCGTCGCGTGCTCCGCGAGCTTCGCGCGAACCAGCTGGTTCTCCGCTCGCTCCGTGGCAGCCGCCAGCACCGCAGTTCGCGCGAAGTCCGCGAAGATCGCGACGAGCGCGCCGCGAACGGTGACCGCTCGGCAGCTTCGGCGAGAACTTCACGTTCCACGGACACACTTCCTGAGAGGTGCGGGGTATACCCATTTCGTCATGCCGTTGTCGACTGGGCGTCCAACCATCAAGAAATCAAGAGATAGGTAGCCAAGTACGGACCCGGCATCTGCCGTGCCGACACGGAGCTCGCTCGACTCGGTCTCGCGGCGCCCAACGGTACCCGGCGCAGAAGTCGCGAAAGGGCCGCGAGACGAACATTCTGCAAAGGTGGCACTCGGTGCTGTACTTCGGGTGTCCGTCAGAATCCTCGTGACCACCGCGCGCTCAAGACCAAGGCGTTTGCGTGTCTGTCCACGACGGATGCCATTGAGGATGGCGCGCTGTGACCAACACCCGGAAATCCAAGAGCGACTCCTCGACGGCAATCCACAACGCCGTGCGCGATCTGTTGGAGTTGGAGCCATTACTAAAACCACAATGCGCGAGTTCGGTGCCGCCTGCATTGCAGCGCTGCTGCGAATTGTTCCGGCGGATGTTGAACGGCTCCGGGAATTCTTCCACTTCAGCCAACCGGTGTTCGCGCGGTACCTGAACACCACCGAAAGCACAGTGGCCAAGTGAGAGTCGGACGCGAAACGCCCGAGTGGGATGGCGCTCCAACTCTCTCACGTCCCAAGAAAGAACGGGCTCGCGGCCTTGGTCTGAGCTCCGAAGACCCCTGCGTTCGAACGCTGGACG
>NZ_JBDNFF010000035.1:0-41258 GCF_041689975.1 Gemmatimonas sp.
CACAACGTTGTACGAAATCTTCTCGGTGGTCTGGATGTTCACCGACATCACGCGACCATCGGCCACTCGCACGCGGCCGCCTTCATTCAGCGCAAACTCGGCATCTTTAATGAGATCGAAATGCTTCTCGATGACCCGGTCGATACCGACCTCGTCGCCGCCTTCCTCGGCCGCCGTAGCCAGGAAGATGATGTCGCGATCGAGCGACGCGCGCTGCGTCGCCAGTTGCTCCATGGCCGCCGTAGCCGTGGCGAGCATTCCCTTGTCGTCGATCGCGCCGCGACCATACAGGTACGACACGCCCTCTTCGTCGCGAAGCGTCGCGGTGAAGGCCGGCGTATTCCATTTGGTCGTGTCGGCACCGACGACGTCCATGTGCCCCATGATGAGCACCGGACGCTTGGTCGGATTTACCGCGCGTAATCTCGCGATGAAGTTGGCGCGTCCGTTACCGGCATCGAGCACGTGGCGCTCGACGCCGGGGATCTGTGCGAAGATGGCATCGAAATAGCGCGCCGTGAGCATCTCGTTGCCCGGCGGATTCTGCGTGTTCAGCGCGATGAGCTTGGTGAGATGTTCGAGCGACGCGCGCTGCGCCAAGGCGCGATCGAAACCAGCCGGCGCCGTCGTGGTCACCCTATACGTCGACACCGCTTGGGCCGGCAGTGCGGCGGGAGCATTGACCGACAACGCGGCCACCACACCGACCGCCCAATATTCACGAGGACGCAGGCGCACTACAGCTCCCATCCTTTACGGTACACACGCGTGAGATACTGATCCGCGTCGGGTGCATTGGTGAACTTCATCGCCTCGCTGTCGTAGATCACCTTGCGACCCTGCCCGGCCCGCAACGCCGCCATACCGAGCAACATCGTTTCAGTGAGCGGCGACGCCTGCGAGAACGGAGAGCTGGACTGCACTTCGCCCTTCGACGCCTGAATCCAGTTCTGCTCGTGCGACACCGCGATGCGCGCCACCGTGACGGGCACCTGCTCGGCCTTCTTCGCGATCGCCTCCGGAAAGATGCGCGGCTTGTTGCCGTACGTTTCGTAGAACATGATGCCCTTCTCGCCGATGAACACACTGCCACCGCCGTCGCTACCGGGGCTGTTCATAGGCACGTCTGGCGGGAGCATCTCCGGGTGCGGCGGCAAGAGGCCGCCGTCATACCAGAAGAGTTTGAGTGCATCGCGCTTGCCCACCTTCGGGAACTCGTACTGCACCATCGTCGCCATCGGGTACGTGGCCGGCGTCTTCTCACCACCGCCCCACGGTGTGGACGACGCCGCGATCGACGTCGGGTACGTGAGCCCGAGCGACGTGAACGGCTGATCGATCAAGTGCGCGCCCATGTCGCCCAGCGAACCGACGCCGAAATCGAGCCATCCACGCCACGCGAACGGATGGTACGCCGGGTGATACGCGATCTCCGGGGCGGGGCCAAGGTACAGATCCCAGTTCAGTCCCGGCGGCATCGACGAATCGTTGGCGGCCATGGCCGAACGTACCGCGTTGTCGACGGTGCCCATGTTCCACTGTGGACGCGGATTCGGCGGCGCGGTCGGCGCGGGGGCAGAAGCTGCGCGGGGACGCGGAATACCCTGCGCCCAATAACGCACCGGGCGATCGGTCCACACGTGCACTTCACGGATCTTGCCCAGCACGCCCGACCCGATGATCTCGTTGATGCGGTGCGAGCCCTCCATCGAGTGGCCCTGGTTCCCCATCTGCGTGGCCAGCTTCGGATTGGCTGCGGCCGCCTTCTGCAATAGTCGCACTTCGTGTACGGAGTAGGCGAGCGGCTTCTGCACGTAGACATGCTTGCCCAAGGACATCGCGGCCAACGCGATCGTGGCGTGCAAGTGATCGGGCGTCGCGATCAGCACAGCGTCGATGTCCTTCTGCTTGTCGAGCATCTCGCGGAAGTCCGTGTACTGCTTGGCATTCCTGTACGCGTCGGCCAGCTGCACGTTCTCCGGTGTCGGCTCCCCGGTCCGCGGCTTGAGCCGTCCGTTCAGCGAACGCTCCACATAGGCGAAGTCCACGTCGCACACGGCCACGATGTTCTCCGTGAGCATCTGCGACATGTTGCTCATGCCCATGCCACCGACACCGACGCAGGCGATGTTGAGCTTGGCGCTGGGCGCGCGATAGCCGGGGCCACCGAGTACGACACGCGGCACGATCATCGCACCGAAGGCGAGCTTGGCGCTGTCGGACACGAAGTCACGACGGGAGTATGGATTTGACATGGGAGGCGGGGGTGTCGTACGCAGAGGGTGGCCACTGAGGTCGATCACGGCGTGACTGCTGGAATCATGATATATCCCTCGCGCCAGCTTCCTGCGAGGCGAAAGGGCGGCGCACCTGCCAATTGCACCTGTTCGGTGCGGCCGGCGGCCCACCAGGCACCGGCGATACCACCCACGACCGCCTGCAGTTGATCGTGCGTACGCACCTGCTCGAGGGTGATTCCGGTGCGTGCCTGCAACCGCGCTCCGGCCTCCTGCACATCAGCAACCGACGCGCGTCCCTTGGCCATCAACGGCGACAGGCCCAGCGCACGCCACCCCGCCGTGGGAAAGCTTTCCGTCACCACGCGAGCGTGCGGCGCGGCGGCGGGGTCACCGGGCAGCGCCCAGTCGGCGGACTCCAGCAACGCTTCGAACAGCGCGATCGAGAACGTCGTGAACCCGAGGTAGGTGCGCGGCTTCACGCCATCGGGTGGGAGACCGGTCTTGCCGGGGGCGCGCACCACGCGCTCGCTGAGTCGGCAGTGGGGCGAATCGGTATCGGGCGAGCGCCAACCCAGTGGGCCATCGATGCAAAGACAGCGCACCGCGTGCGCGTCGACCATCTCCCGCAACCACGCGGCCAGCGGTGCCACCGAAGGGCGTCCACTGAGCGGCACATCGAAGGCCCGTGCCGACAGTGATTCCTGTTGCCCGGCACGATCGTAGGTGACCAGCGCCACCCCGATATCGCGGTAATCCACGTACGCGAGATCGACGGAGAGCGCGACCCCACGGCTCTGTGGCTCGTTCAGAAGCGCAGCATCCGCGCCGGCGTCACCTTGGACGGATCACCGACGTAGGCCCACCGCACCTTACCCATGTACGTGCGAGCGGCCCGCTGAATCTGCTCCGGCGTGACGGCACGAAGCTCGTCGACGAACTGCGCCGCGAGACGGAAGTCTCCTTGATACAGTTCGGCGCGCGCCAGCATGTTCGCCTGGTCGGCGTTCGTTTCGTTGTCGAGAAAGTACGTCACGATGAACTGCTGCACCAGCCGCTCGAGTCCGTCGTTCGTGATCGTACCTTCGCGCATCGACGTGATCTGCTCTTGCATGATCACGAGCACTTCATCGGGCTGTGTCGTGGTGACATAGAGTCCACCGAGCGAGAAGGCGCGTTCCACGAACGGTGCATTCACGGAGTACGCAAGATTGCGACGACCGCGTACTTCCGCGAACAACCGGCCACTGAGCACCGCGCAGGCCAATCGCAGCGCGGGATAATCCTTGCTCGTGGCTTTCGGACCGTGGAAGTATCCCTGCAGATAGTTCGTGGGCAGCGTGCGCTTCTCCACCACATACGCACTCGGCAACTCCGCCGGCGGATCGGGCAGCGTCCACGTATAGTTTCCCTTCGGCATACGGCCGAGCGTTTCACGCACCAACTTCTCCACCTTCGTGCGCGACACATTGCCCACCACCACCAGTATCATGCGCGACGTCACGACCTGCGACGTGTGATACGCCTTGAGGTCGGCGGTCGTGATCGACGACAACGATTGTTCGGTGCCCGTGGGCTCGAGGGCGTACGGATGACCCGAAAAAGCGATGCTGTCGGCGAGATAGTCGAGCAACGCATCAGGACTGTCCTTCCGCTGACGGGTCGCGGTCACGAACTGCTCGCGCACCAGCTCCACTTCCGCCGGATCGAGTCGCGGCGCCATGACACGATCGGCCAGAATGGCCCACGTGCTGTCGAGGCCGGTGGTGGTGGCGCGCAGACTGATCGTGGTCCAGTCGGCATTCGCGCTCACACCGATCGCGCTCCCCAAGCGCGCCATCTTCGCGCGTAACAGGTCGCGGGGATACTTCGCCGTCCCGCGTTCGCTCACCTCTAGCAACAACGTTTCGATGCCCTGATTCGCCGCCGTGAGCTGACGAGTGCCACCCAACAGATACAGGTTGGCCGCGACTACGTTGTTCGCACTCACGCGACGCAGAATGACCGGGATACCCGCCACATCAAACTTCGAGGTGAGCGTGTCGGAAGGCGAAGAAATCGCCGGCGAGAGCTCCACCTGCTTCGCCACCGCCTGCCCGGGCAAGGACGTCGCCGCAATCGCAACGAATCCCACCGCGCACAGCACCCCATACCCCCTACTCCCGACCCCATACTGTTTTTTCATTTCCGCCCCCCGGGCGTCAGCAATTCCTTCTCCGTGAGCCCGATCGACCGACGCGCCTCAGCGGAGAGCAAGACACCCGTGATGCGCGGCTTTCCGGCGATGTACGTGCTGGTGTACCGCAGGAGATCGGTGATACGCTGCTGGGCCATGGTATCCGTGTAGCCGATGAAATAGTCGAGGTTGGAAACGCTCCACCAGAAGCCGATGGTGTGCGCGATCTCCGAGGCCTTCTCGATGCCGAACGCGCTCGACACGGTGCGCTGCGCTTTCACCGATTCGAGTTCGCGCGTGGTGACGTACGTGGGATCGGTGAAGCGCGCGATCTCGCGCTCCAACGCAGCTAGGGCGGCGCGGAACTTCTCGGGGGTGGTTTGTCCGCTGATCGAGATCGGGCCGGTCTGATTCAGCGTGTAGTAATTCACGCCGACGCCCTGCCACAGTCCGGTGTCCACCAGGTTTTTCTGAAACGTCGAACCCGGCGTATTCAGCACATCGCTGAACACATCAGCCGCGAACGTGGCGCCCGGATCCCTGCCCACGCTCGGACCCTGCCACTGTATCAGCACGGCCACTGCATTGATCGGCTCTTCGCTGATGTGCGACTTGTTGCCGTCGAGCGCAGGAATGGGCGGAATAGGATCGGCCTTGAACGGATCCTCACCACGCGGCCAGGCCCCGAACACCTGCTCGGCCAGCTTGAACACGTTCTCCGGATCCACGTCGCCCGTCACGATCAGCGCGCTGTTGTTCGGCACGTAGTACTTGCGCTGAATCTCCCGCATCTGCGCCGACGTCACGTTGGCGATCACGGTGCGATCACCGATCGTATTCTTCCGGCTGAACTGTCCGGGATACAGCAGCTCCGTGGCCATCTGCTGAAACGCGAAGCCTGGCTGCGCTTCATTGCGGTCGTATTCACCAAGTACGACTTCCTTCTCGCGCTTCAACTCGTCTTCGCGAAAACTCGGATTGATCAGGGCACTGGCCAGGAAGCGCAATCCACCGGCCACCGAATCGGCGGGCAACGTGAGGTAGTAATTCACGCGCTCTTCCTGCGTCGTACCGTTGAATACCGCGCCCAGTTCGGCGGCGCGATCGTTGAAGGACTCGGCGTTCGGCAGATCCTTGTTGGCCTTGAAGAACATGTGTTCATACATGTGCGCCAAGCCGGCGAACTCGGGACTCTGCGTGAACGCGCCGTTGCGCACATTGATTTCGAGCGTCGCGATGGGCACGCCGTGATTCTCCACCACAATCACTTCCATGCCGTTCGTGAGCACCTTCCGGCGCACGACCTTGGCCAGTTCGGCACGGGACTGCGCCGGGAGCAGCTGCGGCGTGGCCGCCGGAACGGTCACCGCGAGCAGGGCGGCCGCAACGAGGTGCCGGAGGCAAAGCCGGGCGCTGAAGGATGCGGGCATGCGACGTGAAAAGGGGGAGGGTGAGCAGTGTCACTTGAACGATGGCGTACGGACCCGCTGCGGGGAATCTTTCGGTATGAACCCCGCCCAGATTGCCGACGAACTTGTTGCCGCATCCGCTGTCGCCAGACCGCCGCTGGATCGCAACCGCCTGCTGCTGAGCGCACCGCTCGCGCCGTTCACGACGTTCCGTATCGGCGGACCGGCCGACGTGTTGTTCGAAGCGCAGACCGCCGATGAGCTGGCTTCGGCCATCACGGCCGCGAAACAGGCGGGGATCCCGTGGTTCGTGTTGGGCTTGGGGGCGAATGTCCTGATCGGTGATCGCGGCATGCGCGGGCTCGTGATCCGGAACGCTGCGGCCGCCCACACAATTTCCCCAAACGGGACACTCTCGACGGAAAGCGGTGCCGTGATGCAGGACCTGGTGCTCGACACCGTGCGTGCCGGCTGGTCGGGGCTCGAGCACTACATCGGCATCCCGAGCACCGTGGGCGGGGCGCTGTGGCAGAACCTGCATTTTCTCTCGCCGGCCCCAGAGCGCGAGCGGACGATGTTCATCGCCGAAGTATTCGAGAGCTGCGAGATCCTGACCGAGGAGGGCGATCGCCGAGTGGTCCGCGCCGACTACATCAAATTCGGCTACGACGATACGATCTTTCATCATCGCCGGGATATGGTGTTGAGCGCGACGTTTCAGCTGACCAAGGCCGATCCGGCCAGCCTCCACCAGATCCTGCAGGAAAACCTATCCTGGCGCGGCTCGCGGCACCCATGGCTGCAGGTGCATCCCAGCGCCGGCTCCATCTTCAAAAAAATCGAAGGCGTGGGCGCCGGTCGTCTGATAGACCAGTGCGGCCTCAAAGGCTTCCGCGTGGGCGACGCCCAGATTTCCCACATCCACGCCAATATCCTGGTCAACCTCGGTCACGCCACGGCAGCCGACGTGAGAGCACTGGTGGCGCACGCGCAATCTGTGGTAAAGGAGCGGTTCGGCCACGAACTACAGCCTGAGGTCGGCTTTATCGGGGAGTTCTAGCTCCAGGGAAGGCTTTTCCCTCTGCGTTCTCTGCGCCTCTGTGTCCTCTGCGTGATCGGTTCGGCGGCGGCGTGGTCAGAACAGATCACGCAGAGGCGCAGAGAACGCAGAAAACGCAGAGGAAACGAATGTCGGGTGACCTGTGTCGAAACGGGCATGTGATGCGGTCCGTACAAATTGTAACCCGCCTTGCCTATTCCCCCTGATCCCTCCCCGACGTGCTTCGTCGTTTTTTGATTGTGGCCAGCCTACTTTTCTTGGGCCTGACTGTCTCTCCGCGATTCGCCGCCGCTCAGCAGGTTGACGTGATCCGCGGCCGGGTTACCGGCGCCGAGGGGGAGCCGCTCGACAATGTGGCCGTGGTCGTCACCTCGATCTCGGGCAACGTCAATCGCACCGCGCGCACCGATCGCTCCGGCCGCTTCACGGTCACGTTCCCGGGCGGCGACGGCGACTACATCGTCACCGTCACGGCGCTCGGCTACAGCGTCAAGCGCTTCGAAGTGAAGCGCGGCGCCGACGAGGACATTCTGATTGCGGATGCCAAGATGTCGAAGGTGGGCGCGGTCCTCGATGCGGTGAAGGTCACAGCCGCGCGCCAGAAAGTATCCCGCAACGAAGTGCAGGCGGACGTGGGCGGCACCGAGCGCGTGATTCAGAACAACAGCGCGCTGCCGCCCGACCAGATGGGTGACCTCGCTGCCATGGCAGCCACGCTTCCCGGCGTGCAGCTCGTACCCGGGCAAGACGGCGGCGCGAACGGATTCTCGGTGCTCGGACTTGGCGCCGATCAGAACAACACCACGCTGAACGGCATGATGTTCGGCGGCTCGGGACTACCGCGCGATGCGAGCGTGCTGAGCTCGCTGACCACATCACCATATGATGTCTCGCGTGGCGGATTCTCCGGCGGGCAATTCGGACTTCGGACGCGACCGGGATCCAACTTCATTGGCCGAGGACTGAGCTTCGTGGGCGATGCCCCGTCGCTGCAGTTTACCGATGCGGCAGCGCGCGCGAACGGGCAGGAGTATACCAACGGCTCATTGGGCGGCTCGGTGTCGGGCCCGGTCATTTTCGACAAGGCGTTTTACAACATGTCGTTTCAGCTTGGCCGTCGCAGCAACGACCTGCAGACCCTGCTGAACACATCGAGCACCGGCCTGCAGGCATCGGGTGTCGCCGCCGATTCCGTGCAGCGTCTCGTGGGCATTCTACAGAACGCACGCGTGCCCATCGGCTTCAGCGGACTGCCATCCAGCCGGCTGGGCGATCAGGGCTCCGTGCTCGGCGCCATCGACTTCACGCCGCCGTCGAGCACCAGCGGCTCCGCCTACAACCTCACGTTCAGCGGCAACTGGAACCATCAGAATCCCGCGACACCGCTGAACACGGGACTGGCGACCACGAGCGGCGAGCGCACGTCGGTGGGTGGCGGGATGCAGGGGCGGCACAGCGGCTACTTCACTCTGCGCAATATCGGCATTCTCACCGAGACGTCGGGCGCTGTGAGTGCCTCGAGCAACGTCGGATTGCCGTACATGGATCTGCCGGGCGGGCGCGTGCGCGTGAACTCGAATTTCGCCGACGGTACGAACGGCGTGCAGAATCTGACATTCGGCGGCAATCAATTCCTCGGTACTTCACAGACGTCGAACAGCGTGTCGGCGCTGAACACGCTGTCATGGTTCAGCGGCGACAACAAGCACCGTCTCAAGCTGGCCACTGAAGTGCGGCGTGATGGCTCGTCGCAGGATCAGACCGTGAACCGACTGGGTACCTTCGCATACAACTCGCTCGCCGATCTGCAGACCGGTGTTCCCATTTCATTCACACGCGCGCTCGCTCCACGTGAACGCGACGCCAGCATGATGGTGGGTGCAATCTCGCTCGGCGATTCGTATCGGCGCACCAATCGTCTGCAGTTCCAGTACGGCGTGCGCGTGGATGCCAACCGGTACCTCGATGCACCGGCTCGCAATACCGACGTGGCGCGACTGCTCGGCGTGCGCAACGATCTCGTACCGGACGGCGTGTTCGTGAGCCCGCGCGTGGGCTTCTCGTGGCAGTACGGCACGGGTCCGCAGATCGGCGCCTTCGATGGCGCGTTCCGTGGGCCGCGCGCGGTGGTGCGTGGCGGGGTCGGCGTGTTTCAGAACACACCGCAGGCCACGCTGGTGGGAGCGGCGATCGACAACACCGGTCTGGCCAGTGCGATTCAGCAGCTCGCCTGCGTGGGGCCGGCCACGCCGATTCCCGATTGGAACGCCTACGGCAACCCGGCGCTCATTCCCACGCGCTGCGCCGACGGCAGCACCGGTACCGTGTTTTCGAATCGCGCGCCGAACGTGACGCTGTTCGCCAAGGACTACGCGGCGCCCAGCAGTCTGCGCTCGAACCTGAGCTGGTCGGGGCCGATTCTGCGGAATCGTTTCAATGCGAGTTTCGACGCGACGTACTCGCTGAACACGCGGCAATCGAGCTTCGTGGATCGCAACTTCGAGGGTGTGCAGCGCTTCGCACTCGACAACGAATCCGGTCGGCCGGTGTATGTCCTGCCCACCAGCATCGTCCCGCTCACGGGAGCGATCGCGGCCGGCGATGGTCGCGTGGCAACAGCGTTTCAGCGCGTCACGGAGCAGCGCAGTGATCTGAACTCGCGTAGCGCGCAAGGGAGTGTACGACTGTCGCCCACGAACTTCAGCACGAACTTCAGTTGGAGCATGAGCTACACCTACTCGAACGTGCGCGAACAGTTCCGCGGCTTTACCAGCACCACCGGCGATCCGCAGGCGGTGAACTGGTCGCGCTCGTCGTTCGATTCGCGTCACCAGATCACGTACAACCTGAGCTACAACGCGTTCGACTTCATTCGCCTAGGTTGGTTCGGTCAGTTCCGCTCGGGTACGCCCTTCACACCCACGATCGGCGGCGACGTGAACGGTGACGGCTTCGGCAATGATCGCGCGTTCATATTCAACCCGGCGTCACGTAATGCGTCGAACAATGCGTCGAGCGATGCGGTCACCGCGGCCGGTGTGCAGGCGCTGCTCGACAACGGGTCGCGGATGGCGCACGAGTGCCTGTCGTCGCAGCTCGGGAAGCTGGCGGCACGCAACAGCTGTCAGGGCCCGTGGGTTGGCACGGCCAACATGTCGATCTCGTTCAATCCGCTCAAGCTGCGCTTGCCGCAGCGCGCCAACCTGTCGTTCAACGTGTCGAATCCGCTGGGGGCTGCCGACCTGATTCTGCACGGCGAGAACAATCTGCGCGGCTGGGGACAGCAGCCGTTCCTCGATCAGTCGCTGCTGTACGTTCGCGGCTTCAACGCGACGACCAGGCGCTACACGTACGAAGTGAACCAGCGCTTCGGAGCCACCAATCCGCAGTTCAACAGCTTCCGCGTTCCGGTCACGATCACGGCCCAGCTGCGCTACGACATCGGCCCCACGCGTGAGCGGCAGGTGCTCACGCAATCGCTCGATCGCGGCCGCCTTACCAAGGGCACGAAGGCGGGCGAAGCGATGATCAAGGCGCAGTTCGGCAACGGCGGTGTGCCCAACCCGCTGGCGACGATCCTGCGCGATCAGGATACGCTCAAGCTGTCGTCGGATCAGGCCGACAGTCTGGCCACGATGAACCGGCGCTACACGGTGCGACTCGACTCCATCTGGGCACCGATCTCGAAGCGTTTTGCCGATCTCCCCGAGCGCTACGATCACGACGGCATCTACGCGCAGTACGTGAAGGCGCGTGAGGCGAGCATCGACATTTTGCGGAAGTACGCGCCGGCCGTGAAGGGGTTGCTGACCGACGCCCAACGTCGCCTGCTGCCGCCGTTCGTGGCCAGTGCCCTCGACGATCGCTATCTCAAGTCGATCCGTTCAGCGACCTCCGGCGGCGGTGGCGGCATGATGCTTCCGGGCGGCGGGGCCATGATCATGGGCGGCGGCCTGGGTGGTGGCTTGCAGACGATTGAAATCCGACGGTAGTTCGTTTCTCATCTCAACGACTCCATTCATGACTCCTATTTTCGCGCGATTGCTCGCGCTTCCGACGATTCTCGCGGCGTTGGCTCCGGCCGCTGGCGCGCAGGCGCGTCCCCCGATCCGTCAACTCGGCGCGATGCATGCCGTCACTACCGATTCACTCGGCATGGTGAACAATGTACGGGCGTTGCCCGGTGGCCGACTGCTGATCAACGATGCCTCGAGTCGCCGTGTGCTGCTCGTGGACTCGACGTTCAAGCTGATCAGTATCGTGGCCGACTCCACCAGCAGCACGGCCAACGCATACGGACCGCGCTCGGGCAGTCTGATCGCGTTCCGTGGTGACTCCACGCTGTTCGTCGATGCGGCGTCGCTCTCGATGCTGGTGATCGACCCCACGGGCAAGATCGGTCGCGTGATGTCGGTGCCGCGCTCGCAGGATGCGATGATGCTGGCCGCCGGCGGACTCGGGACCGGCGCGTACTACAGCAACGGCTACCTCGTGTACCGCGGTATGCCCGGGTTTCGCATGCAGATGGGGCCTGGTGGCACCCCGACGATGCCATCGATCGCGGACACGATGGCGATCGTCCGCGTGAACGTGCAGTCGCGCGCGGTGGATACGGTGGGGTTCATCAAGATTCCGAAGACGAACACCAACATGTCACGCAGCGACGACGGCAAGATCAGCATCTCGATCGAAGTCAATCCGTTGCCCGTGGTCGATGACTGGGTCGTGACCTCGAACGGCGATGTGGCGCTGATTCGCGGCAAGGATTATCACATCGACTGGATGTCGCCCGACGGCACGCATCGTTCGTCACCCAAGATGGCCTTCGACTGGAAGCGCCTGACGGACGAGCAGAAGGTTGCACTCATCGATTCGGTCAAGGCCATTCGTGATCGTGCAGCGGCCGCGAATCCGGGACAAGGCAACGCGATGGCGGCAGCGTTCGGTGCGGCACTTGGCACGGGAGGAGGAGCCGGTGGCGCAGCGCCGCAGATGGTGATGAGCCTTGATGTACGCGCCGGCGCCGGTGGACCTCCGCGCGGAGGCGGGACACCGCAGATCATGGCGCCGCAAATCAACTATGTGTCGCCCACCGAGCTGCCCGACTACCAGCCAGCCTTTTTCGCGACGAGCGCGAAGGCCGACGACGACGGCAACATCTGGGTCCGCACGATCGCCACGAAGCCAGCGCCCGGTGGCGCCGTGTACGACGTGATCAACGCCAAAGGTGAGGTCGTGGATCGCGTGCAGATCCCCGAGAACCGCACGATCGTGGGCTTTGGTCAGGGGGGTGTGGTGATTCTCGCGCTGCGCGAGGGCACCACGACCAAGCTGGAGCGGGCGCGGGTGAAGTAAAACGTTCGCCGCGAACGTCGAGCAGCAACATCTGGAACACGGAGTAGACGGATTTTACGGAACCGCACGGATATACAACAACGCGTTGTGTTTATCGGTGCGGTTCTGTGTCATCCGTACGTTCCGTGTTCCAGCGGTTTTTATCTCGCCCCGCCTCACTGATTCTCAAGCACCACGTCGCGTACCGCGCTACGACAGAGGCGTTCATCGCTACGACAGAAGCTGGTGCGTAGCGTGCCGCGAATCGGAAGCGCGGTTCGCGGCAGAGTGATCGACGCGCGCTCCACGAAATAGGCGCTGTCTTCGGTCACGGTAGGCGCGCGCAGGATGAAACGACGTCCGTCAATGCCTTCAATGACGGGGGGTAGCAGCGCATTCACGCGCGCCCCTAGCTCCACGGAGATCATCACGCGCACGGAGTCAACACCGAACGCGAGGTCCAGGTCAGGGGGTACGACCGGGCGCAGGTCGGGGGCGAGCTGGGGAAGCTGCGGCAACGCGGACACGATCGGCGCTCGCGTGAGCGTCTTCGGCACGGAACCGGGATCACCAGCGCAGGCGGCGAGCATGAGGCCGATGAGGGTTTGCACGGCTAGCACCGCGGCCGGACGAGTACCCCAGCGGGTAAAACGCAAAATCGACATATGATGAAGATAGCCGTGTTCGACTCGTCGGTGCGCGTAGAAGCAGACGTGATGCTGCGTTCGCAGGAGCACGCCGACCAATCTCGACGAAAGCTTAGAGATTTTCCGGTTACGGTGTGGTAGGGGGCGACTGCCGCACCGCCGCAATGGCCTCAAGCAGTCTAGCAGGCTCCAACGGGACCTCGAGCACGGCGTGCGATGAGAAGACCTCAACAAGCGCGTCGCGCCAGGCAGCCGTTGTCACGGCCATCATGATGACCACACGAAGGTGCCGGAGTTTCGGCATCGCCACGAGCTCCATCGGTGCGGCCTCACCATCAACCAATAGCACATCTGTTGTAGAAAACTCTAGACGCGCCAAGGCTTCCGTGAGATCGGCCGCCGCGCTGACCGTGAAGCCCGCTGCCCGCAGCCAGTTTTCGAGTTGCACGCGACGTGGACCGCTCGCGGCGACGACGAGCACGGATCCCGCCTCTTTCGGCTCGGGTAAAGGCCATTCGCGCGCACGCGGAAAGGAGATCTGAAACGTGTTCCCTCCCGCGGGGTTCGCGATCACCGTGACGCCGCCCCCGTGCAACGAAGTAAGCCGGTGCACCAGCGCGAGTCCAAGGCCAACGCCGCCGTACCGACCGGCAAGCTGCATATCGAGCTGCTGGAATGGGCGGAAGATCCTTGAGAGATCCTGCTCGCGTATCGGCGCGCCTTGGTCGCTGACACGAAACGTCACGATGCGCGCGTCGCTCTCAATTTCCAGGGAGATCTGCGCACCATGCGGTGAGCACTTGCCCGCGTTGGTCAGAATGTTTAGCAGCACCTGCCGCACGAGAAGCGCGTCTACGTCAAAAAGACCGGTCTCACGAGGAATCGTGATCTGCAGCAACTGACCGCGCGGCACCAACATTGTGCGTATCAGGCTTTCCGCTTCGCGCACGATCATCAGAACACTCGTGGGATGCAGCGATACGGGCAAACGACCGGCGTCGATTTTTGCGAGATCGAGTACATCACCGATGAGAGCGAGGAGTTGCTGGGCGCTGGTATTCAGCAGGCCGAGCGCGTCGACCTGGCTGGTCGTCACCGTTCCATAAATACCCTCACTGATCGACTCCGCCACACCCAGAATACCCATCAGCGGCGTGCGTAACTCATGGCTCATCACGGCAAGGAATTCATCCGTTGCCCGACTTGCCTCTTCGAGGGCTGCTGTGCGATCACGCACACGCTCCTTGAGGGACTCGTTGAGCGAGCGGATGCGCTCTTCGACCTGTTTGAGGTGCCCGATGTCCGTATCAGTACCGACAGCCCGCAGTGGTTGCCCGCGGGCATCCTGTTGCACGATGCGCCCGCGAGTAAGGGACCAGAACCAATCGCCATCAGCCTTTCGCAGTCGCACTTCAAGTCGAAGCGCTTCGATCCGCCCCTCGATCAAGGCGCGAACCGCTTCACATGCGCGCTCACAATCGTCGGGATGCACCAGCGCATACCACGCCTGCACAGTGGGGCTCACGTCCGACGGTACATACCCGAGGTTACGGCACCATCGAGGGCTATAGAACGCGCTGCTATCGCGCAGATTCCAATCCCACACGCCCTCGGAGGTCGCCTCAATGGCGAGCGCCAGACGCTGTTCGGCCTCATCACGAACCTGGCGTTCGCGCACTCGTTGCGTGATATCCAGTGCCTCGGCCAGTAAGTACCGTATCTCGCCTGCAGGCGCGTGCACTGGTTGCATCGACAGGTCGAGCACGAGACGCCGGCCGTCGGACGAGCGGAGTGAGACATCGTACCGCGCGCATTCGCCGCGCATTGCGAGCCGTTGCAGGGCTTGCGCTTGCTCGTGATCCCCGGCGCTTGCCCACGACAACTCCTGGAAGTACGCGATGCCGACGGGTGAGCTTATTGCGACCGCGGCGTCATTGAATTCGAGGACTTTCCCATCGGGTGATAGCAGCCAGAGCGCCTGGGATGACCGATTGAAAACTGCACTGAGAAGCTGTTCCCGGTCGGCGAGACGTTCCATGGCTTCGCGATGCGCAGTGACATCACTCGCGATGCCAGCGACCATCAGGATCTCGCCAGCGGAGCCGAAAATGGGATACGAGCGATCGCGAATCCAGCGAATGCGACCATCGGGAAAAAGCAATCGATATTCCTCTTCCGTGCGCTGGCCGTGCAGTTGCTGGTCGCGGGCCCGGTCCATCGCCGGACGGTCATCCGGATGAACGCGATCCAGAAAGCGACGCACGTCGGTACGCAAGTCGTTGCCCGAACATTCCCACCGGCATTCGACGCCCGGACTTGCGTACGTCATTCGTCCGTTGACCACGTCCGCAATGTAAAACAGCTCATCGACCGGCTTCACGAGAAGGCGCACGTGTTGCTCCGCTTCGAGTGCGCAAATCCGCAGCGCTTCGTGCACGGTCGCCTCGCGGCCCATGCCAATCACCCAACGCACGACGCCCTCGTCGTCGCGCATTGGCAAGTTCACCCATCGCATGATGCGCAACGAGCCATTCCCGCGACGCCAGTGACTATCGACCGTGGCTGCGGGGGCACCTGCCGCCAGTGCGGCAAGTGTCTGGCGAATCATCGGCTCGTCTTCGGGGCGGAAGACGACATCCCACAGATAGGTCCCAATCAACTCGGACAGCGGGCACCCCGCCGACTCTGCCGCACCGGCATTTGCCGCCACGAGCTTTCCTTCCATGTCCACCACTCCGATTGTCACTTCCAGACTGGACGCGAAAGCGTGAAGAATCGGATCGGTGAAATAGTTGAACGTGTTCAGTGGAGACATACGTGTCGCTCAGTCTTCGAAAGGTCGCATAGTAAACTTCTCAGATCGCGCAGCCGTGCGGGCTTGGGGCAGCCGGCGCTCGCTCCCACCGCACGACAGCGCGCCTAGTGGTCCACTCATAGCACGCGCACGCCGTGCGCAGCGAAATCATTCGCAACGATTCTGCCGGTGATGGGACTTTCCCTCGCGAAGGCGATGAGAGCTCCGGGGGCCGGTTGCGGCGATAAAACGAGAGGGCTCATCGTGCTCTGAGCTTAAGAGGAGCAATCGTACGTGGAACGTATCGGCGTGGCCTCGTTCCGCAGAGAACAGGGCGTCTGCGAACGATCGCAGGTATTGGTACGCGCCGTGCATGGTGACTGCCCAAGGATGCCGGCGTGGTTATTCAACGCCGCTTCGTGAATCTATACCGGGCGACGTGCCTTAATTTCTCAATATTTAGAATGCCACACCGCGACGCTCTAGGGCGCACGGGTATCAGACGCGTCGCGAACATCGACAAGGATGCCTGGCGCGCACGCAGCGCATGCGCTGCGTCGGAGTGCCTGCAGGTCAGATGTGGCGGTGGCCCGCCACCGGCTTCACCGGATCATTCGGACCGATGATCTGCGGGTGCGGAAAGATCGATCACTGCTGGAACACGGATCATCAAGCGCACATAGGGCACCTCGAGGTCCTAGCCAATGAACAGGGCCAGATGACCGCTGGGCAGTGCGTGGGCACCAACAACCAGCAAGCGGACCGTGCGCGGGGATTCCGGAGTACCGCGCGGCGCCACAATGCCTTGAGCTACCATCCCTCAGTTTTCACGCGCCGGCACCGTCAGGGAGACACCGTCCTCGTCAGCATCAGCGCGGCCGGCTTCGTCGCGTTCATGACGGTGCTTCAGGCGAACGCGCGACCGATCATCTAGACGTTGGCGACATTCCAACGAACGGCAAGGCGGATCGCATCCGCCAGAGCGCTGGACACGCTGGCGGTGGCTTCACGCGGCAGCCACTGGTCAACGAGCTCGCACCGTCGCAGCACGGGATCGCTCAGCAGGCGGTCGACTTCGTCGGCGGCGATCCTCGCGAGGTACCCGAGTGAACCGGCGTATCCCGGCAGCATGAGAGCGCCTGAGGGATTTTCGGAAACGGCACTCATGGCTCGGCGTTGCTTCCCCGCTTGGTCTGCGGTGAGCACGGCGTCCACCAGCTGCGCCGCATAATTTTGATCGATCCACTGCGGGAGCGGCTGCTCGGTGTCCACCCGTAACATGCCTCCCAGCAGCAGTCGGCGCAGTACAAACTGAAAATCGGCATCCGCGACGGGCCCCGCGCCCAGCAGTCGGGGCATCAATACGACAGAGACCTCGGGCCCGAGGTCCCCCAATTGCTCCTCGATCAGGGCTTGGGCCAAGCGTGACACGCTGGTCACCGATGATGCACCCGAGACACCGGAGATACAGACCATGACAGTTGGCATCGGGGCATCTCCGAGGCGCACAAGCCGCGTGTATTCGCGCACCGCACCAAGAAATCCCGCAAGTTCGTCACTGAGCGCGGCAATCGGTGACCAATGGCCAACATGGAACGATGGCTGCGAGCGAAGGGCGACGCACAGCACGATTCTGGCCGGCCGCAGCAACCCCAGTGACCCGACCGTCCAAGCCATGGAGTCGTGCCCCACCGATGCACCGGCCACTTTGCCGGTGCCAAACTGCTCCCGCCACGAATGCAGCTCATGACCATCAGCGCCGCGACCGAGCAAGGGAGTGCGCTCGTCGAGAAGCGCGATCGTAGGATCCGGGCGATCCATTAGCACCACTCGCGTAGCCGGTTGCCGCATCAAACTCACGGCTAGCGCGCGGGCAAGAGGCTTGGCGCCCCCAAGAATCACGATGGATTTGTCGATCTGTTCCGACCGATGTGTTTCGGACATGGCTTCGCGTCTCACTCCTATATGGTGAAGAGCAAGTAGACCGGATATTCCGGAGGTGAGTGTATCGCCCGTACCTGCGGGTGCGGAGCTGCCGTGAAGGCGGAACGCAGTGGATGCTGCTTGACGCAGACGCAGACGCGGCACGGTACTCCCTGGCGCGTTGCCAACCCTCTGTTTGATCATCGGCGGACACCGGGAGGCGTCCACTTTCGAGCTCGCGGACACTGCCCCGTGGCCGCCAAGGTCTATGCCGATGGAGACGCGTTGACCTCCGGTGACCGGCGCACACACACCACGTGCGGCCGCAAACGGCTTACCCCGGACGATCCCTCGTCTCCAACCGATTACCCCGAGATACTCTTGGGCTCTTGGTCGGGGCCGGCCAGTCGAGTCGGCCCGACGAGGCGGCGACGAGAAGGAAGGGGCACATCAGAGAGCGCTCTCAGCCATATAAGGCATTTGCTGTGCCAGAGAACATTCGCGGCGCCCTCACCATCCCACGCGCCCGTTGTCCTCATGGCGAAGGTCAACAGGCGCCACCTTCCGCAGATTTGTGGCCAAAATTCCACCGAACGGGACATTCCTGTCCCTTCTTTTTCAGAGTCCCGGACAAAAAGTGCGCTATTTTAGGTTACGGCACGAAGTTTGTTATATTTTTATGGTTGGGCTTGCCATCCCGGCATATCGGTGGAGAACACTGACAAAAGAGCCTAAAGAAACAGACCATTACGATCGAGACGACAAATTGCCCCTGCGCTGGCAGGACATTTTGTCTCTCGATAGGAGAATGTCAGACACGTGGCGACGGTTTTGTGTATCGACGATGATCCACTGGCCCTATCTGCAGTAGCGAACCATCTGCTGGCACTTGGTCACACGGCACTACGGGCCGAGGGACCCGCCAACGCGTTGGGCGTGCTCGCCAATCGGGATGTTGACGTGGTGGTGACCGATTTCCAGCTCCCTGGCATGACGGGAGCAGATTTACTGACTCTCGTGCGCGATCAAGGGCATCAGTGTCCGTTCATCGTCGTGACGGCGTTCGCGTCTATAGAACACTCCGTCTCCTCGATGCGCGCGGGCGCCGTGACGTATCTCGCCAAACCCGTCGCTCGGGCGCAGCTGGAGGCCGCTCTCGGTCAGGCACTCGAGTTGGTGACGATGCGGAAGCAGGTGGATACACTGCGGGCGGAGGTGACGTCAGCGCATGCCTCCCGGCGCATCCTGGGGAATTCCCCTCAGCTGCGTGAAATCATGCGTACCATCGCGGCTGTCGCTTCCACGCGGGCCACCGTGCTGATCGAAGGGGAATCCGGCACCGGCAAGGAACTCTTTGCCCGCGCCCTGCACGACATGAGCGACCGAGCCCGCCGGCCCTTCATCCGGCTCAATTGTGCCGCACTCCCGGAGGGACTGATCGAAAGCGCCCTCTTCGGCCACGAACGTGGTGCCTTCACCGGTGCCGTGCGACGCTCGGAGGGCGCCTTCGAACGAGCCGATGGAGGCACGTTACTGCTCGACGAAGTATCAGAAATGCGACTCGACCTTCAGGCCAAGCTCCTTCGGGTGCTGCAGGAACGGGAGTTTGAGCGCGTGGGTGGTTCAAGCGTTCTCAACGTCGATGTGCGGGTGCTCGCGACCACCAATCGCAATCTGGCAGCGGACGCGGGCGCCGGCACCTTTCGGTCAGACCTGTATTACCGGCTCAACGTCGTCAACCTGCGCGTTCCACCGCTCCGGCAGCGGCCGGACGATATCGTCGTACTCGCGAATTCGTTCGTGCAGCGTTTTGCTGAGGAGTCAGGACGCAAGGTCGATCGTATCGACGCCGCCTGCCTTGAGCGTCTGTGTGAATTGCCTTGGCCAGGAAACGTGCGGGAGCTCGAGCATGCCGTCTATAGGGCCGTACTCCTCAGCGAAGGGCCAGTCCTCACGTGGAACGTTTTCGAAGGATCGGGGCGGGGACTGCGGGTGGCGGAGACGGAGCCGGAAGGGCAGTCGGTGGTCTCCGCGCCGAGCAGCTTGGTGACGCCGCTCGCTCCTGTTCCGTGTACGCGCTGCGAAACGCCCGAGGTCTCCGCGGTGCTACGCGGGTTCGATCTTGGTGACGCGGAGCAGGTCCTGATTGACGGCGCCTTGCAGAAGGCGCACAGCAACCGAACGCGTGCCGCCAGCATGCTGGGCATCAACGTGCGCACCTTACGACGGAAATTGGCAGAACGAGGCCGCGCCCGACTGGCCGTAGACGAACCGTCCGGCGAGGAGGACACGGCGCACGACGTGGTGGACGACATCTTCCCCTCATCGGCGATGACGTCAGCCGTGGCTCCCGTACCGATGCCCGATGTGCGTGATCACGCAACGTGCGATGACCTGCCCGTCGCGTGGCCCGTCAGCAACCAGCCGTGACGCGTTTGGGAAGCACGATCGTGCGGCACACCAAAAAGGCGGCGCTCGGTCACGGTAAGGAATCCTTCAACCCGAGGGCCTCGGCACTGCTCCGACTGACGACGAGTGCCCTCGCGCGCGCTCCACTTCGCGCCGAGCTGGAGGCATTAGCGGAGCAGCTGGTGCCGGACAAACTCACGGCGTTCGTAGTGCTTAAGATCGAGCATTCGGGGGATCTCGTTCCTGTCGTCGCGCGTTTCAGCCAACGAACGGCGGACACCGCGGCCGTGTATTGGACCAGTGAACTACGCCGTCGCCTAACGATCGCAACGCATAATATCTGTCTCACGACCGACGACATGCCCGTGTTATTGCTCGGCACCCACCTGCGGGACCGCGACTCACCCGTGGGCCAGTTAGTGCTGGTGGCGCCGCGGCATTGCGCGCCACCGGGATTCCGTCATCCGCTGATGGCTGAGATCGCAACCCTCCTCGCCGAATGCCTCGTGCGGGAGTCCGTGCGCTCCCCGCTGGGCGCCGTGGACAAACCGCTCGCGAACTGCTCCCGGACTAACTTTCGCGCACGATGCGACGCCACGCGTGCGGCAACGAGTCACGAAGTCCGTACGCCGCTGAGTGCCATTCTGGGGCTCACGAAATTGCTCATGGAAGGCGTCTACGGACCGGTCGCAGCACGTCAGCTGCCCGTGCTGCTGGACATCCACGCCAGTGGACATCGGCGACTGGACCAGTTGAGCGCGGTGTCTGCCTCGTCGGGCCGCACGTTCAACGAAGCCGCCCCGGGACGCAGCCCAGCGGGACCGGCCAGCGATACGGGGATGGACCTGCGGTCGTCCGCCGCGTGGTGACCACGGCGCCGGAGAACAGGTCGAGCGACCAGATGCTCCATCACGGTGACGCACCCGCGCCCGTCCTGCTCGTCGCCGACGACGACCCGATCAGCCGTCAGGTCCTGCGGGACGTCCTGCGTCCCTTGGGAGCGACCTTGGTGTTCGCACACGACGGCGAGGAAGCGCTTCGCTTGGCGGAGCATTTCGCTCCGGACCTCGTGCTCCTCGACGTGATGATGCCGGTGCTCAACGGCTTCGAGACAGCCGAACGTCTTCGCGGCGATCTGGCAATTGGCGACGTGCCGATCATCCTACTCTCGGCGTGCAACAGCCGCGAACATCGCCTCCGCGGGCTGGCTGCCGGGGCGGACGATTTCATCGCCAAACCGTTTGACCGCGAGGAATTGCGCGCGCGCGTGTCCACCGCCTGTCGACTCGGGCGCGCCCGTCGTGACGTGGGGCGGCGGCGACAATTTGAGCAGCTCGTCTCGCAAGCGCCCGACGGCATTGTCCTGCTTGACGATACCACGCGCGTGGTATTTGCGAACAAAGCGATGCGCGCATGGTTGACACCACTACCAGACCCCATGAGACTCGCGACGGCAGCCTGGGAAGGAGTGCCATTCGCTGACCTCGTTGTGGCGCAGGAACAAGGAACGGTGCGTGAGTTGCTCACGAGTCTTACCACGACCCCCGGCGCCGTGGTGCGATTCGAGGCCATGCTTCGTGGACTCCCGACGGTGTCCGTGGAGATCAACGCCTCGTCAGCAATGAGTGGCGACCGCCTTTCGTGTACGCTGGTCGTCCGGGATATTCGCGGGCGCCCCACGTCGGCGCAGCACGCATCGCTGTCCGGCGCTTTTGGCTCCCTTGGCCGTTTGGCAGCGGAGGTCACGCACGACGTGGCCGGGCTCCTGGCAGTGGTGCAGGATTGTCTGCTGTCGGTTGCAGCGCGTGAGGGGGCGCCGTTGCGCGAACTTACCGCCGCGCAGTCAGCCACGTCGCGCGCCACCCGGTTAACGAGGTCCCTGCTCCGCTATGGACGATATTCCGCTGGCATTCGCGAGCGAATCGCCGTTGAGCCGTTTCTTCAGACCCAGGCCGCGTTCCTGACGAACATTCTCCCCGCGCACGTGATGTTGGATGTCGACGTCGCGCCGGATCTGCCCACGGTGCTGATCGACGTGGCGCAACTCGAACAGGCACTGCTCAATCTTGTGCTCAATGCTCGCAATGCGCTTGGCGGCAAAGGTCGCATCACCGTGTCGGCGACCTTGGAAGCCGGTGGCGTTGCCCTTGCGGTGGCCGACGACGGCCCAGGGTTGGCGCCGTACGTCGCAGCCCGCCTTGGTCAGCCGTATGTCACGACCCGCCATGAAACCGGCGGCACCGGACTCGGCATCACGGCGGTGCGCCGATGTGCGGAGTCGCACGGCGGTACGTTGCGCGTTGAGGAAGAACACTCTCCAGGCGCGAAATTCGTGCTGTGGCTCCCGGCGTCAGAGCCTGTGGTCTGAGCACCGAATCGGCGCGCGTGTGTTATGCATGCCACGGGACAACCTCACCAAGCCATCCCAATTGTGCGTAGTGCGGCGATGCCGACCACTGGTTTCGGTCCAAACCGATCACCCCTTTCGGTCGTAGCCGATCACCGCGTGCGCTGAGCGCTCGGTATGGGGTGAGGGTTATGTGGCGGAAGATTCGGTCGCCGGGAGGCGGCGCAAGGAGCCCACGGTGAGCGTGCGGCAGTAGGCGTGGTGCACGAGGCGATCCCGAATCGCGTCCCCATACGTGGCGTCGCCGATGTGCTCGTGCGAGCGCTCAATCGGCACTTGGCTGGTCACCAGCGTGGCGCGGCGGCCGGCCCGATCTTCGATCAGCTCCAGCAGATCGCGGCGTTTCGGGTCGCTCAGGGGGCCAAGCCCCAATCGTCCAAGATCAGCAGGTCGGTCTTGGCCACGATCTGCATCACCTTGCCATACGTGCATCCGCGCGCGCATGCACGAGCGCTTGCCCCAAGAGGCGGGGCACGCGCACGTACTGGACGGTATGCCCCTGTCGGCACGCACTCTGGCCGAGGGCGCACGCGAGCCACGAGTTCGCTGTACTCGTGGACCGACCAGTACCAGCGTCCGATGTTGGCGGATCCAGTCGCCACCCACGAGTTGGGGAAGCGATGCCGCTGCAGGCCACGCGTCGTACGGAGGTTCACATCTTCGACACACGCCGCATAGCGCAGACGGACCAGTTAACCCGAATTTCTCACCGGTGCGTGAGATCGACCGCTCGCGGCGCGCGCGCGGGGTCGAGGTTTTCCGTTGGGGAAAATGGCGACTGTTTTGGCCTTGACGGCGGTGTGATCGGGCGGCAGCGGCGCTGACGGCGCGCCTGCGCGCGGGGTTTTCGGTGGGTTTGCTGGTGACGGGGTCGTGACACGGCCGTGTTAAGGGATTGGCGTGATCCGCGGTGCGGATTGAGCGCACGGTTACGCGCGCGTCGGACATCGATGCCGCTTCGCGTGCACCTGCGCGAAGAGCGCTGCGTGCGGGCACCCGCGCGCGAGCGCGAGCCACACGGTGCGCACGGTGACGCGGATCCGCGCGCCGATGTTCCGCAGCGTCAGACGGATCGTGGTGCACTGCGCCTTGGCGAGTGCCGTGCCCGCGAGGCCGAGCCGCCGCAGGGCCGCGAGCAGCACGTACGCGACGGAGGAGCAGGAGAGCCGCCGTGGATTCGCGCGGAAGGTGGCCGCGCTGGTGCGATCCGCACAAAGGCCCAGCTGTTGTTCCTTGATCCGATGCTCCATCTCGCCACGCGCGCAGTACACGTCTTCGTAGCGCGTGCGTGCGTCGCCGGCCGCGAGCGGGAGCGACGTCACGACGAAGCGCGGATTCCGTTTTCCCTCGCCGTCGGTGGTGGTGGGCGTCAGTTGTTCCGCCTTCGCGATCACGCGCCGCGCGCACGACCAGCGGTCCACGGTCCGATCCGTGCGCTCCGCAAACACCCGCGCCGGCCGTTCCGTGGTCGCGCACTGCGTTGCGGCGGCGGCCAGTTCGTCCTGGATCAGCGCAATCCGCCGCGCATTCTTAGCCAGCCCAAACACGTAGTCCACGGCGTGCGTTTCACACCACGTCATCAGCGCGTCGCGGCAGAAGCCGCTGTCGGCGCACAGCAGGTGCTCGCCCGCGAAGATGTACAGCGGGAGATAGCAATAGTGCCCGTAATCGCCGTGAAAAACGCGCCCTTCCTGTGCGCCGTGCCCCGGATCATCGGTAGCGTCGAGATCCCGCACGATCTCCGCCGGCGCCGTCGGGTGCGCCTGCACGAACGCGTGCACGAACAGGCGATCCACCGCGTCGTGATCCACCGTGATCTTCTGGTCGCGCTCGCGGTCGGCGACGGTCGCGCCGCGCAATCCGAGACGATTGCGCGTGCGCTTGCCCGCACCCGGCGCGCCGAGATCGGCCGATTCGGCGAGCGCGGCCACGAGCGGATCGCGGCGCAGCGCGTCGTGGTCATGCCAATCCTCGTACCCGAGCACCAAGCCGTACACGCGCTGCCGCACGAGCGACGCCACCGTGTGCGTGACGCGCGCGGGATCCCGATGATCCGTGAAGCACGCCGTGCATTGCGTCAGGAGCCCCCGTCGCCCGGTCCACCTCGCGCAGCAGCACGGCCCCGCCGTTGGAGGTCAGCGCGCCGCCATCACACCGCGCCACCACCTGGGGCCCCGCGACCCCGTGAAACGTCAACGGTTCGGTTGTACACACTGTGGACATAACGGCCGTCTCCGTATTGCGCGTAAGGTGTTCTCGACAAACCCTTCATGCCACGCGAAGCGGCCGTGATGCAATACCCTCGTGAGAAATTCGGTTAGCGCAGCCGGGTGAGCCGCTGGTGGTGGCGGACGGCGTGTTCCCGGTCGAGCAGTCGCGCGAGCCGTTCGTCAAACGAGAGGGCCCCGAGATCGGGTACGTCGCACTGTTCCTCGAGCGCGGCGGCCCTGCCTGACAGTTCGAGCGCGTGCCGCGTGGCGAGCGTCTGTTCGATCCGCATGGGGCCTCGGGGATGGCGAGCGGGAAGGATGCGTCCACGACCGTCGTATCGTGGTCGTAATACGGGCACCGCGAACATGCGCATGCGTGGCGGGGAGCGGTGTGGTCGGCGTAACGGGGGCGAGTGGGATCGTGTCGAGCGCCGTCGCCAGGATCGATGTAACGGCGCGATCGCGCATCGTCTGCGCCGCGCGCGCGGACACACGTGGCTTCGAGCCGCACGGTAACCTGCGCGCCGACGAACCGATAAGGCACGCGATCCGGACAGGTACAAATGGCCCGCGACGGAGAGGTGATCGTCGATGCTGACCTTCGCCGATTTCCATACCGCGAGCTCGTACCGCGCGGGCGGCAGCGGTCGGAGCGCCGCGCGGTCGGTCGCCTCGAAGACACGGCGCTGACTGCCGGCGAGTTGCTGAAACGGCCGCGCGTTAAGGCGGTCCAGCGCAAAGGCCATCGCGTGCTGGAGCTCCGCGAGCGCGTGAAAGACGTCGTGCCGCAATGGCGCCAGGAGCTCGCGCTCGACGATCTGCACCGCAGTTTCCATCGTGGCCTTGTCGCGCGGATGCCGCACGAGTAGCGGTCAAGATCGCGGTCCCGTCGTGCGTCGCGACATCCTGATACGTCGCATACACTACGGGGTCGTCGTAGCACGGACGTGACGCCCGCCTTCCGATGATCGGGCACGAACAGCGCCGGCACGCCACCGAACTCCTCCAGCATCCGCACATGACAGCCTATCCAGTCGGGAAGCGACTGGGTCCACGTCGCCTCGGCATACATCAGAGGACTGGCACCCAGCGCGCCGACAAAGATCTGCGCCTCGCGCGTGTCCCCCGCCGTGACATCCACGATGGGCATCGTGAGCCCGGGGTCGTCGACGAAGGCCTTCTCCCGGCAGTGTACCCTTGACGCCGCGCCGTCGTTCACTCGTAATTGTGCTGGCGCATTGCGTGTATTGATCGCCCGTCGGCTGGCGCTGCGTGTACTCGATCCAGAGCAGCTGCCGCGCCTCGACCGCGACATCATCCAGCGCCGCCGGGATGGGCCACGCCACGCCCAACCCCCGAAACCGGCGGAGGTACTCGTGGACGGGACTCTGGGGATGCCCAGCGCTCGGGCTATTGCCCGCTGGCTGAGCCGCTGGTCATACTGGCGGAGCACCTAGGACATCCGTCGCATCGGGAGTCTAGAGGCTGGCACCACTGTTCTTCGGGCAAAGCGTCCCGGGGAAAGTGGACCGGAGTAAGACCCGTGCGTTTAACTCACGCAGTGATCGGCGTCCACCGAAAAGACTGATCGGCTTCAGCCGAAATGCGCAAATTGCGGCGTAAGCACCCTGATCGACGTGGCCTCGTTGATGACACCCGTGGCGTGAGTCACCACCGTAGCCCGCACATGCAACGCGGGAGGAAGCATGCTAATTCTCGGGCCGGCGATCCGCAAGTCGAACGATAGTTCCGTCAGCCCAGCGCTGGTCAACGCGAGTAGCAGTTGGCAACCACTCGCGTCACAGCCTTTTTCGTGAGCATGCGTTCGAAGAATGCGAACCGTTGCCGTATCGGTGTGCACCGGCGCGACCGCCAAGTCTAGACTTCCAGCCGCATTGGTAGGTATCCGGACAGTCAGGCGCAGTGTCGCCAAGGCGCTGTGCAGATCCATGGGCCGCATGTGCAGAGACAGCACCTGCACGGTCGTCAGCGAGTCGACCTGTGCCTCGGGTGGCAGTCCGAAATCTGGCCAGATCATGGTGGGCACAGCCGCCGATGCGGGGCGTGGGGATTGCCCGCTGGCGTGCGAGTGCGCGTGAGAAAACGGATGTTCGATAAAGGCGGCGTCGCGATGTACCATGAACGGTACGTCTAGCAATTCGAAGGCCACCAGATGTTTCGCCACAGCGCCACAGCGCCACGACGATGCGATCATGACGCTGAGGCACTGGATGGGAAGGCTACTTCGTCACCCTCGGTGAGCCATGTTGTCCTCCCCTCGTCTGATAGGGCTGACGAACTGTCCGGTGCGGTGCGTCGCCCGCAAAAAAAGAAGGTTATTGTCGAGCTTGCTGTTGGCGCGAACATTGCCAAGTCTGCCTCCATGCTTCAAACGCTCCGCACCCCAGTAGCGCCGGCGCCTGACCCATGGCGAACCGTTCTCAGGCTCGACTTCCCCCGAAAAGCTTCCGTCCATGAGCTCATGGGAACGCTGCTGGACCCTGTCCCAAAGCGCATTGCGATCCTCGGCTATCCCACACCGCGCGCAGCCCTCCGCGCGGCTCGCGCCTGCCCCACCCTGGCGTCTTTGTCGCTCGTGTCGCCGGTCGCGGGCTATGCGGTCCGGGCGACGCGCCTCGCGGAGCGGGTATGCCCCAACATACCGGTCCTCTCGCTGCAGGGTTCGGAATGGGGGAGTGTTCTCCGGAGCAATACGTTTGATATCGTGTTGTGTCGACACGCGTTCGACATGACGGATGATCCCACATTTGAGATGCCCAACCTTGATCGGCTCATGCGGGAGATGTTCCGAATTGGTACGAGGGCGGCACTGTTGCTGCTGCACGTTTCCGTACAGACGGGGGGGCCATATGACGGAGAGGTGGCCTCCCGGATTAGCGCAGGCATTGCAAAACACCTGCAACGTTATGACGTACGGACTGCAGACATTGGCGACGTTCTGATCGATTCCCAGAGCCGATCCACCGATGTTATGAACTGGGCTCGACGGAACGCATAACGTCGTCGCATTCGAAATGACGACCGCCCCGCCCCGTTCGACGGAAAAACCGCGGCGGGCCAACTCCGCGCGTTGACCGTACTCAAAGCATGGCACATCCCGAACAAAGAAAAGTCTTTGTTCGGGATGCGCGCGATCAATGCATCGAAACGAGATACCGTGATGCCGACGCGCGGACGCTAGTTTCCGCCGGTGCGACGCGGCGGTGCGGGAAGCGTCCCCTTGTTGGCCGTGGCCTTGTCGATTGCTTCGATCGTGACCTTGGTGCGGAACTCCACGATCTGCTTCGCCCATGCCGTCGCCTTCTTGCGGTCGGCCAAGGAAACCCCGTTGATCGTCAGCAGCTTCGCCTTGGCGCGTTCGTCGTAGCGAATGGACTTGGGATCATCGATGAACATGTTGAGCGAGATTTCCGCATCGTCGTGCAGCCCTTCGGCCACCGTCTGATTGATACCGAACTGCTCCATGTGTTTCGCGACGCTGGCGTAGTCGTAGTACTCCTGAATGTGCGCCACGATCGGCGTTCCCTGCCAGATCTTGGTCACCGAATCGGCCAGCCAACGTTGCCCCGCCTGATTGCCACCGCTGTCCCCGATCAGGATGATCTTGGTGAAGCCGTGCGCCTTGAGGCTGGCCACGAGATCGGTGAGCAGCATGCGGAACGTCTCTTCACGCATGCTGATCGTGCCCGGAGACACCATGTGTCCGCTGGCCGGACTGATGTTGCCCTCGGGCACGAACTTCACGATCGGAGCGCACAGCGCATTGCCCAGCTTCCGCGCAATCGCGTCACAGTTCGTGTGTAACACATAATTGTGCTTGCCAGTCACGAGCCAGGGACCGTTCGGCTCCATGCCACCAGTGGCGATGATCGCCGTGGTCTTGCCGGCTTTCATCGCATCGCGGACGTCCATCCACGTCATCTCTTCCATCCACACGGTGTCCGGCGCGCGGAGCGGATTCACCGCATCTACGCAGTTGTACGGATTGGCCGAGCAGGTACCGCCGCCCATGTTGCGCGGATCACGGGCGGTGGCGGGCTGAGCGCCACCCTGGGCGCTGGCCGTGCTGCTGAGGGCGACGGACGCCACAGCGCTGGCCAGCGCGGCGCCCAGGATCGCGATGCGATGTGGCGCGCGCGAGAGTATGCCTCGGGTCATTGCGGTGCCTCGGAACGGTTGAACGGTTGGAGAACTCGGGGGTGATCGATCGGTAATGCCGGACGATGCCGTCAAAATCTTTACTTCGCCAGAGCGGAGTGCGGGTCGAATGCGTATAGTGTCGCAGGGCGCGTGAACGCAGGGCGCGTAAACGCAGGCCCCGATCGACTCTCACCTCCCGGACGCCATGGCCCTCCCTGTCCGCCCGTCTTCCGTTCTGGCGCTGACCTTCTCAGCGGCCCTCGTTTCGGCCGCAGCCTTCACTGCGCCACTCGCCGCACAGAGCGCCGGTCAGAGCGCCCCAGCGGTGGCACCCCCTCTTACGCTCGCCGAAGTGCGAGCGTTGGTGGAAGCGCATCTGATCGTCTCCGCCATTCACGATTCGAGCGACAACAAGGCGGCCCAGCAGAAGAACAAGACGAAAGAGGCGCAGCTCGAGCTGCAGCACAAGAAGCGCGAGATGATCACCGAAGCGCTCGCCACGAAGGGGATGGCCGACTCCGTGTTCTCGAAGCGTCGTTTTATGGTGAGCAGCAATGCGACACTGCGCAGCCAGTTCGACAGCATCCTCTCGGTGGTCACGGGCGCGCCACTGCCGGGCGTGATGGCCGCCGCACCGTTGGCACTGGGCGCCGTAGCTGCGTCGTCGCTGCCTCCGGGACTCGTGGGCACGCACCTGGGCCACGTGGTCTCGAGCTTCATGGATACGCCCGACAAATCCGGTTTCCTACCGATGGCGCTGGTCGAAGCGAAGATCGCGGCACAGCACGCCGCGTTTGCCGCGCGCACGCCGGACAATCTGCAGTCCATGCAGACGCACGCGGGGCACGTGATTCATGCGATCGACCCCACGCAGGCTCCCAGCGGCCCCGGCAAGGGCTTCGGCATGAAGCGCGCGGCCGGTGGCATTGCGCAGCACGTGGAGCTGGCGGCCAAGGAACCTACGGCATCAGCGAACGTGAAGACCCACGCCACGCATATCGCGACCGCCGCGCGGAGCGCGATGACGCGTGCTGATCAGGCCATTGCCATCGCTAGGCAGATTCAGGCCGCGACGACGGCCGCAGCGGCGGCCGCGCTGTTGGCGCAGCTCGTTTCCATCTGCGATCAGTTCATCGCGGGCTCGGACAACGACGCCGACGGCCGCATCGGTTGGGGCGACGGCGAAGGTGGGCTGCAGCAGGCGCAGAGCCACATCGGGCTTCTCCTCGCCGGCGAGAAGAAGCCGTAGGATCTACGACCGGGCTAGTCCAAATACTCTTCAGTCAATGGACTGAAAGAAGAAGTAGACGTTACCGGGACCCCCACCTCGGAGCAGGCTGAATGCGTACAGTCGTAGGGCTTCCGGCAACGACCCGCCTGATCGATCACATCAGCCAATCGCCCGCGTGAGGCCTGAACACGATTCATCGAGCATCTTCGGCAGCAGGTCAGTAGCGTCCCAACGTTTCGGGATTAGAACGGTGTAGGTGGTTGGTTTGTTGTGGGGAACGGCGTCGTTTTGTCTGGTCTCGACGTGAACGACGAGGCGCTGCATGTCGGTCTTTTGCGCGGAGGCGCGCGGGGCCGTCCTGCACCGAAGAACCGCTACAACAGGCGTGGTCGTTCGCCGCGCCCCCCGTCCGTCGGCACGATGCCCATTTCCATCATGTTGCTGTTCTTCGCGTCGCTTCGCGTGCTCCGCGAGCTTCGCGCGAACCAGCTGGCTCTCCGATCGCTCCGTGGCAGCCGTCAGCACCGCCGTTCGCGCGAAGTCCGCGAAGATCGCGAGAGTACGCGGTGAAAACGCACCTCTGGATCGCGAAGCAAGGTCTACCGCATGACCGACAACGCGTGCGAAATGCTACAGATCCTGCGTGTGGCCTTGTTCGCACAAGTCCCGCTCCATCAACTACGTACGCCACCACCTGGTTATTCAGACGCTGATTTCGAGCCCCTTCTCCTCGTTCTCCTCTGCAAAACGTCGGGACACGACTGGCAGCAGGTAGTCACTCATTCGCGCGGATCGCTTGTCCGTGCCGGTCTTGTCACGCCGCCGGGCGGCGTCGGGCAAGTCGAACCGACCCTCCCGCACTCCGTTGTATCCCTTGTGGTCGCGGGGGAGTGCCGTAGCGCGCAGATATCGTACGTTCGTCGGACGGCGACTCGTTCCATCGCTACTTCACGCCGGGCATGAGACGTACGAGTTTTCTTCATCCGAGAACACTCCTGCCGCCCAGGCGCTCTACCTGAGCTTCCGCCTCGCGTTATCGTGCCTGGCAGGCGCGTGCCGATCTCATACGCAAGCACACCGCAATGAGCGCTCCGAGGACGAATCCACTGCTCTGCCTCCGTGTGAACTCGCGAGGGGCGATGGTCGCGGCGGTCGCGATCGCTGCTTCGATCGCAGGGCTCACGAGCTCGACGTTGCTGTCTGCGCAAGGCGGTTCGATCAGCGGACGGGTGCTGAGCACGGAATCGGGACGCCCGATCGCTGACGCGGTCGTGGCGGTACTCACTGCGGCGCGAGAGACGCGCACGGATTCGCTGGGTCGGTTTACGCTGAAAGACGTGCGCGCAGGCGAACAGGAGTTGCTGGTGCGCTCCCTGGGTTACACGCCTGCTCGGGCCACCGTCTCCCTGACGTCGGGTCTACCGATCGAGGTTGACGTGGAACTCCAACCGCTGCCGCGAGTGCTGAAGCGCGTGATCAGCATGGCAGATCGCGAGAATGCTCGCAACGAGTGGTATGGGGAGTTCGCAAGCCGACGCGCGACAGGGATGGGCAGATACATCTCCCGCGACGAACTGGTGCGTCAGCAAGGGCGATCACTCGACGCCGTACTGCGTTCCAAAGTGGCCGGATTTCGCGTGTGGGATGTGAATGGCAAGATCGTGGCCGGCTCGGCGCGTGGTAACATCACGCTGCATCCTGACGCCGACCCGAGCAAGTTGCGGTGCTACGTGCAGGTCATCGTCGACAACGTGGTACGATACGAGACCGGCGGGATACTGCCGCTGTTCGATCTTCGCAGTCTCGATGCCTTCATGATCGCCGGAATCGAGTTCTACACCGTGGCGTCCACACCCATCGAGTTCAATCGCGGTGGAAACGCCCCCTGCGGCACACTGCTTATCTGGATGCAGAACTGATCGTCGCTTGTGGCGGTGACGGTGGCCGGCGTCGGTCGACAGACACTATGTGCGCAGGTGGCAGCGGGGCGTTCGTGCCAGCACGGACGATTCTCCCTTCCCCACAAGATGAGCGCGTTCCTACATTGACGGCGCGCGCGCTCACTTCACGGATTGCACCAGTAGCGTCCCAACGTTTTGGGATTGGAACGGTATAAGTGGTTGATTTTCCTGGGGAACTGCGCCGTTTTGTCTGGTCTCGACTTGAACGACGAGGCGCTGAATGTCGGTCTTTTGCGCGGAGGCGCGCGGGACCGTCATGCACCGAAGAACAGCCACAACAGCATTGATGGTTCGCCACGCCCCCGTCCGTCGGCACGATTCCCTTTTCCTTCATTTTGCTGTTCTTCGCGTCGCTTCGCGTGCTCCGCGAGCTTCGCGCGAACCAGCTGGCTCTCCGACCGCTCCGAGGCAGCCGCACGCACCGCAGTTCGCGCGAAGTCCGCGAAGATCGCGAAGGCACGCGAAGAACAGCAACACCATGAGTGGCGTCCCCACGTGTTCAGGTGAAGACACACCTCTGGATCGCGAAGCAAGGTCTACCACTTGACCGGCAGAGCGTGTACGAAGTTCTACAGATCCTGAGTGTGGCCCTGTTCGATCAAGTCCCGCTCCATCAACTACTTACGCCACAACCCAGTCATTCAGACTCTGATCTCGAGGCCATTCCACTCGTTCTCCTTTGAAAAACGTTGGGACACTACTGGGATGGCACAACTTCAGCTCGACAGCTTTTCGCCGTCGGAGGCTTCACGTTGAAGGGGCGCGTGATGGGGTCCTGTCGTGGTTGAACGCGACCCGACCGATGGAAAGACGCCCTTGGCAATCAGCAGGCCACGCAGCGATGACTGTTCTTCGCGCCCAGCTTCTCGAGCAGCTGGATCGTTTCGGGGAACGGTCGTAAACGCTGCACCGGACCGTTCGCCATATCCACCGTGGTCATGCCGTTGCGGGCCACGGCCTTGGGATCGGCGCCCTTGCTCACCAAATACTTGATCATCTCGTTGTCACCGCGCGCGGCAGCGTGGTGCAGCGGCGTGTAGCCGTTCACATCACGCTGATTCACGTCGGCATGCAGCACTTCCACGAGGTACTTCATGGTCGGCATCCACCCGTCGGCGGCATGACGATGGGAATTGCCAGCGAAGCCGTTGCCGTAACCAACGCCCGCCGCCGCATGAACGGGATACACGCCGATACCGGGAGGCACGGCCTTCGACGCGGAATCGATGTCGGGCGGCACCACGAACGCCCCAGGCAGCTCGCCTGGACCACCCGCTCCACCTGCACCACCCGCGATTCGCGCCCTATTGGCGCGGGCGGCTGCGGCTGGGCGAAACGACGGCAGCGTGTCGATCGCACCGCGATCCCTCAGCAGCTTCATCGCCTCGACGTCTACCGCGTACGCCGCGCGCCAGAAGGGTGTCGTGCCGTCGAGCGCTTCGAGTCCACAGTTGGCGTTGCCGCAGTTGTTATAGGCAAAGAACCACAGGTTCTTCTTGAGGCGGACGTTCGGATCCGCACCAGCCTTCAGCATCGCGTCCATCAGTTCGAGGTGCGTGACCTTCTGTGTCTGCACCGACTGCGGCTGCGGATACCGCGAGCGCGGTGCCCACATCGTGTTCAGGGCCGAATACAGCGGCGTGAGACCGGCACTGCTGCCGATCTTCACATTCGCGCCGCGCTTCACCAGGACCATCGCCAGATCGAACTGGCCGTTGATCGCCGCCATCAGCAGCGCCGTGGTACTGTCGCTGGTGGTCACTTCATCGATCTTCGCGCCTCCATCGAGGATTGCCAGCGCCGCATCGGTATTGCCCTGTCGCGCGGCGTGATGCAGCGCCGTCATGCCACCCATACCACCAACGGTCGTTTCATAACCAGACACCTGCCCTTCGAACAGCTCGGCGGATTCGGTGGACTTGGCTACCGGACCAGCCGAGAAGAGCGCACGACCCGCTTCGATCGCTTGCTGGATCTGCGCCGGCGTGAGATCTGCGGTGGGTGGAGCCGCCACGCCGATTTTGTAGCCACGCAGTGCAGGATCAGCCTTGGGCGCCGGTGCCGCAGCAACCGCCGGCGCACTCGCAGCAGGGACCGCAGCCACAGGGACCGCAGCGAGCGCGGGGGCGGCAACAACAGGTGCCGGAGTTGCAGGCGCCGCCGGTGCCGCCATGCCCGACGCAGCGGCGGCACGATTGCGTGCGGCGGCCGCATCGGCCATCAATTTCTCCGTCGCCTTGGCCGAGGCGTCTATGATCGAGTCGCGCGTCTTCTGCGGCAGATACGAGAAGAGCACCTCATTGCGCTTCTTCGCCGCCGCCTGCTGTCGCGCCAACTCCTCCGTGAGATCGACCATCTTCGTGCGAATGGACGCATCGGCGCCGCCCGCCAGCAGCGCACGCACCGCATCACCACGATTTTCGGCCGCCGCAAACATCAGCGGTGTTTGTCCCCACGCCGACTCGCGCGCGTTCGGATCGGCCTTCTTCGTCAGCAACGCCTTCACCGACGCCGCATCACCGGCCGAAGCCGCGAGATGCATCGCGGTCGCACCCGTGGACGTGAGCACGTTCGCATCGGCACCGGCCACCAGCAGCGCCTGCACCACCGCCGCATGGCCGGCTCGCGCCGCCACATGCAGCGGCGTGTAGCCGCCGTTCCTCGTGGTACCCGCGAGCTTTGCGCCAGAGCGGAGCAACAGCGCGGTCATCGCGACGTCACCACGATCGGCCGCCCAATGCAACGCCGTCATGCCATCGCCCTGCGCCACATTCACATCGCTCTGCTGCGCCAGCAACGCGCGCACCTTGGCGATGTCACCCTTCATGGCAGCTTCGGCCACGGCCGGTGCCACACGCGCCGCCGGCTTCGCTTCAAGCTTGGTCTCGAGCCTGGATGTAGCCACCCGGACTACCGACTTCGTATCCTGGGCCGCGATCGGTGACAGCACGCCCGACAACAACACGAGCGCACCGGCGACACCGACCCGCACTCCGTTTCGATCGATCATGGTTCGTCTCAAGCGTAGAGCGCGAAGGGCGACAGGCTGTCACCGAAGCTCGGCACGTCGATGTTGTACTTGTGCAGCAGCGAAAGCATCACGTCGGCCATCGGCGTGCCGTCCGGCGCGCGCAGGTGTGTGCCGCCCGGCACGAGGGTGGTATCACCACCCATGAGCAGCAACGGGCACCGGCGATGATTGTGGATGTTGCCGTCGGCCATCGGCGAGCCGTACAGGATCGTCGTGTTGTCGAGCATCGTACCGTCACCTTCCTTCGTGTCCTGCAAGCGCTGCAGGAAGTACGGCAGCATCGACATGTGATAGCGATTGATCTGATTGAACTCGAGAATCGCCGACTCGCGGCCGCCGTGGTGCGACGACGGGTGGAAGCCTTTATTGGTGCCCGACTCCGGGAACGTGCGGCTCGACGCATCACGGCCGGTCTTGAACGAGAACACGCGTGTCATGTCCGATTGGAACGCCAACACCTGGATGTCGAACATCAGCTTCATGTGCTCTTCGAACGAATCGGGCACGCCGGCCGGCGCTTCCGGCAGCAGACGCTCGTCACCACTTGCGTTCTTCGCTTCGACCTTCTGGATGCGCCGCTCGAGCTCACGTACGTTCTCGACATACTGATCTACGCGACGACGGTCGGTGGCGCCGAGTTCACGCTTGAGCGACGACATCTCGCCGACGACCCAATCCAGAATGCTGCCGTTGTCCTTGCGACGAGCCGAACGGTCGGCGTTGCTCGACCCGGCACCGAACAGCAGGTCGAACGCCGCGCGCGGGTTGCGAATCATCGGCAGCGGTTCGGTCGGCGAGGCCCAGCTGATCGTGTCCGTGTACGCGCAGGCGTAATTGTAGTAGCAGCCGCCGGCCTGATCGAGATTCTCGATGCACAGCTGCATCGACGGAATCGGCGTATCCTGACCGATCTTGCGCGCCACGATCTGATCGAACGACGTACCGACGTACAGATCGGAGCCCTGCGTCTGCTTGGGGTGCGACTGCGTGAGAAATACCGCGCTGGAGCGGAAATGGTCGCCGCCGATTTCCGGCGCGTCGAATGCTTCGGCCATGCGCACGTCGGTGTTGCTGATGATCGACATCTTGTGCTTCCACGCTTCCATCGGCGCGAGCGCACCGTCCGGGTTCAGCGTAAAGTCACGACCCACACCCTTCGGCGCCCACAGATACTTCGAGGCGCCCCACGTGTTCGATCCGGCGGCACCGTGCACCGATTCGATGGTGACGAGGCGCTTGTGACCAATCAGCGGCGCGCCGGCGCCGCCGACCTTGGCGAGGAAACGGCCGGCCGGTTCCATGGCATCGAGATACGGGAGTGCGATGACGGCACTCATGTTCCGAAGGAATGTGCGGCGAGGGAGGGCTTTCTGCGTCATGAACGACATGGGTCGATCTCCTTGAAAGTTCGATCAGTTGTGAGACGCATCAGCCGACACCGGCTCGGCGCGCTTGCTATGGAAGGCCTTGCTGTTCACCACACCCATCACGAACGACGAAAACTTGTACTTGTTGCGTTCGGCGTCACGCGTGATCGTCCGCACCGTGGTCTGGTCATAGTCTTCGACACGACGGCCCAAGGCGTACGCCATCAGGTTCTCGGTGAAGTTGCGCATCAGCGGCAGCGGCCGCTTCAGCAGTGCATTGCTGAGATCGATCGGCGTGGTCAGCGCGGTGCCGTCGTACAGCTGACCACGCGTATCCAGCAGCGCGCCGAATTCGCGGTACCGCAGCTTTCCGGTCACGTCGAAGTTGTCGAGCGCAAGTCCGATCGGATCCATGAAATTGTGGCACGAGCGGCAGGTCGGATTGGCACGGTGCATTTCCATACGCTCGCGCGTGGTGAGCTGCTTGCCTTCCTTCGTTCCGACGGTCTGCTCGAGGTCGGGAATGTCGGGCGGCGGCGGCGGCGGCGGCGTGCCAAGCAGCACTTCCATCACCCATTTGCCGCGCAACACCGGAGACGTGCGATTGCCGAGCGACGTCTGCACCAGCACGCTGCCATGACCGAGCACGCCACGGCGCTGATCGTCGGCGTAGGCCACCTTCCGGAAACCGTCACCCGTCACGTTCGGGATGCCGTAGTGACGCGCCAGGCGCTCGTTCACGAATGTGGACTCTGCGCTGAACATCGTGAGTACGCTGCGATCCTTGCGGACGACGTCTTCGAAGAACAGCTCGGTCTCGCGCTGCATCGACTGCGCAAGCTTGAGATCGAAGTCGGGGAACAGGAATGCATCAGGGTGCACCTTCTCGAGATCCTGCAAGCGCAGCCACTGCGCGGCGAAGCGCGTGGCCAGCGCTTCGGCACGCGGATCCGCGAGCATCCGCTTCACCTGCGCCTGAAACACCGCTGGCGTGTGCAACGTCTTCGCACGAGCCGACGCCAGCAACCGATCATCAGGGATCGTGCTCCAGAGGAAGAACGACAGTCGCGTGGCGAGTTCGAGATCGTCGATTGTGTAGTCGGTGCCCGCGGCCGTGGTCGTGGGCTCCTTCTCGAAGCGGAACACGAAGTAGGGGCTGGCGAGCAGCGCCTGTAACCCGAGCCGCACGCCCTCTTCGAACGCGTTGTCACCGCCTGTCTTGGCTCCCTGATCGTAGAACTTCATCAGGCTCGTCTTGTCGTTCGCGGTGAGCGGGCGACGATAGGCGCGCGTGCCAAGGCGCGTGAAAATCTGCTCGGCGCAAAGACGCTGCTGTGTGGCGGCCGTGGGCGCGCAGGTGAAGATACGCTTACGGCTCGGCGAGTCGGAGAGCCCCGTCACGCGATACGGGCCGGCCACGAACACTTCCAAGAGGGGCGGCGGCTCGGTGGTGCCGGCGGCGCCGGTGCCGCTGGACGCACGCGACCATTCGTGCGGCTTGATCAGATCTTCGTACGGACCTTCCGCCGACTTTGCGAACGAGACGGACACTTTGCGCTGTCCCGCCTTCACTTTGATGGGCTCACTACGGATGTAGTCGGCGCCGAGCGGCGCATCGGCCGATTCCCCGTTGCGCGCGATGCCTCGATCGTAGCGTAGCATCGCGACGCGATCGCCATCGATCGAGATGTCGAGATCTTCCATGGGGCGACCGACGCCACCCCCGACGTTGAGCCGGAATTCGTACTCACCATCAGCCGGGAACATATGCAGCAGAACCAGGCCGCCGCGCGTTCCGTACGGAGTGCCTTCCACGTGATCCCACGGATGCTGCGACGCGAACGGCGACGTCTTGTACGTGGCCTGACTCACGAGCGCCTTGCGATCACCGATCGCCATGCGGCTCACGGCGGCGGCCGCGTTCAGGTAGCCTTCGAGAAGCGTGGGCGATAGCAACTGCACATCGGAGATGTTGTCGAAGTTCGCGCTCTTGGTGTCGAGCGGCAGCCAATCGCCGGATGTCACTTCGAGGCCGAGCAGATCGCGGATCACGCGCTCGTACTCGGGGCGGTTCAAGCGCTGGAAAGTGCGCGTACCCGGATTGACCGGCGCGGCCCCATCGACCACGCGTTCGAGTGTTTCGACCAGCGCCTCGAGGGTGTCGCCCGTGGGACGCTTCGATCCGGGCGGCGGCATCATCTGGGCGCGCAGCTTACGGATCATCTTCTCCGAGGTCGGCAACGCGGCGCTCGCCGACGTGACGGAGTAGCTCTTGAGATCGAGATTACCACGACGCTGCTTGGGGTTGTGACACCCGGCGCAATATTGCTGCACTACATCATCGAGCGCACCCATCGTGATGCCGCGCGCCCCGGCGGATGCACGCGTGAACGCACGACCCGTGGTGTTGGTGGCACGCATCGGATGCAACACCGGGTGTGCAGCAGGCAATCTGCCGCTCGGCCGTGTGCTGATCGTCGCCGACACCGACGTCGCGACGTCCGTGCGCGTTGACCGTGTGGCGGATGTTGTCGTGACCGGATTGGTCGGCGGCGGCGACGATGCAACCATCGTCACCGACGTGATCATTCCGGACAACACGAGCAGAAGCTTCATGCCGGCTACTCCTAAAAGGATCGCGACGCACGATAGCGTCGCCCAGTCACTTCGTTCGATGATTCGGCAGGACGGGAGGCCGGATCTCTATGGAAATTACGTCGGGATCACCCAAGTCGCTGGAAAACGTTGCAACGCCCGTGCCCGAGCGTTTCAGCATGTCGGCAGAAGATGGCGACCATGCGCCACGCGCGGTCACCATCCAATGGACGAGCACCGCGCGCGACACGGTTCAGATTCGTGTGTCGAGAGTCCGAAGGGTGATCGGTACCGGTCCGTGTCGGTCAGTATGTCGCGCGCTGCGCGGTAGGCAGCAGCACCGCATACAGCACGTCGTGCACCGGCGTTGGCACGCCATGCGCACGTCCGATACGCACCACGGCACCGGTCTGTGCGTCGAACTCCGACGGTCGTTCTGCCATGAGATCGCGTTGCAACGATGTCGAACCGTCTGGTGGCAGACTATCGTAGCGCGCCCATACCCGAACCATACTATCGGCTGGCCACGCCACACCAACGGCCTGACCCACTTTTCGCACTTCGTGCAGCGCCGCGTCGATCAGCGCGCGTGATTCCGGCACCGATCGTACGACCCCGAACGGTACGCGCGCGGCGGCACCAACGGCCCCGATGGGCTCGATAAACAAGAACTTTTCCCATAGGGCGACACCCATGTCGTCGGGCAGGATGGCGACCAGTCCGGCTCCCCGGAGGGCGGCGGCGAATCGGTCAATCTGGACATAGGCCGCCGACTGCACAGGCGCCCCGGCCCGGCGGCCAAACTCGACAATGGGGGTGACGGCGGTGTGGAGGATGTGTCCGGGGTCGACCTGCTCGACCAGCACCCGGCCCAACCCCTCGAGCACGTTGCCCTCTCCCAAGGCGGCCGCCAAGAGTCCGCTGGCCTCCACCCCATTCTGGACGGGGATCACTGCCGTGGACGGTCCGACCAGCGGGCGCAACGACGGTGCGAGGCTCGCGATCTGCGTGGCCTTCACGCACACGAGCACGATATCTACGACGCCCAAGGTGCTCGGATCGGCGGTAACCTGCACCGACGGCAACGTGAGGTTGCCGTCGACGCTTTCAAGAACGAGACCGCGTGTCTTTAAAGCGGCCAACGTGGCGCCCCGAGCGATGAACGTGACATCGTGGCCGGCCTGCTGCAGACGGGCACCGAGCACGCCGCCAATGGCACCAGCGCCGACAACGGCGACGCGAAGCCGGTCCAACTGGCGCGCCGCCGTGTCGGTGTTACTCACGGCTTGCCGATCGAGAAGCCGGCAATGTGCGCATCGGTGTTGTGACCCATGCGGAATCCAACGGCACCATCAGTGCTCTTGAGCTTGCCAGCCGCGACCAGCTCGGCCTTGCTGTAGGTGGCCACTTCCGTGCCGTTGATCATGCACGACACCTTGTCACCCTTCACCTGCATCGCGATCTCCTGCGTTACCGGCTTGCCCTTCGCTTCGGCCTTGTGCACGGCGTCGCTCATGCCACCACGCGGTCCGTTCATCTGGAATGGCGCCGGGCCCATGCCGCGCACGATGAAGTTGCCGTTGCCGTACGCCGCGCAATACAGAAAGGACTCGTTGTCGGTGCCCATGTCGTTGCCGGCCATGACGATACCGTACGGGTGCGGATGGTTGTTGAGTCCCATGTACTCACGCTCGGAGAACGTGGCTTTCACGACGTAGTCGCCCTTGCCCTTCATCTCGGGGTTCCAGTACGTGATCGCCGGGCCGGTCGTGGCGTGCATGCCCGCGCCCATAGCCACAAACTTTGCGCTGTCGACGGTCAGTCCGGCCTTGGCTTCCTTGCCGTCAACCTTCCCCATCCAGCCCTTCATTTGAATGCCACCCTTCACGGCGGTGGACTTCTCCATCTCCTGCGCCTGCACCAACTGTGGCACGAGGGCGAGTGCGGCCGTCGCGAGCGCGACCTGCATGGTACGCTTCATCGAAATGCTCCTGAGGTGATTCGGTGGGACCGACCGAAAATCGCAACGAGTCGGCAGACATGAATGTTTGCGCCGAAATTCGATTGGCGATAGGGTCGGACGTGTTCGGAGACAGGGTTGCGTCACATTCTCCCCGAGAGCTTTCGGCGCCCGCCGTGGTCGAACGGCACACAGACGCCGATTGGCTTATCCGTGCGGTTCCGCAGAATCCGCCGGTTCCGTGTTCCAGCCGTTACCGATCCTACAGCACATGCAGCTCGTCGGTCCGGCTTGTCCGTGACAACAGCACCAACACCAGCTGGAACACGGAAATGACGGATTAGAC
>NZ_JBDNFF010000036.1:0-34541 GCF_041689975.1 Gemmatimonas sp.
GAAGGCCTCGCCGTGACGGAACTCGTCGAGGCACCAGTTCTCGAACCACTTGAAGATCGGGTGGAAGCGCTTGTCCGGCTGCTTCTCGAAATTGCGGAAGATCGTCACATAGCGCGCGTACCCGATCTTCTCCGACAGGTAGGTGGCGTAGTAGATGAACTTCGGCTGGAAGAACGTGTACTTCTTCGCCTTCGTGAGGAAACTGAGATCGACCGCGACGTCGAAGTCGTTCAGCGTATGGTTGATGAAGCCGGCGTGACGTCCCTCATCGCGGCTCATGAAGCCGAAGAGCTCACGCACTTCGGGATTCTTGATCCGCTTCTTGATTTCCGCGTACAAGATGCAACCGCTGAATTCCGCCGTCACCGAGGACACGAGGAACTCCACGAACTGCACGCGCAGTTCGGGGTCCATCGCGGAAAGATCGACGTCGAATTCCTCGTTGCGCTTGAAGTGGTTCTTGTTCGGATCCCGGCGGAACTCCGCGAGAATGTCGTCCCACATCTGCTGGTGCTCGGCCTTGATCCTGAGCGCGTCGATCTTCGCGAAATCCGTGGTATAGAACCGCGGAGCCAGGATCGCGTCCTGCTGGGCGTTCTTCGTGCTCTCGTTCACGTTGTCGTACGCGCGAACGGGCAACTCGGTAGCGGTAGGGTACATAGGGTCTGTGTGTCTCCTCAGCCTTCGAAGCCGACGTCGTACAGTTCGTACAGTTCCGTGCCGCCGGTCAGCTTCACGAACTGCCGCCGCAGCCAGCTCGCGCGCTGCACCGTTGCCCGGGAGGCATAGGTGCGCTGCGTCCCGAACGGGATGTGCGTCGGCGTATTGTGTACCAGGACTTGATCACCGGGGTCGACCTCCACGCCATCGAGGTCCACGTGCGCGTGGAAGTGGTCGTGCGTCGACTCGAGATCGATCGTGCACGCCACTTCGAATCGACGACGCATCACGAACCATCCCGTCGCCGCCGCCAGCCCTAAGCCGGCTATGCCCCACACCATACCGTCCATCACGTCGTTCCCTCGAAACCGGTGATCGTCAACTGCGGCGGGAGGCCGCCGCGCCCGATGAGCCGCCCATCGAACTATGATGCAGCGAAATCGCCATGGAGCGATAGAACCCACGCTCGATAAGCCGAGTGCGAACCATACCCCACGTATCGAGGACGCGCGATCCCAGAAGGCCGGTCCGGAACGCCCGCTCCGAGATCGGCACGATGGCCGGCGCTCGGTCAGCCTTCGGGAACAGGCGGCCTACCGCGCGCAGCGCCACCAGCAGTGCCGTGCCCGGCACGACGGTGATGAGCATCCGCTCGCGAACGCGCGGTGCCAATGCCTCGAGCGCGGCGATCATCTCCGGCAGGTCGTAGTGAATCAGCGAATCCATGGCCACAACGTGGTCAAAGGTACCCAGCGCCGGGTCGAGCATGTCGCCGGAATGGAAATCGATCGAGACCCCCGCTTCCTCGGCGCGTTCCCGGGCGTGATCCACCAGCGTTGGAGAGAGGTCGATCGCGACCACCTCCGCCCCTCGCCGCGCGAGGTCGATGGCCAGCGTGCCCGTGCCACAGCCGGCGTCGAGGATGCGGACACCGTGCAGGTCGGGGCTGAGCCAGTTGAGCAGTGTGTGCCGCATCTGGTCGCGTCCCGCGCGGACCGTGGCACGCACCCGCGAAACCGGTGCGTCCGACGTCAATGTCTTCCACGCGGCCGACGCGGTGCGGTCGAAGTACTCTCCGATCCAGGCCCGCCGTTCGAGGTACGACGCCGATGTGGCGTGCGAACCCCCAGGCGACGTGGCCTCGAACGACGAACCCGGAGTCGCGGAGATTTCAGAGGTGAGCTGCGTAGGCATCAGTCGAGTCCGAGGAGGTCGAAGATCTCACGGTCCTTGAGTGGATTGGCGGGCAGCGGTACAACGTCGTCGAGCATGCGCGAGGCGAGCAGCATGTATTGCTCCTGAGCAGCAATCACCTCAGGCGAATCTTCCATCTCGAAAATGGTGCACTTCTTCAAGCGGCTGCGCCGGATCGCGTCGATATCCTGAAAATGCGCCATCGTCTTCAGTCCGACCGCCGCATTGAAGCGGTCGATCTCATTCGTGTCCTTCGAGCGGTTCGCCACCACCCCGCCCAGACGAACCTTGTAGTTCTTCGACTTCGCCTGAATGGCCGCAATGATGCGATTCATCGCGAAGATCGAGTCGAAGTCGTTGGCCGTCACGATCAGGCAGTAGTGCGCATGCTGCAGCGGCGCGGCGAATCCTCCGCACACCACGTCGCCGAGCACGTCGAAGATCACCACGTCGGTATCCTCGAGCAGGTGGTGCTCCTTCAGCAGCTTCACCGTCTGGCCGGTCACGTAGCCTCCGCATCCCGTGCCCGCCGGTGGACCACCCGCTTCGATGCACTGCACGCCGTTGTAGCCCTCGAACATAAAGTCTTCCGGGCGCAATTCTTCCGAGTGAAAGTCGACGGATTCGAGCACGTCGATCACCGTCGGCACCATCTTCTTGGTGAGCGTGAACGTCGAATCATGCTTCGGGTCGCAACCGATCTGCAACACGCGCTTCCCGAGTCGCGAGAAGGCCGCCGACAAGTTCGACGAAGTCGTGCTCTTGCCGATCCCGCCCTTGCCGTACACGGCAATGACGAGAGCGCCGTCGATCTTGGTGGTCTCATCGAGGTGCACCTGCAAACTCCCCTCGCCATCGCCGACACCATCAAGAATCGGAAGTTGCGTCGCGGTCATATCGTTACCTCGGTAACGTGGCCCTGCGTTTCATCGGCGCCCCAGTCGGCGACGTGGTCCTGCGTCATCGTACCTCCGAGCGTCATGCGAACACGCCCTCGAGTCGATCCTCGAGATCAGCGGCCGCATTGCGCAGCGCCTCGAGCGTCGCTTCATCGGGCGACCAATAGCCTCGATCATTTGCTTCCAGCAGGCGCTGCGCCAGCCCGGAGGCCGCGTCGGGGTTGGCCTGCGCCAGGCGCTCCCGCATGGCCTCATCCAACACGAAGGTTTTCGTGGCTTCCGCGTACACCCATTCCGGCACAGCACCCTTACCACCGGTGGCCGACCAGCCGAACGTCGTGATCACGTGGCCCGCGATGTTGCGGGCGCCTTCGTACCCGTACTCCAGCTGGCTCTCGTACCATCGTGGATTGAGCAGCTTGGTGCGCGACTCCAGCTCGACCTGCTCGGTGAGCGTCCGCACCTTGCCCTGCGCGTTGTTGTAATCGCCCAGGTACACGGCCGGCGCCTCACCGCCATTCTGCTGCGCGATCACTCGCGTCATGCCGCCAAGCGATTCCACGTACTGATCGATGTCGGTCGCACCGAGATCGACCGAGTCCAACCCCTGAAACGAGAGCGTCGCCTGTCCGAGCGCACGCTTCATCAGGGCAGGCTGCGCCGACGGGCGACCATCCGTGCCATATGCGAAGCCCTTCCGCTGCACGAAGAGATCGGCCAGTTCGTCTTCCTTCTCCCACTTGCCGGTATCGATGAGCAGGTTGACGTTCGAGCCGTAGGCCCCGTCCGCGTTCGAGAATACACGCAGCGCCGCCGTGGCGAGATCACAGCCCGTGTCCTGCATGGTCTGTAGCGCGTGCTTCCGTATGAAGTTCTGCGTCGGATCTTCGTCGGCTTGTGCGCAAATCAACGCCGCCTCGGCGAGCAACTTGACCTGCAGCGGCAAGAGGTCACGGAAGATGCCCGAAAGCGTCACGACCACGTCCACGCGAGGCCGAGCGAGCGACGTCAGCGGCAACAACCTCGCTCCCGTCAGGCGACCGACGGCGTCGAAGCGTGGCACGACACCCATCAGCGACATGACCTGCGCCAGCGGAGTGCCCTCACTCTTCATGTTATCCGTGCCCCAGAGCACGACCGCCACCGACTCCGGGAGCGCGCCGTGGTCTGCCACGTAGCGCGTGAGGAGTTGTTCGGCCCGCACACGACCTTCGAGCATGGCCACCGCACTCGGCACCCGATACGGATCGAAGCCGTAGATGTTGCGTCCCGTAGGGAGTACCGCCGGATTGCGCAGCAGGTCTCCTCCCGGCGCTGGCGACACATACCGGGCGTCCAGCGCACGGAGAATGCCGGCGACCTCGCGATCCTCGCTCAACGACTTGTCGAAGCCGGTGAGCGCCTCGAGATGCTGTCGAAGGGCGCCGTCGTCGGCAATCCGCAGACCGTTCGACTTGGCCTCGGCCGACGCCTTCCGCTCGGCACTCCGCACGTCCTTCGTATCGACCAGTTCCTGAACCGAGGCCCGGACGATCCGCTCCACCAGCTGCACCGTATCGTCGGAGGCGTTGCGCGTGCTCTGCCCCACCACGATCGTGTCGCCAATGGCCGGGAGGTCCAGCTCAGGCCGACCCGAACGCGCCATCTCCACCAGAACGCCGACGCGCGCCTCGGGCTTCATCCCCTCACCGACCACATGCAGACCCATAGGGATGAGGCTGTACTCCAGTTCGAGCAGCCGATCACGCAACGTGGTCACGCGCGCGTCCGTTTCTTCTACGCTCCACGCCGGAGCGGCCGGCGCCAGCTCAACGGCGGCGGCCTGCTGCTGAATCAGCTCGCGCAACGACGCCGCTTCACTCGCCTTGCCTTGGTCGAGCGCACGCCACCGGTCGAGCGTGCTTTTCAGGTCGAGCAGGCCACGATACAAACCGGCGTTCGCGACCGGAGGCGTAAGGTATGACACCAGCGTCGCATTGCCACGACGCTTGGCAAGTGTGCCTTCGGACGAATTGTTCGATGCGTACAAATACACGTTCGGCGCATCACCGATCAGGCGATCCGGCCAGCAGCGATCATCGAGCCCCGACTGCTTTCCCGGCATGAACTCCAGCGCGCCATGCGTACCGAAATGCAGAATGGCATCGGCCGCGTAATCCTCACGCAACCAGCGATAAAAAGCACTGAACGCGTGCGTTGGCGAGAAGCCACCTTCGAACAACAGACGCATCGGATCGCCTTCCCATCCGAACGACGGTTGCACGCCAATGAACACATTGCCGAGTTGCAAGCCCATGATCTGAATGGACTGGCCGTCCGAGAGCTGTCGACCGGGGGCGGGGCCCCACGTCTTCTCGATCTCGGCCAGATACAGCTCGCGACGTACGTGATCGTCCGTGCGAATCGTGGTATGTACGTTGGCCGGCGCACCGTAGCGCTCGCGGTTACCACCCGTGATCCGCTCGCGCAGATCGTCGGCGCTGGCCGGGAGGTCCACCGAATAGCCCTGCTCCTTAAGCGAAGCGAGCACGCGCTGCATGGACGGGAACACGGCGAGATACGCGGCGCTGCCCGTATTGCCGGCATTCGGCGGGAAGTTGAACAGAATCAGCGCAATCTTGCGCTGCGAACGATCCTTGCGCCGCAGCGCAACCATCTTGGCGACGCGTTCGGCCACGCGCTCGATGCGCTCCGGGATCGGCTCCGATGCGGCCGCCTTGCCAGGCTGCGGTTCGCCCTTCCCACCGAAAACGGTCGGGATAATCGCGCCATCGAGTTCGGGAATCGCGATCTGCAGCGTGGCCTGCAACGGATTGAGGCCGCGGGCATCGTTGCGCCACTCCTGGATCGTCTGAAACTCGAGCGTCTGCAACGTGAGGTACGGAACATCGAGGCCGCGCAACACCTCCTGCGCCGCTTCAGAGTTGTTGTACGCGGGACCACCAACCAGCGAGAACCCGGTCAGGTTGATCATCGTATCGATCGTCGCCTGTCCAGCCCCGTTCGTGAAGTACTTCTCGACGGCAGGGCGCGCATCGAGCGCGGACGCGAACGCAGCCACTACGCGTAGTCCCTTGGACTCCAGCGCCGCAACCACCGCCGCGTAATGCGCCACATTGTCGGCCAGCAGATACGACCGACCGACGAGCACGCCCACCGTGCCCACGTTCGCGCCACGCTGACGTGGCAGCGCTTCCAGCTTCTCCACAATCCCGCGCTCGGGGAGCGATGGATGCCACAGTCCGACTTCGGGATACGTCTGTGGCTGCTGGGGATTGAGCGCCCCGCGTAGTGCTTTCCGCGGCCCGTCGGCGTAGCGATCGATGGCATACTTCACCATCTGCTCGATGTTTTCGGACGTGCCCGCCAGCCAGTATTGAATGAGCAAGAGGTACGCGCGGACGTCCTGGGCGGTGCCCGGGATGAACTTCAGAATGGACGGTAGCGTGCGGAGCGCGGTCATCTGACGCTCGCCGCTCGACTTGCCGTCTCCCCGCGAGCCGCGGAGCTTCTTGAGCAGGTTGATCGGCGAGAGTGGCGAGCGGGACTCGCCGCCACTCATGTCGAACTTGCCGAGTTTCGTACACTTCACCAGCTCGGGGGTGCAGAGAGCACACAGCACGGCGTCGGCTTGATCACGTCGCGCCAGCACGGCCTCGTACACTGCATTCGCATACTCTTCCTGAAAGAGCTGCGTGCAGACGACGATATTTGCCTGCGCGATGTCCTGTCGAGCGCGCTCAGCGGCCTGCGGATCGCTGCCGAAGTCCGCCGCTACGTGCATGTTGATGGTCAGGCCGGGGATGTCGCGCGTGAGCGCGGCACCGGCCCGCCCGAACGCATCGGCTAGGTGTGCGTCGAGGGTGGTGATTGCCACCCGAATCGGGATCACCCCTACATTCTTCTTAGCGGCCATAGAACGCCTTCGCGTCGTAGAGGGTATCGACCGTGATGTGCGCGATGCCGTGTTCGAGCGCGTACCGCTCGGTGTTGCGCCGCACTTTACCACGCACGAAAAATGGGATTTTGTTGAGCTCCACTTCGGCCGGAGCGAGCCACGAGGTGGTGACTGGCGCGACCGACACGAGGGCAGCCTCCTCGTCTTCCTCTTCGGCGAAGCCGACCGCGCTGGCCGCCTCGGGCGCTTCGAGTTCGATCGCCGCCCGCGCCGTGAACGGCGTGACGCGTTGGCCGCCCATGGCATCCCCGCGCGACGGCTGACTGATAGACGCTGGCGACGCGTGCAAGTGCGACGGCGTGGCACCGTCGGAGAATTCGAAGTCGTCCTTGAACATGTGCAGCAGATGCTCTTCGAGCCCCATCATGAGCGGATGGACCCACGTATCGAAGATCACGTTCGCGCCTTCGAATCCCATCTGCGGTGAATGCCGCGCCGGCACATCCTGCACATGAATGGGCGCCGAGATCACGGCACACGGTACGCCAAGCCGCTTCGCGATGTGGCGCTCCATTTGTGTTCCGAGTACGAGTTCCGGGGCGAGTTCGGTGACACGCTGTTCGACGGCGAGATAGTCGTCGCTGATCAGTGCTTCCACGCCGAGTGACGCCGCGAGTTCGCGAATCGGCCGCGCATATTCACGGGCGTACGTGCCGATGCCGACCACGGTGAAGCCGAGTTCGTCCTTCGCCATCCGCGCGGCCGCCATGACGTGCGTGGCGTCGCCGAACACGAACACGCGCTTGCCGGTGAGATACGTGGAATCGACCGAGCGTGAGTACCATGGCAACAGCGAACGGCTGGCGTCGACCTGTGCGCTACCGGCGCGTTCGCGCTCGAGCAACGCGGAGACATCGACGCCGGCGACCTTGCCGACTTCTTCGACGAACTCGCGGGTGGCCAATACGCCGATCGGTACGGTGCGTACCGTGGGCAGTCCGAAGGTTTTCTGCAGCCAACGCGCCGTGGTGTCGGCGACTTCCGGGTACAGGACCACGTTGAAGTCGGCGTCCGGCATCGACCGGATGTCCGCCACCGTGGCATTCAACGGTGCGCAGACATGCACATCGACACCGATGTCCTGTAGCAGTCGCGTAATTTCGCGCACGTCGTCGCGATTGCGGAAACCGAGGGCCGTTCCGCCCAACAGGTTGCAGCGCGGCCGTCGATGGTCGCGCGCCGCCGCCGCCGCGACGCTCGGACGCGCCGGCGAGCCCGGGGTCGGCGCGAGCGGCAACAGCAGTGTGCGGACCAGATGATAAAACGTTTCACTGGCGCCCCAGTTCTCCTTTTTGGAGTACGCGGGGAGTTCGAGCGGCACCACGGGAATCGGCAGCCCCATACTCATTGCCAGCGAGCCGGGCTGATCCTGAATCAATTCGGCGGTGCATGACTCGCCGACGAGCATGGCGTCCGGCTTGAAGCGTTCGTATGCATCGCGCACGGCCGATTTCACCAGCTCCGCCGTGTCGCCACCGAGATCGCGTGCCTGAAACGTGGTGTACGTAACCGGCGGGCGCGAGTCACGCCGCTCGATCATGGTGAAGAGCAGATCGGCGTAGGTGTCACCTTGGGGCGCATGCAGCACGTAGTGCACGCCTTTCATCGACGTCGCGATACGCATCGCGCCGACGTGGGGCGGGCCTTCATACGTCCAGAGCGTCAGTTCCATACCGTGATCCTCAAACCGCGAGTCGCTGCGCGCGATCGAGCGGCCGCGCGAAGAGTTCTGCCAGGTCACCCGCCTGCTCGTAGCCGTGCACCGGAGAGAACACCAGTTCGATCGACCACTTCGTGCGCAGTCCCTCGGCCTCGAGCGGATTGGCGAGGCCGAGGCCGCATACCGTGAGGTCGGGACGCGCTTCGCGGCAACGGTCGAGCTGCTTCTCCACGTCTTGCCCTTCGCTGATCTGCGCCGTCGCGGGCAACCGTACGAGTTCGGATGCGATCATGAGCTTGTCGAGATATGGCGTGCCCACTTCCACCAACTCGGCGTCGCATTCTTCATAGAGGAAGCGCGCGAGCGGAATCTCGAGCTGCGAGTCGGGGAAGAAGAACACCCGTTTGCCGGCGAGCCAGGGTTTGTAGCGCGAGAGCGCCACGCGGGCGCGTTCGGCCGGCGCGGCGGTGACCCTGTCGAACAGCTCCGGGCTGACGCCCCACTCGTGCGCGGCAGCCTGCAGCCAGGCCGTCGTGCCGTTCGCGCCGAACGGATATGGCGACGGCAGCAGCGTGGCGCCGCGCGCGATGAGCGCCCGCGCGGTTTCGCCGACGAAAGGCTGGGCCAGCAGCAGCTTGGTGTGCGGGCCGACCGGCGGCAGATTCCGCGCGAGTCGCGGCGGGAAAAAGTGCACGGGTCCCACGCCAAGCTGGGCGAAGAGCCGCGTAAACTGATCTTCGACGACGTCGGCGATCGTCCCGACCACCATCAGTTCGGCGGTCTCGCTCGACGAGGCGGGAAGATGCGGCACCATGCAGCGCAGACAGGCGTCTTCGCCCTGCGTGAACGTGGTTTCGATACCGCTGCCCGAGTAGTTGAGAATGCGTACGCGCGGCAGCAACTCGTCACTGAGCCGCTCGGCTGCGCGCTGCAGATCGAGCTTGATCACTTCCGAGGGACACGATCCCACGAGGAACAGCGTGGTGACATCGGGGCGGCGAGCAAGAAGCTGCTTCACGCAGCGATCGAGTTCCTCGTTGGCATCGGCCAGGCCGGCGAGATCGCGCTCGCTCAGGATGGCCGTGGCAAAGCGCGGCTCCGCAAAGATCATGACGCCAGCCGCCGATTGCACGAGATGCGCACAGGTGCGGGAACCGACCACCAGAAAAAAGGCGTCCTGCATTTTCCGGTGGAGCCATACGATGCCGGTCAGTCCGCAGAAGACTTCGCGTTGACCACGCTCCCGGATCACCGGCAGTTCCACGACGGTGCTCACGCGAGCGCTGCACGGCGCAGCGACTCGGCTTCCTGCAGTCGGGCGGCTCGCAGTTTGAGCACGAACTGAATCGCATTCACAGCATAGGTACCATACGCCACGAGCGCGAGCACCATGAGCGTGCGTGGCGGCCAGTGCAGCACGAGGCCGGCCAGATACGCGGTGTGGAGCGCGATGACGCCCATGCTGACCATGTCTTCCCAGAAGAAGGCCTCAGCAAAAAGGTATTTGCCGAAGACCACTTTCTCCCAGATCGCGCCGGTCACCATGATCGTGTACAGCACGAACGTCTTGACGACGACGGAGACGTTGGCGGCAAACAGCCCCTCGCTGGTGCGCAGATACCGGATCACGAGCGCCACGGAAACCGCCATGACCAGAAACTGGACGGGGGCGAGGATGCCCTGAACGAGCGTCCAGCGAGTCGCATCGCGACGCCGACGTTCTTCGGGCGTATATAATCCGGTCCGCGTCGCTTGGAGCGACGGAGAACGGGCACCGTCGGTCGCGGTGGACGCGTCCGAGGCGTGGGTGGGAATAGTCATCTGACCGTCTCTACCGGGGGTTCGCATACCCAGATGGGAAGAGAGTAGGGAATTGCGCGGACGTTGTCAAGAAAAGTTTACGTCAACCTTTCTTGACAATCCGTTCAGATTGTCACTATTGTATCGAAGACGGTCCGCCACATCTGAAAAAGGTGCGCTGATTCCCAATTCGTTCTTGCGCCCAGGAGACTCAGCGGCAATGTTCGGCGCTTCCCTCCAGCCTGCCGCTTCCGATCACCCTTCGGTGACTCGCGGCCCGGGCACAAGCCACAACGTGATGGAATCGCCTTTGGCCCCCCGTCGATCTGAGCGCCTCGCGCGACTCGAGCGGACGATTGAAAGTGAGCTCGTCCCTCGTCTGCTCACGAGCCATCGCGCGGGACCGGTTCCCCCGGTGCTGGCGACGGCCATTGCCCGCGAGTTGTCGGAGCGCGACGTGGACGGGTTCGTGGCCGCGGTGCGCAGTCCCGATGATGCGAGGGCCGTGGAATTCATACGAGATGTGCTGGCCGAGGGAGCTACGATCGAGGCCGTCTACCTCGATCTGCTGGCCCCATCGGCGCGCCGGCTCGGTCAGATGTGGGACAACGACGAGTGCGACTTTGTCGAGGTGACCGTCTCACTCGGCCGCATGCAGCGCCTGTTGCGTGACCTTTCGCAGGTCTTTCTGGCCGATGCGAGCCGAAGCGAGCCGGTTGGGAATGCGTTGCTGACGTGTATACCGGGAGAGCAGCACACACTCGGGATCATCATGGTCGGCGAATTCCTCTTGCGTGACGGCTGGCGCGTCCTTGTCGGAGCGCCGTGGTCCGAGAGCGATCTGCTGACGATGGTGGGCACGGAGTGGTACGACGTTATCGGGTTCTCCGTCGGGAGCGAGAGCCGACTTCCCATTTTGAAGCGCGATATCCGGCGGCTCAAGTCGGCCTCGCGCAATCCGCACGTGCAGTTCATGGTCGGCGGTCAGGTTTTTTGTGAGCACCCGAACGCCGCCGATGAGGTTGGCGCAAACGCCATCGCCGGCGATGCTCGTGAAGCGCCGCAGATCGCCCGCAGGCTGCTCGCCGCCGCGCGACGCGCCGCGGCTGATGCACCCAAGGAGGCCGTAAGCGAGCATGACCAGTTCAGTGACGCCCTTGAACGCACGTGAAGCCCTTTTTGGCGATATCGATGCCAAGACTGCAGCGTCGCTGCTCGCCGTTGCGGGGGACATTGCCCTTGTAATGGACAGCGCGGGCGTTATTCGTGACGTCACGCTCGTTGGTGCCGAAACCCAGTTTGATTTGGCCAGCCAGTGGGTTGGTTGTTCATGGATCGATACGGTCACGCCCGATAGCCGCGCGAAAATCGACTCGCTGATCAAGGAGGCGACCTCCAGCGGCGTTTCGAAGCGTCGCCAGGTGAATAATCTGCTGGTTGATGGCGCTGACGCTCCCGTCTCGTACACCGCGCTGCGGATCGGGCGGGACGGCAGTCTGGTCGCGGTTGGCCGCGACATGCGCCACGTCTCCGCGCTGCAACAGCGGTTGGTCGAAGCGCAGCAAGCTATGGAGCGTGACTACTGGCGGCTCCGGCACGTGGAAACGCGGTATCGCCTACTTTTCCAGATTGCGAGCGACGCGATTTTGGTGATCGATGCGACCACCCTCAAGGTTCTCGACGCCAACACGGCCGCGGGACAGGTGTTCGGCGATACGTCGGATCGTCTGATCGGTCGGACCTTCCCGTTCGGCACCGACGCCCAAGGCGCGCAGGCGCTCCAGGAGCTGACCAGTACTGCGAGGAGTGCCGGCCGAGCCGGCGACGTGCTCATCACCATGTCTGCCGGTGGCCGTTCGTATCACGCCTCCGCCTCGTGCTTCCGACAGGAGTCGGCGACGCTCTTGCTCCTCCGCCTCGCCGCCGCCGATGTGTCGCCGACCGCCAGCGCGTCCGCCGACTCGCCGCTGCGGGTCATCGACCTGCTGGAGCGCTCGCCCGATGGCTTCGTGGTGACCGATCTCGAAGGCCATGTGCTGACCGCCAACCGCGCCTTCCTCGACATCGCCGGGCTGGCGAGCGAAGAGCAGATGCGCGGCACGCTGCTGGCTACCTATATAGGACGCCCTGGCGCCGACTTCCCCGTTTTCACGAGCATGCTCAAGAAGAACGGGGTCGTTCGGCTCATGGCCACCACGGCGCGCGGCACCAGCGGCCACCAGAGCGAGGTCGAAGTCTCGGCCGTGTGGGCACCCGAAGGCGAGGTGCCGTGTATCGGCTTCACCATCCGTGACATCGGAAGGCGGCTGGCCGCCAGTCCCCAAGGCGCCCGGGATCTGACTCGTGCAGTCGAAGAGCTGACCACTTTGGTCGGGCGTGTCGCCCTCCGGGATCTGGTCCGCGATACCGTCGACCTGGTGGAGCGCCACTTCATCGAGGCGGCTCTCGAGCTCACGAACGACAACCGCACCTCGGCGGCCGAGGTGCTGGGCGTGAGCAGACAGAGCCTGTACGTTAAGCTCCGGCGGCACCGACTGGTGTCGCCCAGCGGCGGCGAAAAGACCCCGGTAAGCTGAACGATGGACTGTCAACGGGCGGTTTACATCGGCCGTTGGTCGTCCCCCGCAGTTCGGACTGGGTCGTCTCCCATTTCTGCTCAACTTTACTCTGTCGCATTCATGTACTGTCAACTAAACTAGACGCCTATGAGCGTCAGTTTTTCTGTACAGTCGGCGAAAGCGCGCCCGGATCCGAAGGCGGTCCTGACGCTGCTCAAGCCGGTGACGTGGTTCCCTCCGATGTGGGCGTTCACCTGCGGTGCGATATCCGCTGGCGTCCCCCTCTCGGAGCGTATCCCCCTGCTCGCGCTCGGTATCGCGATCACGGGGCCGCTTGTCTGTGCGTCGAGTCAGGCCGTCAACGACTGGTTTGATCGGCACGTGGATGCGATCAACGAGCCCAATCGTCCGATTCCCTCCGGCCGGATTCCCGGTCAATGGGGTCTGGCGATCGCAATCTTTTGGACCGCGCTCTGTGTCTTCGCGGCGCTGCCGCTCGGTGCCTTCGGTGTTTCCGCCGTCGCCATCGCCCTGCTCTTCTCGTGGGGCTATAGTGCGCCACCGTTCCGCTTCAAGCGCAACGGCTGGATCGGCAACACGGCCGTGGGCTTTACCTACGAAGGACTCGCCTGGGTGACCGGCGCCGGCATCATGCTGGGCAATCATGTGCCGCCCGTGCCGCTGCTGTTACTCGCCACGCTGTACAGCATCGGCGCGCACGGCATCATGACGCTGAATGATTTCAAGGCGATGGAGGGCGACCGCCGCATGGGTGTGAATTCCCTTCCCGTCCTGCTTGGCGCCGACGGTGCTGCCCGTGTGGCGTCGCTGGTGATGTTGCTGGCGCAGGCGGCGGTGATTGTCATGCTGGTATCATGGGACCGTCCATGGCACGCGTTCGCAATCGGCGTGCTCTCTCTCGTTCAGGCGGTCATGATGTGGCGCTTCGTGCAGTCGCCGCGCGAACGCGCGTTGTGGCTCAGCGCCTTTGGCGTTCCGTTCTATGTGAGTGGCATGATGATCGCTGCGTTCGCCGTGCGTACGCTGCCGATCATCGCCGAGGCCGGCAAATGAGCTGGTGGCAGCTCTCGCGACTTGGCCTCGTGCAGGCCGCGCTGGGCGCCGTCGTGGTGCTGTTGACCACGACGATCAATCGCGTCATCATCGTCGAACTATCGCTCCCGGCCACGGTGCCGGGATTGCTCGTAGCGCTGCACTTCGGCGTGCAGCTCATTCTACGTCCGCGGCTCGGACACGACAGCGATCGTAGCGGTCGCCGAACGCCGTGGATTCTGGGCGGCCTCGCGGTCTGTGCACTGGGTGGCGTCGGTGTCGCGGCCAGCATTCCTGTGATGGCCACGAATGTCGCGCTGGGCATCGCGCTCGCGTCGATCGCCAGCGTCGTGCTTGGCGCCGGCGTGAGCGCAGCGGGTACGCCGTTGCTCGCGCTGATCAGTGAGCACGCGCTTCCATCGCAACGTGCCGGTGCGGCGGCGATCACGTGGATTCTGATGATCGTCGGCATCATCATCACGGCTGCGACGTCCGGGGCGTTGCTCGACCCGTTTTCGTATACGCGCCTGATCGCGATCGCCGGCGGGATTGGTGGCGTCGGATTCCTGGTGGCGGTCGTCGCCACGTACGGCGTGGAGCGCGGTCCGCGTCCGGCAGTATCGGTGCCGCGCAGCTCCGACGCGTCGCACGGTTTGTTCATGTCCGCGCTGCGCACCGTGTGGGAAGAGCCGGCAGCGCGCCTGTTTGCCGGCTTCATCTTTCTCGCGATGTTCGCCTACAGCGCGCAGGATCTCATTCTCGAGCCGTTCGCCGGTATCGCATTCGGCATGACGCCGGGCGAGAGCACGAAACTTTCCGGCATGCACCATGGCGGTGTGCTGATCGGTATGATCGCGACGGCCGTGCTGGCCACCCGTCGCGGTCAGTTGCGTCATTGGGCGGCGGCCGGCTGCTTGGCGTCGGCGGTGACGTACGTCGCGCTCGCGGCCTCGCCGGTGTTGGGCGATGAGCGCATGTTCACGGCAATCGTCATGATGCTGGGGCTGGCGAACGGCGTGTTCGCAATCGGCGCGATCGGTTCGATGATGGCGCTGACCGGCGACAAGACTGATGGCCGCGCGGGACTGCGCCTCGGTGTGTTCGGCGCGGCACAGGCGCTGGCTTATGCGACTGGCACGATGGCGGGAGCGATTGGAGTCGATACGGCAAAAGCCGTGCTGGACTCGCCGCTCCGCGGCTACCTTGCCGTGTTCAGCGCCGAAGCGATGCTTTTTGCCGCTTCCGCCTTCCTCGCGCTGCGCAGCGCTTCGAGCGAGCGCGCAAATGATGTGTTCCGCCAGCGTGCGGAAATGCTACCGGCGGTGCTGCAGTGACGATGACGATGTTGGAAACGCTGATGACCGATGCGCGTTTGCGCGTGCGATTTGTTTTAACGCTTGAGGATGTCACATGAGTGAAGTGCCACAGCTCGACCTGTACGACGTGCTGGTGATCGGTGGTGGTCCGGCCGGTGCCACGGCAGCGCACGAACTCGCGAAAGCGGGCCGTTCGGTGATGCTGCTCGATCGCGCCGGGCGCACGAAGCCCTGTGGGGGCGCGGTACCGCCCCAGCTGCTGCGGGACTTCGATGTGCCGGAATCGATGATGGTGGCGCAGATCGACACGGCCCGCATCATTTCCCCGACGTGGCGCACCGTGGATATTCCGGTGGGCGATGGGTATGTGGGCATGGTCGACCGCGACGTGTTCGACGAGTGGCTCCGTACGCGGGCGGCCAACGCCGGCGCCGAGCGACATGTCGGGACGTTCACGACCTTCACGCGTGGTGCCGATGGCATCCCGGTGGTCAGCTACACCGACGGTCGCTCACGGGCCGGTGAAACGCGCCAGGTACGCGCCCGGATGGTGATCGGCGCCGACGGAGCGCTCTCTCCGGTGGCCCGCCAGTGCATCCCGAATTCGCACAAGGCCAAGCACGTATTCGCGTACCACGAAATCGTGAAGTCGCCGGTGGCCGGCCAGGAGGCGAATTTTGGAGCGGCCCGGTGCGACGTGTACTACCAGGCGCCGCTGTCCCCCGACTTCTACGCCTGGGTTTTCCCCCATGGCGCGACGACCAGCATCGGGACAGGTACATTACAGAAGGGGTTCGGACTGAAGGATGCGGTCGCCAAACTGCGCAAGGATACGGGGCTCGATAAAGTGGAGACGATCCGCAGGGAAGGCGCGCCGATCCCGATCAAGCCGCTGCCGCAGTGGGACAACGGCCGCGACGTGGTCTTGGCAGGTGATGCGGCCGGTGTGGTCGCACCAGCCAGTGGAGAAGGGATTTTCTACGCGATGACCGGCGGTCGGTTTGCCGCCGACGCGGTGTTGGAAGCATTGGTGACCGGCAATACGAAGGCGTTGCGCCGGGCACGTCGCCGCTTCATGCGTTTGCACGGGCCGGTTTTCTTCGTGCTCGACGTGATGCAGACATTCTGGTATCGTAACGACAATCGTCGTGAGCGCTTCGTGGCGATCTGTCGTGACAAAGATGTGCAGGAACTCACGTTCGACGGCTACATGAACAAGCAGCTGGTGAAAGCCAAGCCACTCGCCCATGTGAGAATCTTCTTCAAGAATCTCGCGCATCTGACCGGTCTCGCGACCGCGTGAGCACCACCCCCGAGTCCGCACTCCGATGCTGATATCGATCGCGATCGATTTTCGTCAGGCCGACGTCGCCACGCGTGAGCACTTCCATTTGTCGGAAGAGCGTCTCACGCAGTTGTATCGCACGGCCCGAAGCGAAATCGTCACTGAAGCGGCGCTGATCTCCACCTGCAACCGTACCGAGTTGTACGCGTGGGTGGACGGTGATGAGCCGGCCGTCGTCGACCGGGCCGTGCAGGCGCTCGCACGCCGATGGATGCGCACGCGCACCGAAGGCGACGAACTGCTGCGCACGGCCACGCGACGTGTCGGTGAAGAGGCGGCGCGCCATGTGGTGCGCATCGCCGCCGGGCTCGAATCGCAGGTGCTCGGCGACGGACAGATTCTTGGTCAGCTGAAGGCAGCGTATAAACGCGCATCGCGCGGCCACACCGCTGGTCCGGTGTTGCATCGCCTGTTCGAGACGGCGCTGCGCGCCGGCAAGCGGGTACAAACCGAAACGTCGTTGACCGCAGGTCGCAATTCGGTCGGAGCCGAAGCAGCGATCACGGCCAGTCAGCGCTTCGGGAATCTCGAGAATGCGCGCTGCCTCGTAGTCGGTGCCGGTAAGACAGGCGCCCGCGCCACGAAGCAACTCCACAAGCTCGGCGCGCGCGATCTGGTCATCGTGAACCGCACGTTCGTAACGGCGCAAGATCTGGCCAAGTTCGTGGGCGGCCGCGCCGCCCCGTTCGAGACGCTTCATGTGGAAGCGGCGATGGCGGACGTGGTGATCGTGGCCACGGGCAGCGAAGTTCCGGTGATCACCGCCGGCGGTCTGCAGCGTGCCCGCGAAGCCTGTGCGGCCGCGGGCTACGCCCTGCTGCTGATGGATCTCAGCTTGCCGCGCAACATCGACGCGCGTGTCACGGAGCAACCCGGCATTACGCTGGTCGATCTCGATACGCTGCATCAGCCGATTCTCAGCGCGGAGATGATGCGTCGCGATGCGGTGCCGGTGGCGAACGAGATCTGCGAAAACGAGATCAGCTCGTTCATGGACTGGATCGCGAACATGCCGGCCCGCGATGCGATCAAGCCGTTGCGTGCGGCGCTCGAAGATGTGGCGCGCCGAGAAGTCGCCTTTGCTTCGAAAGACGCCGGCATGGCCGAGCGGGCCGCATCGCGCATCGTGGCGAAGCTGCTGGCTGGTCCGATGGCGGCGCTGCGGCGCGCCTTGCAGCGTGGTGAACCGCTCGACGCGCAGGCGATGATGTTGCTCGAAATGTTCTCCCCGGCCAATGCTCAGGAGCCACGCGCCATTCGTACGCCGCGCGCCGCCGCGCCCAAGCTCGCTGTGGAGCACGCGCCCACGCCGCATATCCCCGTGCCGCACGAAGCGCCCCGCGAACGTCGTCCTTCGATGGTGCTTGCACCGGAGCAGTTTACGTGAGTTCTACGCCCGCCCCGTCGTCACCGGTGAATGATCTGCTGTTGCGCGCGCTCCGACGGGAATCCGTGGAGCGCCCCCCAGTGTGGATGATGCGCCAGGCGGGACGGTATTTGCCGCAGTATCGCGCCGTCCGCGCGAAGTCGGACTTCCTCACCATGTGCCGGACGCCCGAGCTTGCCGTCGAAGTGACGCTGCAGCCGCTCGACCTCGTCGGTGTGGACGCCGCGATCATCTTCAGCGACATCCTGGTGATCCCGGAAGCGATGGGCATGCACCTCACGCTCGATGAGGGCGTTGGCCCGCAGTTCCCTTCCCCGCTCCGCTCGCTCAAGGATCTCGACCAGCTGCACGCCATCGATCCACAGGAGCATCTCAAGTACGTTCTCGACGCACTCAAGCTGGCCCGCCGGGAAATCGATGGTAAAGTTCCACTGATCGGATTCGCCGGCTCGCCGTGGACGCTCGCCGCGTACATGGTGGAAGGCAAAGGCACAAAGCAGTTCGCCGTCGCCAAGCGCATGCTGTACGAAAACCCCGAAATGGCCCACACGTTGCTTGGCAAGATTGCCGATGCGGTGGGTGAGTATCTTGTGGCGCAGGTCGGAGCTGGCGCGCAAGTGGTGCAGCTGTTCGAATCGTGGGCGGGTGCCCTCGGTCCCGAGGAGTTCCGCACGTTTGCGCTGCCCTATCTCGCGCGGTGCGCGCAGAAGGCTCGCGAAGCGGGTGCGCCGGTGATCGTGTTTGCGCCGGGTGCCGGTTGGGCGTTGGCGGAGATCGCCGCGGCCACGAATGCCGACGCGATCGGCGTGGACTGGCACACCTCGCCGATGGATGCGCGCCGTCAGCTCGAGCCGTTCCGAGTGGCGATGCAGGGGAATCTGGACCCGTGCGCGCTGTATGGACCGCCGGCTGACATTCGTCGGCGCACCCATGCCATGATCCGTGCGTTCGGTCCGGTCGGACACATTGCGAATCTCGGACACGGGATCCTTCCGGATGTCTCTCCCGATCATGCGCGCGCCTTCATCGATGCCGTGAAGGAGTTCAGATGGACGGAGGAGGAGATCGCGGCGGCCCAGAGCCAGCCGGCGGCGTGGACGACCCAGCTGGCGGGGGCGCGATGAGCGCGGCGGTGTTTCCGACGAACGTGCCGAGCGCGGCCCCCGTGGTCGCGACGCGTCGCGCGGAAGCCATACGCTGGATCGCCGGCCTGCATGACGAGCTGACGTCGTTCTTCGGTCGTCTCGATCGTGGCGGCACATTTGCCGAAGATCGTTGGGAGCGTCCCGGCGGTGGCGGCGGTGTGGCCCGCGTCATGACCGATGGCGTGACGTTCGAGAAGGCCGGCATCAATCGCTCGGCCGTGATGGGCGAACTGCCGGAACTCGCAGCGCGCCGTCTTGGTGGACAAGGGGCCGCAGCCGGCGCAACGCACTTTTTCGCGACGGGTGTAAGCTTGGTGGTGCACCCGCGGAGCGCGAAGGTGCCCACGGTGCATCTCAATGTGCGCTATTTCGAGCTGACCGACGAGCATGGTAATCTCACCGACTGCTGGTTCGGCGGCGGTACGGATCTCACACCGTTCTACCCGCACGCGGAAGATGGCGTCACCTTCCACCGCGCGCTGCACGCAATGGCCAATCGCCATCACGCGCGGTTCTATCCTGACTTCAAGCGGTGGTGCGACGAGTATTTCGTGAACGTGCATCGCGACAACGAAGCACGCGGCATCGGTGGCATGTTCTTTGATCATCTGCGCCCCGACGACGCCTCGCACGGTCTTGATCACGAGGGTGTGCAGGCGTTCGTGAGCGACGTGGCCCGCGTGTTGCGGCAGGCGTACGAGCCGATCGTGGAGCGTCGTCGCGACGAGTCGTTCAACGAGGCCGAACGGGAGTTCCAGCTCGTACGGCGTGGTCGTTACGTGGAATTCAACCTTGTACACGATCGTGGCACGATTTTCGGCTTGCAAACGAACGCGCGCGTGGAAAGCGTGCTCATGAGCTTGCCGCCACTGGCGATGTGGCAGTATGCCCCTCGTTATTCCCCCGAGTCCTTCGAGGCTCGTCTGGTGCGTATGCTCGAGCCTCGCGACTGGGTCACTGACGTCGCCGGAGAATGATTTATGCGTGCGCTGGCTGACCATCGCGACATCGTGCCGCCTACCGACCACGATGCGGGCGACCACCGTTCGGTCGCAGTCGTAGGAGCAGGCATCACGGGACTCGTGGCCGCGTATGAGCTACGACGGCGCGGGGTGAACGTCACGTTGTACGAAGCGAGCGGTTACGCCGGCGGTGCCATTCGCACTTCGCACATCGATGGGTTTCTCGCGGAGCATGGCCCCAATTCGTTCGTGACCTCGGCCCCTGTCGAAGCGCTGCTCACGCAGCTCGACCTGCAAGACGATGTGGTGGAAGCGAATTCCCAAGCCAACCGCCGCTACGTTTTGCGTGACGGCACGTTGCAGTCGTTCCCGATGACGCCGCTGGCCATGCTGGGCACTCGTCTCTTTTCGCTCAAAGCGAAATTGCGCGTGCTGTTGGAACCGTTGGTGCGCAGACGAACCACCGACGCCGACGAATCGATTGCCTCATTCGTGCGCCGCCGGCTGGGACACGAAGTACTCGACTATGCGGTGGATCCGTTCATTTCGGGGATCTTCGCGGGCGATACCGAAGCGCTGAGCATGATGCACGCCTTCCCGCGGGTGTTCGACCTCGAGCGGAAGCACGGATCGCTGTCGGCCGGTCTCATGGCCACACGTGGACGGATGCCTTTGGCTCCCGCGAAAGCGTCGGATGGCTCGGAGGCCTCAGACGCCGACCTCACGCCGGCCGCGGAACCCACGCGCGCCAGGCTGATTTCGTTCGTGGATGGGATGCAGACCCTCACCGACGCCCTCGAAGCATCGCTGTCGGGTACTCTACGCCTTGGATGCCCGGTGCGCCTGCTTCACCGCGACGAAGGTCGGTGGGTCGTCGAGTCCGGTCAGGAAGGTCTGTCACGCACCCGTACCGTCGACGCGGTGGTCATGGCCACTCCGGCGCACGTACTGGCCGCGATGGAGTTGCCCGCTGGCTTGCGCAAGCACGCGGCGTTGGTCGAGCGTGTCGAGTATCCGCCGATGAGCGTGCTCACGCTGGGGTTCGAGCGGGCCGACGTGTCCCATGCGCTCGACGGCTTCGGCATGCTGATTCCGTCCAAGGAGAAGCGCAGCATACTTGGTGCGCTCTTCAGTTCGTCGCTCTTCCCCTCTCGCGCCCCCGATGGCACCGTGTCCATCACCTGTTTCGTCGGTGGCGCCCGCATGCCGGACCGTGCGCGTGAAGACACCGATCTGCTGGTGGAGCGCGTGCTGATCGATCTGCGTCAACTACTTGGTGTGCGCGGCGAGCCGATCTTCGCCAAGCATGTGTACTGGCCGCGGGCGATCCCGCAATACACTGTGGGTTACCAGGCCGTGAAGGACGCCGCCGACGAGACGGAGTTGAATAATCCGGGGCTCTACCTTGCGGGCAACTACCGGAACGGCGTGTCGGTAGGCGATTGCATGGCCAGCGGTCAGCAGATCGCCGGTCGGGTGGCGCGCTACCTCACTCGAGCGAGCTGAAGGGCGCGGCGTTCCTGCATGTCCGTACTCGATCTCCTCTGTATCGCGCCGCATCGTGACGACGCTGAACTCACGTGCGGTGGCACGCTCGTCAAGGCGGTCGACGCTGGCCATCGCGTTGGGGTGGTCGACCTGACCCGAGGGGAGATGGGCACCAAGGGTTCGGCCGAACTCCGCGCCGCCGAGGCCGCTGCCGGCGCGCGCATCATGGGGCTGCACGTGCGCGAGAATCTCGAACTCCCTGACGCCGGGATCAGCAACACCGACGAGACGCGTGGCCGATTGGTACAGGTGCTGCGGCGGCTGCGTCCGCGGGTCGTGATCATTCCCGCACTACGCGGTCGCCATCCCGACCATCGTCGTACGACCGAACTGGCGCGCGACGCCTGCTTTCTGAGTGGACTCGCGAAGTACCAACCGGGCGATCACCCGGCGTTCCGTCCGTTCAAATTGCTGCACGTGGTAACATACCGGGAAGACGCCGTGAAGCCGTCGTTCGTGGTCGACATCAGCGCGCAGTTCGCGCGTAAACTCGAAGCGATCATGTGCTACGGTTCCCAGTTCGACGGGACCACGCAGGCCGGCGAAGTGTATCCCAACGGGGAACCACTCCACGACATCGTGACTCATCAGGCGGCGCACTACGGCTCGCTGATTCGCGTGCAGTACGGCGAGCCATTCTACACCGACGAAACCATGCAGATCGACGACGTCACCACACTTGGCGTCTCCACGTTCTGAGCACGTCTCCCCTCCGCCGACACGTCCCATGAGTGAGACCACATCCGATCAATCGCCGCACGGCGCGCACGGACACGGTGCGTCAGGCATCGACTACGACAGCTACCTGCGCCTGACGGAGCTACTGGAGTTACAGACACTGCAATCGTCGCCCGAGCATCCCGACGAATTGCTGTTCATCGTCGTGCATCAGGCGAGTGAACTGTGGTTCAAGGTGCTGCGCCACGAAATGGACACGATGATCACGGCGCTGGAAGCGTTCGACACGATGCGGGCGCTGCTCGCCGTGCAACGCGTGAACGTGCTCACCGAAATCGTCGCGCAACAGCTCACGGCACTCGACACGCTGCCGCCGCAACGCTTCGCGCAGTTCCGTGGCTATCTGGGTTCGAGCAGCGGTTCTCAGAGTGCCCAGTTCCGCGCGATCGAAGCGACCGCCGGCTTGCGCGACCCGCACTTCCTGGCGGCGATCACCGAGCATGGCGAGCCACCGGCGGTGGTAACGGAGGCGCTGGCCCGTCCGGTGCTGCAGTCGTTGGTGCTGGCGCTGATCGCGCACGAGCAGATGGACCTCGCCGAGTTGTACATGGGTCCGGGACCGACGCCGCTGTTCCTGCTGGTCGAGGGGCTGCTGGAGTTCGAGCAGCGGTTCGCGCGCTGGCGCTTTCTGCACGTGCAGTTAGTGGAGCGCATCATCGGTCCCGGTACCTTCGGCACCGGCGGCACACTGGGCGCGAAGTATCTGTCGCGCACCATGAGCCATCGGTTCTTTCCGGAGCTGTGGGCGGTGAGGGCGCAATTTTATGGAAAAGCGAAGTAAGGGGTGGGGAGTCGGGAGTATGGGGTAGCATGTTCTACGATATCAGCGTCCCGTTTTCTGCTTCCACGCCGCCGTGGCCGGACGACGTGGGATTTTCGTGCGGGTGGACGTGCCGACGTGAGGAAGGCAGCAGTGTGAACCTGGGCGTGCTGTCTACCAGTGCGCATGTCGGCACGCACGCTGACGCGCCGTTGCATGTGCAGTCGTCATGGCCGGCGTCGGAGTCGTTACCGGCTTCGGTGTTCGTCGGTGAGGTGCAGTTGGTGGCGTTGCCGGCTGATTTCGACGCGGCGATGGACATCACCATTCCGGTGCTCCGTGCGCTGCTGGGCGCGCATGTGCCTACGCGCGTGATCGTGCGCACGGGGCATTCCGTGGCTGGTGGTGTGTTTCCGGAGGCGTGGCCGGCGTTGACGGCCGACGCGGCGACGTGGCTGGTGCAGCATGGGCTCACGCTCTTGGGCGTGGATGCGCCGAGTGTGGACCGCCGTACGAGCACGGAGTTGCCGGTACACAACGCCATCTTCAGCGGTGGTGCGTTCGTGCTGGAGAATCTTGCGCTCGATGTCGTGCCGGTGGGGCGCTACGAGTTGTTGGCGCAGCCGCTGGCGGTGCACGGTGCCGACGCCGCACCGGTACGGGCGTTGCTGCGGGCCATGCGGGAGTCGTGAGGCGCGTGGCGGCTACGGCTTTTTGAGCCGATCGAACTGCTCCGTGACCGACTCCGGAAGCAGCAACGCATCGGCAATTTGCGCGATGCCCTCGGCCTCGGCCCACGCGCGCTCGAGCAACGCCCGCTCTCCTTCGAGCGCCACGCGTTCGGCGTCTTCGTTGATCGCCATTTCAAAGGCGAGGCGCGCCGCCACGGGGATCGCTGAGAGATCGCCGGTGTCGCCGAAGGTACTTCTGGCGGCCCATTCACGGCGCATACCGGCGGCCCACTTGCCGAAGCGCTCGGGGCCGCCGGCCTGCTCGATGAGCGCGACGCCATCGGTGATCACGGTGCGACGCGCGCCTCCACGATTGATGAGTGGCATAAGGCGACGGAGCAACGGCACCGCATCAGCGCCGTGCAACTGCACGCGTCCGATCTCGTTCTTTCCTTCCTGCTTGCGTGCCATTGTCCAGTAGCCGCCGTTACGCACGGTCGGATCTGGGCCGCGATAGTGCGCGGCGTATCCGATATCGATGGCCCATCCGGCGGCACGATCGCTGGGCACGATGCGCGGGTTGCCGATGGGCATGAAGCGGCCGCCGTCGGGATGATCGATCGGCTTCTGCGCCATTCCCGCGGCAGACAAAAGGCTGATCATATTCGCGACGTGCATCAGCGGCGCGAGCGCAGCGAGCCCGATGCCGCTGGCCACAGCGCCACTCACGATCAACCCGGCCGCGGCCGTGACGCCAAAACCGGTGGCGATCGCCTTCACGCGGCGCCGTCCGAATTGATCACCGTAGCGCCACGCGGCGAACTCCGGCCGTTGCGGTTCACCGATGCGCACGAGCTCCGTGCCATCGGCCAAGCGCGCGAGTCCGATGTGGTCGGTACTCACGCGCACCCGCGTTTCACGAAAGGCGCGCTCACTCTGCTCAATCGCTTCCCATCGCTCGTCGAACGGCGTGAGGTTCCAGCGCTCGCAGCCGCGACACACCACCCAGAGCCGACCATGGCGCGCATCGAACGCGATACGGCGCCCGATGGGCAGCGCTTCGATCGCCTCGTTGGCACCCAGCGACTTCCGACAGTGGATGCAGGTGGAGTACATCAGCGATCCCGCATTCGGTCGAGCTGATCGTCGATCGACGCTGGTAGGAACATGTCATCGGCGATCTTGGCGATCTGCTCGGCCTCCGCCCACGCGAGTTCGAGCGCGGCGAGTTCACCATCCATCGCGCGCCGTTCGCTTTCCTCGTGCAGCGCCATCTCGAGCGCGAGGCGATCGCGCGGCGTGAGGCTGTGCAGCGTGCCGGGGAGCTTCTTGATGACATCTCGCTTGTTGGCATAGAACCCCCACTTGGTATCACCGACTCCCCAGCGCTCATCGGTCGCAGTAGCGCCTACGCGCTGCTGCACCGCGGTGAGCACGCGCAACGGATCGCCGATTTCTTCGAGCAGCGACACGGCGTCCTGCACCTGCACGCGCGATCCGCCGAAGCGATTGACCGTGGGCAGCAATCGCGCCGCCGCTTTCATGGCGTCATCGCCAAGCAGCAGATGCGAGCCCGCGACCGACTCGAGACGCAATTGCAGCGGGCCGCCAGCGGTGCCGCGTTCGAGTGTGCTCATGCGCGCATGTTTGCGTTGCACATCGACTACTTGCCCATCGGGCAGCGCGATCTTACCAATCGAGACACTCTGGCGCCCGTTCACGAGTGCGTCCCACAGGTTACCGTTCGCATAAAATCCGGCGAAGCTGCCCACGCTCACTCCCACGGCGACCATGCCGCCCACCAACGCCACGGCGCTGCCGACGACCGTACCCGTGATCAGCATCTGCCGCTTTCGACGTGTGCCGAACTGGTCGCCGTATCTCCACGCCGCCATTTCTGGACGCTGCGGCTGCCCGATGCGAATGAGGTCGACGCCCTCCTTGAGCCGGGCCAGTCCCACATTGTCGGTGCTGACACGCAGACGGCTGTCGCGGAAGCGGCGCTCCATGGCCTCGATGGCCTCCCATCGCTCCTCCAGCGGCGAGAGATTCCACCGGTCGCAGTTGCGGCACACTACCCAAAGGCGCCCTTTGGCGGCATCAAAGGCCAGCCGGGTACCCACGGGAAAGGCCTCGAAGGCCTCGTTCCGGCCAAGATCGGTGGTGCAGTGGATACAAGTGGTGAACATTTTCCCTTAAATTACAGGGATGACTCAGCACGTGTACCTGGATCACGCCGCCACCACGCCGGTGCGCGACGAGGTCATGGCCGCCATGACGCCCTACTTCGGCGCACGTTTCGGAAATCCCTCCAGTGTGCATCGCTGGGGCCGTGAAGCCCGCGTGGCCCTTGACGAGGCCCGCGAGCGACTGTCCGCGTGTCTTGGCGCGCATGCCGACGAGGTCTGCTTCACTTCGGGAGGAACCGAGGGCGACAACTTCGCTATCCTTGGCGTATTCCGTACGCTTCGCGCGCAGGGTCGCAACGCCGCACTCACCACCCCGCTCGAGCACAAGGCGGTGCTGGCGGCGGTGCATCAGGTGGCGCACGAAGGCGGCGAAGAGCGCCTCGTGCGGGTCACGCGCGACGGCCTCGTGGAGATGGCACACTTTGCGGAGCTGCTCGATGCGCGTGTCGCAGTGGCCAGCGTGATGTGGGTGAACAACGAAGTGGGTGTGCTGCAAGACGTGCCCGCGTTGGCAGCACAGGCCAAGGTCGCCGGGGTCACGTTTCACACCGACGCCGTGCAGGCCTTCGGTAAAGTGCCGATCAATGCCAGAAACACACCGTTTGATCTGCTCACGATCTCAGGACACAAGATCGGCGCGCCCAAGGGCATCGGTGCCCTGTTCATTCGTCGGGGCACGCCGCTCGAGCCGATGTTTCACGGCGGCTCACAGGATCGTGGTCGGCGTCCGGGCACAGAGAACGTCGCCTTCGCCGTGGGACTCGCCACGGCGGCTGAACTGCTGTTGGCCGAGCACGAAACCGAGCATGCACGTCTGTCCGCCCTGCGCGCGACACTGGAGCAGGGGCTGCGCGAGCGGATTCCCGACGTGATCATTCACGGCGACGGCGTGCCGCGCGCGCCGCATATCACGAACATGTCGATCCCGGGCACCAGCAGCGAGTCGATGCTGATGGCACTCGATCTGCGTGGCATCGCCTGCAGTGCGGGATCGGCCTGTCAGAGCGGTAGTGTGTCTGCCTCGCACGTGCTGAGCGCGATGGGAGTGTCGCCTGACCTCACGAACGCGGCGCTGCGCTTGTCGCTGGGCTGCATGAGCACGGACGCCTGTGTACAGCGCACGCTCGATGTGCTCACGACGCTGGCCGAGAAGGCGCGTGTGGGCAAAGCTGCCAGCGCGGCCTGCATGTTCGAACCTGTCGAGTTCTGAGTCGGTACATGACAAGTGCGTCGGTGCACGGCCTGTTGCCGCCGAAGGGTGAGCGGGTACTCGTAGCCATGAGCGGCGGCGTGGACTCGTCGGTCGCCGCCGCGGTGCTCGTGGAAGCGGGCTGCGACGTAGTGGGTGTCACGATGAAGCTGCACGAGGATGGCAAGGACATTCCCGACCGTCCGTGCTGCTCGTTGGACAGCACCAGCGACGCGCGACGCGTGTGCGAGAAGCTGGGCATTCCGCACTATGTCACGAATCTCGTGGACCGCTTCGGTCACGATGTGCTCAACGACTTCGTGCAGGAATACGCGCGCGGCCGCACGCCGATTCCCTGCGTGCGCTGCAACACGTTCACGAAGTTTCGCGACCTGCTCCACAAGGCCGACGACATCGACGCGCCGTGGCTGGCCACCGGCCACTATGCACGCATGGGCGCGTTGGCGGACGGCAGCGACGCGCGGGTGATGTTGCGTGGACTCGATCCGGCGAAGGATCAGAGCTATTTCCTGTGGGGCATCGAGCGCCCGGTGCTCTCACGGCTCGTGCTCCCGGTGGGCAATCAGACGAAGGCGGAAACGCGTGACATTGCGCGACGTTTTGGACTACGTACTGCGGAAAAGCCCGAGAGTCAGGATATCTGTTTCGTACCCGACGGCGATCATGTGCGCGTGCTCTCGGAGCAGCTTGGGGCCGATGCCCCTGCCCTGTCGGTCGGTCCGCTGCGTCTGGTGAGTGGCGAAGTGATCGGCGAACATCAGGGTTTTGCGCGCTACACGATTGGCCAGCGGAAGGGGCTACCGGGTGGTTTCGCGGAGCCGATGTTCGTGGTGGAGATCGTGCCGAGGGAGCGCGCCGTGGTGATCGGGCCGCGCGAGGCACTGCTGGGGCGTGGCCTGGAAGCGCGTGAGCTGAATTGGCTGGTGGAGCCGCCAGTGGTCGGCGCGCAGGTGCAGGTGCAGGTGCGCAATCGCGCAGCCGCTGCGCCGGCCACGATCGTGCGGCTGTCTGGTGATGTGATCGAACTCGCGCTCGACGAACCGGTGCACGCCATCTCGCCGGGCCAGTCGCTGGTGATCTACGACGGCGATATCGTGCTGGGCGGTGGCGTGATCGAGCGCGGCATGCGCACGGCGCCGGGTCGTCGATTACCGGTGTTGGCGGCGTAACCTGGTCGTCGCTTCGACTGCCGCTGCTGAACAGATCACACAGAGAAAAGGAGGGCGAATGCGTTCAGTCTCCAATCTTCTCTTTTTCTCCTATTCTCTTTTTCTCTGTGCGATCAGTTCACGATGTCAGTGATTCACACTGGCCTTGCCGGAAGCTCCCCCGCCGGCACGGTCATCACGGCCACGAGCATATCGGCGGTGACGTTCAGCAGCGTCTTGAACATGTCGGGCAGCGTGTCGAGCGCGATCAGGATGCCGATGCCTTCCACGGGTAGGCCGATGCTCGTGTACAGCGGGACTTGCAGTAGCATACCGCCGCTCGGAATACCGGGCGTGCTAAAATTGAGCACCACGCTGCTTGCCGCGACCAATGCGATGCTGGAGAACGGCAACTCGATGCCGTACAGCTTCGCCACGAACAGGGCGCCGACCACCCAGTAGATCGCGCTCGTGAGCTTGAACACCGACGCGCAGAGTGGCAGCACGAACCCGGTGGCCGTCGCCGGCAGGCGCAGCACATCGGTGGCGCCCTTCACCATCGCGGGTAACGATGCCAGTGAACTGCGCGTGCCCATACCGACCACCTGCGATGGAATCAGCGCACGCGCGAAATCGCGCAGCGGTACGCGACGCGTGACGCCCATGACCCCATACAGGGCGGCCGTGGCGATCAGGTGCAGCACGATCACCACCATGAAGTAGAACCCGATGGCGCCGAGCACCGATGTGCCGAGTTTTTGTCCGAGTACCGTGGCCAGCGCGAGAATGCCGATGGGGGCGATCGCCAGCATCCAGCGCACGACCACCAACATCGTGTCGGCCATTCCGCGGAAGAACGCGAGCTGTGCGGCGCGCGGCCCCTCGCTCACTTTGCCCAGCGCGAATGCATACAGCAGCGTGAACAACACGACCGGCAGCAACGTGCCGTCGGCCGCGGCCTTGATGGGATTGAGTGGAATCAATCCGAGAATCCACGTGCGCAACGACAACGCATCGGCCGGCGGGATATCGATCGACGCGGTGGCGCGAAGTCGAGCGGTGGCGTCCGGATCGAGCACCAGGGTGTCGAACCAGAGCGGCGATACGGCGGCGGAGAACATGGCGCATGCGATCGCCAGCCCCAGCATCCAGGCGAACGCTTTTGCGCCCACGCGGCCGGTGACACTGGTATCGCCGCCGCCCGCCACACCCACGATCAGCAGCGGCACCACCAGCGGAATCACCGTCATGCGCACCGCGTTGATCCACGCCGTACCCACCACATCCAGCACCGCGATCAATCCGCGGGTGAACGTGGAGGGCGAGGCGTCACGCGAGAGCCACATGCCCAGCGCGAGGCCGAGCAGCAGACCGAGCGTGACCTGAACGGCCTGCGATCTCAGCGGATGGCGGCGGCGGGGGGTATCTGAGGAAACGGGAGCGGCGGACATGCGCGCGAACCTACTTCGGCGGGCTCCACGGCGCGAGCAGTCACTTGGGACAACCGGCCGGCACCTGTCCTCGAGCAGCTCGCGGACTATCGGCCGGGGGGCAGCGGCCACGGCGTGCTAGAAGCCGAAGCCCGCCGACCAGGTGATGACCTGCTTGCCGTGTGACGACGCCCCGACCCCGTCACCGAGTCGCACGTAGTAGCCCAGCTCACCACCGAGGGCGAGCAGCGGCCAGAGATGCACGGCGCCGCCCACGTAGGTGCGACGCGCGGACGCATTGAGTGGATCACCGAAGGTACGGATGATCCCGCCGGTGATCGCAGTGCCGGTGCCCATCGAGCCGAACGACTTGGCGAGCCCGAGGGACGCGCCCGCACCGCCCAGACCGACCTTGGCCACGGCCAGGGCGCAGAGATCGAGGCGATCGCCTTCGTAGACCATGCCGCCGCCATACGAGAGCGCCCATTTGAACGGCGCACCGTAGGTTATTCCACCCATGCACTGATCGAAGCGCCATCGCATTTCAGGAGTGCTCTGCGCGGTCGGTGCGGTGGCGCCGGCGGGTGTGGGCGCCACTTGCGCGTACGCGACGCGAACCGATGCGGCCGACGCAACGGTGCACACGGCGAACGCCAACGCCGCCGCAACCAATCGTACGGGACGCATCAGAACTTCATCCCGGCAGCTTCGGCGAACTCACGCATCGCCTTCTCCTGTGGTTCGGTGAGCGCGTCGGGGACGGTGATGGTGACTTCGACCAGCAAATCACCCTTCTTACCGTCCTTTTCGATCCCCTGCCCGGTGATCTTGAAGCGCTTGCCCGCCGACGTGCCGGCTGGAATGCGAAGGGCGACCTTCTTGTCGTCGAGCGTCTTGACGTTGATCCGAGAACCGAGCGTCGCCTGTGCGATGTTGATCGGCACCGTGGCGACGAGATCGAGTCCTTCACGCTTGTAGAAGCGATCGGGTGTCACCGTGAACGTGATCACGAGATCGCCCGCCAGACCACCCGAGGCGCCTTTGCCACCCTGACCGCGCAGTCGAACCTTCGCGCCCGTTTCTGCACCCGAGGGCACCGAGATCAGCACTTTGCGCGACACACGCGTGTTTCCCGCACCACGGCAGGTGGGACACCGCTCCGTGGGCACGCTGCCACGACCGGCACACACCGGGCACGGGCGATTCACCGCGAAGCTACCCTGCCCAAAGGAGATCACGCCGCGGCCACTGCATTCGCCGCACGGACGCAGCTGCGCGCCGGGGGCGGCCCCGTTGCCGTTGCAGGTGGCACACTCTTCGTTCACTTCAATGTCGACCGGCACCTTGCCGCCGACCGCAGCCACACGGAACGGTACGTCGACCGATTGCTCGATAGACTGGCCGCGCTCGGGTCCGCGTGCCTTCTGACGCCCAGCACCGGCGGTCCCGCCAAACATCGACGAGAACAGATCGCCGAGGCCACCGATGCCACCGACGTCGAAGTCGTTGAACGTACCCGCACCCGGCTGACCGGGACGCGCGGCGCCCGACGGGCCGGGACGTGACGAAGCACGTGCTCCGCCGAAGCCGCTCATGCCGCCGAAAGCGCCGAGGCGACGCATGTCGTCGTATTCCTTCCGCTTGTCCTTGTCGCCCAAGACGTTGTGCGCCTCGGAGATTTCCTTAAAGCGTTCGACGGCCTTGGGGTCGTTCTGGTTGGCGTCGGGATGATGCTGCTTCGCCAGTCGCCGGTACTGCTTCTTGATCTCGTCGGCGGTTGCCGTGGACGAGACGCCGAGCACTTGGTAGAAATCCTTTCCGTTGGCCATGCTCACCGCGCCCTCAGGCGCCAGTCCACTGCTTCACCACCACGCGCGCCGGACGGAGCACGTGGCCATTGATCACGTAGCCGACCTGAAAGCAGACCGCGACGAGGCCGTCTTCTTCGGGCTGCGACGCCGGTGCGGTACTGACCGCTTCGTGCATGGCGGGATCGAACGGATGACCAGTGGGGTCGATCACCTCGAAGCCGTGTCCGGAGAGGGACTTGAAGAGCTTTTTTTCGACCAGCTGCATGCCATCGATCACCGCTTTGGAGTCCAGCGTGCTGGGGTCGACGGCGGCAAAGCGCGTGATGTCGTCGAGCCCGTCGAGCAGGCCGCGCACGAGTTCACCTTGCGCGCGCCAACCGGCTTCCTGCCGCTCTTTTACGGCACGACGGCGGAAGTTGTCGTATTCCGCAGCGAGTCGCAGATACTTGTCTTTCTGCGACTCGAGCTCGCGCTGAGTCGACTGCAGCTCGTCGCCTCCTTCAATGGGCGGCTGCACGGTGGCGGCTTCTTGCGTGTCCATCGGATCCATGTGTTCTACCGGGGCGTCAGACATCGAGTCGGTCATGTTGTGCGTACGGGAGTCGTCGGCGAAAGTTTGCGAGCATTTCACGAGGTGGTGCTCACGGCATACGTCAAAGAAAAGGACAGATGGGCGTGCGCGTCAGCCCCGCGCGGTCCATCCGATGGCATCCTGATCGCGGTCGAAGGCCCGACGCAGACGGTCGAGCGCCAACTGGGCCGTTCGGTACCGGATTTCCGACCGGTTACCCGGCAGGATGGCACGTACGGCATGAACCTCGCCATCGAGATCGACCGCCACCCAGACGGTACCCACGGGCTTCTCGGGAGTGCCGCCGTCGGGACCGGCGACGCCGGTGATGCCAATACCGATGTTGGTCCCGAACCGGAGTCGGGCGCCGGTGGCCATGGCACGCGCCACCGGTTCACTGACGGCGCCGTGGGTGTCCAGGTCGCTCTGTGAGACCCCGAGCTCGCGCACCTTGACCTCATTTGCATAAGCGATCGTTCCGCCCTTCACGACCCTGCTGGAGCCCGGCACGGCCGTGAGGCGCATCCCGAGCAAGCCACCGGTACAGCTTTCGGCCACCGCGAGCGTGAGCCCGCGCGCGGCGCACTCGGCCAACATGAGCGCGGCGAGATCGTCGTCGCCTTCGCCGTAGATAAAGCGGCCCACTTTTTCGCGCACCAACAGCGCGGCGGCCGTGAGCGCCGCTTCCGTTTCGCGGGCCGGGAGGGCGTATGACGTGAGCCGCAGGTCCACGCCCTCGTTGCCGGGGAGATAGGCCAGCGAGAGCCCATTCACGCCACGGGCCAGCTCCCCGAGTTTATCGGCCAGCGCCGACTCGGCGATATTGGCGGTGCGCAGTGTGCGCGCCCGGATCACGGGGCCACCGATGGGCAGGCGGTCACGGAGATGTGGGATGACCGTGTCGGCAAGCATACCGCGCATTTCACGAGGCACGCCGGGGAGCATGGCGACCCAGCGCTGTTGCGCGTCTTCCAGCCAAATGCCGGGCGCAGAGCCGTGGCGATTGGGCAAAATAGTACAGGCCTCGGGCACCATGGCTTGCTGGTAGTTGCTCGCGGGGAGGTCGTGGCCGAAGCGCTTGAGCCAGCGCTCCTGGAGCGACGCGAGGATGGCCTCGTCGAGGACCATACCGCGCCCGAAGATGGAGGCGATGGCGGGTTTGGTCATGTCGTCGGCGGTGGGGCCGAGGCCGCCGGTGGTGATGACGGCGCCGGTGCGGTCGAGGGCATCACGCACGGCTTGGGCGATGGCGTCGGCATCGTCACCACAGGTGGCGCGACGCACGATGCGCACACCGAGGGCGGCGAATTCGCGTGCGATGTGGGCGGCGTTGGTGTCGATCGTGAAGCCGAGGAGGAGCTCGTCGCCGATCGTGACGATTTCGAGGTTCATGGGGGGAATGTAGCGGCCCTGCGCGGTCTCGTGGATCGGATGGAGCGTGGCGAGGGTGCGGGGTGTGCGGACGGATCTGTTTACAGCTCATCGGAGGAACGGGGGACACGGAGAACTGCGGTTCCGCGTTCCTCCGTGCCTCCGTGGGTCCGACGAGCTTTGGCCGTTTGTTTTGCCGCGCTGACACCCCGCTGACGCCCCCGCGCATGTTGTCGCCATGTCACTCATTCCCGTACACGCCGAAATCACCGGCTCCATCGTGGACACCGCCATCCATTTGCATCGGGATCTTGGGCCGTCGCTGCTGGAATCGACGTACGAAATGCTGCTGCTCGACGAACTCGAACGGCGAGGTCATACGTGCAAGCGCAGGTCGTGGTCCCGCTGATCTATCGCGGCCGCTTGATCGAGAAAGCGTTCCGCCTCGATCTGCTGGTGGACCACGTGGTCGTTATCGAGGTCAAGAGCACGGAGCGCAGCGCGTCGGTGCACCGGATGCAGGTGCTCACGTATTTGCGGCTGATGAGACTGCAGGTGGGGCTGGTACTCAACTTTGGATTCGAGACCATGAAGGCCGGCATTGATCGCGTGTACAACGATCGGGTGGTGCCGTAAGCGGTCGCGTGGTTACGCGGTTATCCGTGTGCCCCCGTTCGTGCGTGCACTCCGACAAGCTTTTGTGCGGTCTGTCTGCGTGCGTCTACGTGTCGGCGTGGGCCAAGACTCCCCTCATGCCAACCGAACCACCTGCCTCCCATACCGCCGCAAATACAGCCACAAACTCCATACCGTCAGCACCACCGCGCCGATCATGCTCGTGACGCCCACGAATCCAATAAAGTACGCGAATACCCTCCACGCGCCGTCCCCTTCCCACCCCTCGCGACCGGCCAGCGTAGCGGCGAAGAACCAGAAATACGCGGCGCCCAGCCAGATGCTCTGAAAGGTGGTCTTCCACTTGGCCGGGCCGATGGCGGCGATGACCAAGCCGCGACGCGCGGCGACCTGCCGGAACACGCTCATGAAGGCCTCGCGACCGAGTACCACCAGTACGATCCACAGCGGCAGCGACACGGCGCCGAAGGGGGTCTGAAACAGCAGCGGTGTGGGCTCCGGCATGGTGCCTTCGGGCACCA
>NZ_JBDNFF010000037.1:0-21284 GCF_041689975.1 Gemmatimonas sp.
CACGCGCTCGAGTCCGATCTCACTGTCCGCGTCATCGTACCACTCGTTGGCCGTGTGTGCAGCGCTGCCGGTACCACCGGCACCGATCGCGATGGCCGGGATGCCGCGAGCGAGCGGCACGTTCGCATCGCTCGATGCCGATGCGGATTGCGGAATGCGTCCCACGGCGCGTGTCGCCGACGCGGCGGCCAGCACGAGGGGATGCCGGTTGTCGATCATGCCCGTCGGCCGGTCGCCGAGGGTCGTGATAGCGTAGTGCACCGCCCGCGCCGGTTCGCGAGCGGATTCGTCATGTATCACGCGCTGCACGATGCGCTCCAGTTCGATGCTCATGGTGTGGAGCCGCACCGGATCCAACGAGCGCATGTCGACATCGATCCAGGCCTGCATCGGCACACCGGTGAGATGTTCGCCACCGTGCATGCGCGTCATGGCCACCACGCCACCGGGGCGCGAGGCGTCGGCGAGACGCGCGATCGCCGCAATGCAGGCGCCGGCGGCGTGCACGGGGTTGGGCGTGGTGGCATCGGCCCAGCTGTGTCCACCCACGCCGGTGAACGTGATGCGCCGTCGGCGCGCACCGACGGCGTGGTGCACGATGGTACAGTCCCCGGGGCCATCGATCGCCACGGCCGCCGCCGGTAGGCAACTTCGCCCGACGGCGTCGTCGAACCACCGTGAGGCACCGCGAAGATTCCCTTCGCCTTCTTCGCCAACCGTGAGAACCAGTTCGATCGGCCGCTGCAAGCGGGTGCGCACGTCGGGATCCTGCAGCACGCGCGCCAGCACCGACATGGCCGCCAGTCCGCGTCCATTGTCGCCAATCCCCGGGCAGAATGTGCGCGAGCCTTCCTGGCGTACGGTCAGCGGCTGATCGGCGTCGAAGACCGTGTCGAGGTGGGCGAGACACACCAGCGGCCCGGGCGCGGCGCACTCGACTGCCCCCATCGGTGCGACAGCAGGTTCCACCCGCGTGATCACATTGCCCGCGCGCTCTCGTGTGACGAGTTGGCCGCACGCACGCCAATCCTGTTGCAGCAGCGCCGCCCGATCGCTTTCGTTCCCTGTCGGTGCGGCGATGCGGGCGATGGCGATTTGTTGCTCGAGAATCCACGCTCGCCGGTTTCGCCAGGTTTCCAGCATCGGCGTGAGCCAGTTCTTCCCGGAGTCCGCCGTGGTCATCGTGTGAGTTCCATCCCGCCAACCCCGTCACCGACGCCTCCACCGCGCTGGATGCCGACTCGTAACGTGTTGGCCCTCGCCGCCGTGAGTTTTCTCACCGACGCGTCGAGTGAAATCATTGCGCCGCTGCTGCCGCTGTTTCTGGTAGGCACGTTGGGCGCGACGGTGAGCATGGTGGGCCTGATCGAGGGGGGTGCCGAAGCGGTGGCGTCGCTGCTCAAGCTGGCCAGTGGATGGTGGTCAGATCGGCTGTCCCGTCGCAAGCCGTTGATCGTGGCCGGCTACACGATCGCGTCGCTGGTGCGCCCGTTGGTGGCGATAGCACAGAGTGCGTCGCAGGTGCTGGCCATCCGCCTGGTGGACCGGGTGGGGAAGGGGATCCGCGGCGCCCCGCGTGACGCCTTGCTGGCCGCGTCCACGCCGGTGGAGTTTCGTGGGCGCGCGTTCGGTTTTCACCGGGCGGCAGACCACGCCGGCGCCGTGGTCGGTCCGCTGATCGCGCTCGCGTGTTTGCACTGGCTCGGGATGCCGGTCCGACACGTGTTCTGGGTAGCCGCGATTCCCGGAGCGTTGGCCGTGATGGTCGCAATCGCGTTCGTCCGTGAGGAACGAGGCGGCGCGACGCCTGCGCCGGGCGCTTCGGCGCCGATCGCGTCGGCGAACGTCGTATCGGGAACGGAACCCGCGACCGCGTTACCGCGGTCATTCTGGCTCGCGATGGTTCCGATTCTCGTGTTCACGCTTGGCAACTCGACCGACGCCTTCCTACTGCTGCGGGCGTCGCAGCTCGGTGTACCCACGGCGCTGATTCCGTTGGTGTGGGTGCTGCTGCACCTGGTGAAGAGTGCCTCGAGCACGCCGGCGGGCGCGTTGTCTGACCGCGTGGGTCGTCGACCGTTGATCGTGGCCGGCTGGGGGCTCTACGCGGCCGTGTACGCCGGTTTCTCGCTGGCGACCGACCCGTGGCATGCCTGGGCGCTGTTCGGCGTGTACGGCGTCGTCTTCGGCCTCACCGAAGGCGCGGAAAAGGCGCTGGTGGCGGACCTCGTTGCGGCACCGCGTCGGGGCACCGCGTTCGGCTGGTATCAGGCCACCGTCGGTGTGGCGGCGCTTCCGGCCAGCATCGTGTTCGGCGTCGTCTGGGATACCTACGGGTCGCCGACCGCATTCGGGATGGGGGCGGCGCTCGCCGTCGTGGCCGCCGTGGTCATGTCGCTGATCGTGCTGGCCCCACCCGAAGCGTAAGGGTCAGCAGCAGCGAGAGCCGGGTTGCTTGTATCGGTCCACCAGGCGCTGCTTCTCGAACGCCCGCGCATCGAGCGGGGTGCAGCCGGGATGTTTGCGCTGCATGTGCGCAAGGTACGTCTCGTAATCGGGCGCGCCGATGATTCGATGCACGGTCGCGATCCAACGACGCATCCTGACTTTCCACGGCGTGGTGTTCGCAGTGTGTGGCATGGCGTGATGGTGAGAGGCACCGCTGTGACACGAGGGTGACCTCGGTCCTGCTGGCTCGTAGGGTGGGAGAGCACCCGCGTCAGGTCGGTCGGCGCGCGGCCTATCCGTAAGTTCGTTCGTGACCCGCCTTTTTGCGAGAGCCAAAGCCATGCCATGCCCCTGCCGACCTCGATGACGACGAGTCGTCTGCTGATCCTCTCCCTGCTTACGGTTTCGGGTGCGGTAGTATCGGCAACGGCGGCGAGCGTGTACGCGGCGGGAGAACCCGCCCGTCGGCTTCCGCACGGTGCGCGCATGGCAGGACGCATCGACCGGCTCACACCCGCTGTGCTCGCCGCCGCCGCCGATCCCACGCAGCGGACGGACGCCCGCGCGCAGCTGCTCGATGCCATCACCGATGGCGCCTGCTTCAGTACCCGCGAAATGCTGTTCGGCGCGTCGGCCGACCGGCACGCGGCCCTCGATCGCGCCATCAACGCCATGCCAGGGATTCCGGAGGCGCCGACGCTCCGCCAACAGCTCCATCAGCGACTCGACGCGTTCACCGCCGGCGCGCCGCGACTGCACGCCGCAACGGTCACCGCCGGCCAGTCGGAGGTCGCCATGCTGCGCTGGCTGTTGCCGCACACGATCGAAGCACGCGTCGAGTACTGCCACGCGGTGGCCGACTAGGCGTCCACCAGCTGCGTGCGCACGTACGGCGTTTCGCTGGATACCGCCGCCTTGCTGCCGTTGATCACCTTCATCCATTCGATGATCGACGCGGTCAGAATCACGACCACCGACACAAGGAAGAATCCGGCCACGGCCGCGTCGAGTCGGTCATTGAAGATCAGCCGCTGCGCTGCGGCCAGTGTCTTGATGTTCGCCGGGAGCGTACCCGCCGCGATCTGCCCTTCGATCAGTCGCGCATGCGACAGGAAGCCGAGCTTCGGGTCGCTCGACCAGATCTTGAGCACGCCGGCCGTCGCGGTGACAATCACCAGCCACGTGAGTGGAATGATGGTGACGAACGCATACTTCGCCTTCCCCATCTTCACGATCACCGTCGTGCCGACACACAACGCCACGGTCGCCAGCAGTTGATTGGAGATGCCGAACAGCGGCCACAGCGAGTTGATGCCGCCCAGGGGATCCGTCACGCCCTGGTACAGGAAGTACCCCCACATCGACACGAATAGCGCAGAGCAGAGTACCACGGCCGGATACCAGGACACGCGACCGAGTGGCTTGTACACGTTGCCGAGCAGATCCTGCAACATGAAGCGGCCAACGCGCGTGCCGGCGTCGAGTGTGGTCAGAATGAACAGCGCTTCGAACATGATGGCGAAGTGGTACCAGAGTGACATCGCCGATTCGCCGCCGAGCGCGCGCGAGAACAGGTGCGCCATACCCACTGCGAGACTGGGTGCGCCACCCGTGCGGGACAGGAGAGAATTCTCGCCGACCTGACGCGCCAACAGTTCGAGATCGGCCGCCGAAATGGTTTTGAACAGGGCCCAGCCGTTGATGGTGTCGGCCGCACTCATCGCGGTGGTTCCAATCACCGCCGCCGGCGAATTGATCGCGAAGTAGATGCCGGGCGTGAGCACGCACGCGGCGATCAGCGCCATCGTGGCCACCAACGACTCGATGAGCATCGAGCCGTATCCGATCAGACGCGCATCGGGTTCACGACGCAGCAACTTCGGCGTCGTGCCGGAAGAAATCAACGCGTGGAAACCCGAAATGGCACCGCACGCGATCGTGACGAACACGAACGGGAACAGCTTGCCGGCGAACACCGGTCCGGTGCCGTCGATGAACTTCGTGACCGGCGGCATCTCCATGTCCGGGAGCACCACGAGGATGCCGACGCCGAGCGCCAGCACCACGCCGATCTTCACGAATGCCGACAGATAGTCACGGGGCGCCAGCAGCATCCATACCGGCAGCACCGAGGCAAAGAAGCCGTACACCATGATCAGGAGCGACAGCGTCACGCCACTGAGCGTGAATACCGGCGCCCACGTGGCCGACTCCGATACCCACTTGCCCGCATACAGCGACAGGAACAACAGCACCAGACCGCCGGCGGTCGCCTCGAGCACCCGACCCGGACGGATCCAACGCAGATACACGCCCATCAGCATGGCGATCGGGATCGACAAACCGATCGTCACGGTTCCCCACGGGCTGTCGCGCAGCGCGTTCACGACGACCAGCGCCAGCACCGAGATCAGGATGATCATGATGCCGAGGATCGAGACGAGCGCCACGGCACCGGCTACCGTGCCGATCTCTTCCTTCGCCATCTGGCCCAACGACTTGCCGTCGCGGCGGACCGAGGCACAAAGGATCACGAAGTCCTGAACCGCTCCACCCAGCACCACACCCACCAGAATCCAGAGGGCGCCGGGCAGAAAGCCGAACTGGGCGGCCAGCGTGGGTCCGACCAGCGGGCCGGGACCGGCGATGGCGGCGAAATGGTGGCCGAACACGATCCACTTATTGGTCGGCACATAGTCACGACCGTCATCGAGGCGCTCGGCCGGCGTTGACCGGGTGGCGTCGAGACCGAAGATGTCCGCGGCGATGAACCGACTGTAGAATCGGTAGGCGATGAGGTAGGTGCAGACCGCCGCGGTCAGCAACCACGCGGCGCTGATCGTCTCACCCTTGTTCAGGGCGACGGTGGCGAGGGCGCCAGCGCCGAGCACGGCGATGGCGATCCACGGGACCTGTTTGAGCAGGCCAGAGCTAGGGGAAGCGGAGGACATGGCATACGGTGTACGCGCTTGTACCTGCTGCTGTCAATGCAGAACGCTGCGAAATCCGGGAAAATGGGGCAGGGCGTGCTCCGCTTTGGACGTGCCGTCCGCTGATCTGCGGCTTTCCAGCGCGCGACTTCACCTCCCACCACTGCCCGACGATCTTATTCGACATGGCTACTTCCGTAACGCTTATCCCCGGCGACGGCATCGGACCGTCGATCGCCGACGCCACCGATCGCATTCTGGCCGCTGCTGGCGCCAATGTGGACTGGGACCGCCAGGTCGCCGGTATGGCCGGCGTGGCGCGCTGGAACGATCCGATCCCCGACGCCACACTCGACTCGATCAAGCGCACCCGCGTGGCCCTCAAGGGCCCCCTCGAGACCCCGGTCGGCGACGGCTTCCGCTCCATCAACGTCGCCCTGCGGAAGACGTTCGACCTGTACGCCAATGTTCGCCCCGCGCACACGATCGTGCCGGGTCGCTTCGACAATGTGGACATTGTGCTGGTGCGCGAGAACACCGAAGGGTTGTACATCGGGGTCGAGCACTACGTGAAGATCGGCGATGATCCGAAGGCGGCCGCAGAGTCGGTGGCGATCATTACCCGGTTCGGATCGGAGCGCATCGTGCGCTACGCGTTCGAGTACGCCATCGCGCACAACCGCAAGAAGGTCACGCTCGTCCACAAGGCGAACATCCTCAAGTTTTCGCAGGGGCTGTTTCTCGATGTCGGACGCATGATCGCCCGCGAGTACGAGGGCCGCGTACAGTTCGAAGAGCGGATCATCGACGCCATGGCGATGCACCTCGTGATGCGCCCGGAGCAGTTCGATGTGGTCGTCACCACCAACCTCTTCGGCGACATTCTCTCCGACGAGATCTCGGGCTTGGTGGGCGGACTCGGACTCGCGCCGGGTGCCAACTTCGGCACGAGCACCGCGATCTTCGAAGCGGTGCACGGTACGGCGCCGGATATCGCGGGCAAGAACATCGCGAATCCGGGCGCACTCGTGCTCGCGGCGTGCATGATGCTGGATCATATCGGCGATCGCGGACGCGCTGATCATATCCGGGGCGCCTTTGAAGGCACCATTCGTGATGGAGCTGTGCTCACACGCGACCTTGGTGGCACGTCGACCACCGACGAGTTCACCGATGCGGTGATCGCGCGCCTTGGCTGATCGATCCGCCGGTGAGATCGCGGGCGCGGCTCTCGATTCAGCTCCCGATTCGGCTCTCGTGCGCGTCCTGCACATCTCGGATATTCACTGCGGTCGCCCGTTCGTGGACGCGCACGTGGCCGCCGCGCTCGAGATGGCGGCCGCGTCGCGTTTCAACGCGATCGTGATCTCCGGCGACTTCGCGCAGCGCGCCCGCATTCATGAGTTCCAACGCGCCCGCGAGATTCTCGATCGGTTCCGTGCGCTCGCGCCGACCATCGAGGTGCCGGGCAATCACGACACCGCGTGGTGGAGTGCGCCGTTCGGCTGGGGCGATGCCGGTCGGCTGCACGAGCGCTACAGGCACTACATCAATCCGCTGCTCGAACCAGTGGTGCGCGTGCCGGGTGTGTCCATGGTTGGACTCAACTCCGCGGCCGGCATGCTGCCGCAGGCGGTCACCTGGTATCCGCGCGACTGGCGCGTGAAGGGCGGACTGACCACCGCGCAGTTGGAGTGGGCGGCACGCGAACTCGCCGCCAGTCCGGTTGGCGATCTGCGCCTTATGGTGCTGCACCACAACGTGGTGCGCGGGCGCCTGTCGCGTCGCTGGGGCCTCAAGCGGCCGGAAGCGACGCTCGACCACATCGCCGCCATGTCGGTCGACGTGGTGTGCACGGGGCACGATCACGAGGAGCAGACCGACGTCGTCCAGCGCACGACCGGACGATTCATCGTGAGCGGCGCGAACACGCTGTCAAACCGCATGCGCAAGCAACGGCCGTCAGCGCTGAATGTGATCGAGGCGACGGCCGCGCAGGTGACGGTGCGTGCCTGGGGATTCCAGGACGGCGAGTTCGTGCCGGGGCCGATGTCCACCACGCTCGACAGGGGTTAGGACACCATGTCCACCACGTCACACATTCTCGGTCTCCATCACGTCACGCTCGTCGCCGGCAATGCACAGCGGACGGTTGACTTTTACTCTCGCGTGCTCGGTCTCCGGCTAGTCAAGACGACGGTCAACTTCGACGATCCCGGCAGCTATCACCTGTACTTCGCCGACGACACGGGCGGCGCGGGCACGGTCGTCACGTTCTTCGAGTGGCCTCGGGCTCCGCGTGGCCGTACCGGCATTGGCGGCACGCACCATGTCGCGCTGCGCGTAGCCGAGCGAGACGCGCTGCTCCGCTGGAAGCGGCGTCTGACCGATCTCGGACTGCGCGTGCGTGGTCCGTACGATCGGCAATATTTCACGTCGATCTACTTCCGTGATCCGGACGGCGTCATTCTCGAGATCGCGACCGATGGTCCGGGCATGCTGTTCACCGAGCAGGCCGGGACCACCATCCAGCGCACGCCGCCGGCGGAACTGGTGCGCGGAGGTCGTGACGAAGCGCTGATCGCGACGCTCACGTGGCCGGAGTCGGTCACGACAATCGATCCATTCATGGCGCTGACTCGCGGCATGCATCACCTCACGGCCATGACCGCGAATGTGGAGCGCACTGACGAGTTCCTGCGTGGTGTGCTGGGCATGACGTTGGTGAGGCAGACGGAGAACTTCGATGATCCCGGTACGCGCCACTGGTCGTGGGGCAGCGCCGATGCGCGTCCCGGCTCGCTGGTCACGTATCTCGAGCGTCCGGCCACCGAGCAGCGCTCGCACATGGGCACGGGGCAGGGGCATCACTACGCACTGGCGGTGGCCAACGAAACCGAACAACTCCTGTTTCGCGATCGGCTGCTCGATGCTGGCGTCGACGTGTCGCCGGTGATGGACCGCGTGTACTTCAAGAGCATCTACACCAAGGATCCCGACGGACACATCGTGGAGCTGGCCACGTATGGCCCCGGCTTCCTGGTGGACGAGCCGGTGAGCACGACGGGATCCACACTGCGGCTGCCGCCCTGGCTCGAGGAGCATCGCGAGCAGATCGAGGCGCACATCGAGAACATCGACCGTGCGCCGTGGCCCTACGATGGATTCGACGGCGACGGGGGGATGCGCTCGCACTCCGGCCGATCGCTGCCGATTCCCGAAACGATGGAAGGGAGTTCATGACCCGCGAAATGCTGGGTCCGCACGCGGGGGTGCTGCCGCTGGTGGCGGGTAGTCCACTTGAAAAGGCGTCGTACGCGCTCGTCCTGGTGCACGGACGCGGCGGCAGCGCCGAGGGAATGCTGCCGATCGCCAAGGCCGCGAAGGCGACCGGTGCCGCGCTGGTGGCGCCCGCCGCAGTGGGAAACAGCTGGTATCCGAAACGATTTCTCGATCCTCGGGAGCAGAACGAGCCGTGGCTTGGCAGCGCGCTAACTTCGGTCGGTGCGGCCGTTGATTTCGTCCGGGCGGCGGGGATCCCGAGTGAGCGCATCATTCTGGTGGGTTTTTCGCAGGGCGCCTGTCTGACACTCGAATACACAACGATGGCGGCCACATCGTCGGTGCGCTTCGGCGGGGTGGCGGCGCTGGCGGGCGGATTGATCGGCGATCCCGCGGTGCCTCGTAACGATTACGGCTCGCTCGGCGGCACGTCGGTGCTGCTCGCGTGCGGCGATGCCGACCGGCACATCCCAGAGGCGATCGTGCGGTCGTCGGCCAACGTATTCCGCGCACTTGGGGCGACGGTCGATCTGCGGATCTACCCGGGAATCGGTCACGACATTGTCGGTGACGAGATCGACGCGCTCGCCGAAATGGTCGACACGTTGCGCGGAACCCGGTAAGAGGCGCATCTTCCGCCGCGATGAGCAGCCGGCACACGCAATTGGGTTTCGACTTCATCGACGCGGTTCCGGCCGCGTCGGAATCATCGTCGCCGATGGCGACGCGTCCTACGACGCTGGTGGCAGCGCCGGCCCTGGCGCCAGCCGCATCGCCGTCATTCACACAGTCGGTAACCGCCACGGTGTCGCAGCTGTTCACGCAGCTGTTCTCTCCGGTGCTCACGCCGGCATTCGTGCCCGTTCCGCCAAGGCCGGTGGCCGACGGCACGCGTCCGGCTCGTGGTCGCACCGCCGTGCGTGCCCGCACCGCCGTGCTCTTTTCACGTCTCGAGGATCTCGGTCTGCGCGGCGTCGATGCCCTGGTGCTCATGCGCACACGCACGGTGATGGTGTCGCTGATCGGACGTACGTTGCGCATCCACGAAGGCTACGCCGAAGCGCCGGAATCCGTGTTGCGCGCAATCATCGCGTTCGCGACCGCGCGCAACAAGACGGAGCGCGCCACGACGCGCGAAGCGATCCTCGCCTTCGACGTGGAGCGCGGGCCATCCCTACGCCGACAGGAGCCGGGGCGTCCCGGTGATGTGGCCATGATCGCGCAACTTCTGGAAGCGCATCGCAACCTGAGCGAGAAGTGGTTCGACAGCGCGCTCTCGGTCATTCCGCTGCGGTTGTCCGGGCGGATGGCCACCCGACTCGGCCACTACGATCCGGGTTCGCGCCACACGCCCCCTGAAATCGTGATGTCACGCACGCACATCACGCGACACGGTTGGCGTGAAGCGATGCATACGCTGCTGCATGAAATGGTGCACCAGTGGCAGCATGAAACCGGTCAGCCGGTGGATCACGGCACGGCATTCCGGCAGAAAGCGCGCGACGTGGGGATTACCCCGGCGGCGAGACGGGATGTCACGCCGCTCGAGAAGAAACGCACAGCCACCGGGTGATTCGTGATTACGGCGCCGTCACCACCACGGTGATCGTGCTCAGGTAGTTCGCCGCACCGCTCGACGTGCCGGTAATCGGAAGGACGTACACCCCGACCGGCGTGATGGACGTGGTCGCAACCGTGATCGCCACCGATGTGCCGGTTGCCGGATTCGGCGTGAAGGTGAGCGTCATGCCGGTCGGCGCGCCGGTGGCCGTGAGTTGCACACCGCCGGAGAAACTATTTTGACGCGACACCGTGATAGCGCTGGCCACCAACTGTCCGGCCGGGACGGTCAACGCGGCTGGCGACGTGAAGAAGCCAAAGCCGGCCGTGGTGGACGGAGCTACGGTCAGGGCGATCGTCTGCGTCTGTGCGCCCACACCGGTGCCTGCACCACGAATGGTGATCGTGCTGAGTCCCACCGTGGCCGTACTGGCTGCGGTAAACGTGAGCGTGGTCACGCGACTCGCACCAATGATTGTCGCCGGTGCGAACGCCGCCGTGACACCATTGGGCAGCCCCTCGGCCGACAGCGTGACATCGCCGGTGAACGTACCGATCCGATTGATCACAATTGGAATCGTGGCGGCGGCGCCCTGTGCCGCAATCGCCGTGGTCGCGCTGGCCGACAGCGTCAGCCCATTGCTGGACACCGTGAGTGGCAGTGTGGCCGTGCCGGCGGTCACATTGCTCCCTGTGGCCCGCACCGTAATCGTGCTGGTGGCCGCCGACGCAGTAGCGGCGGCGGAGAGCGTGAGCACGCTGCTCGTGGTCGATCCATCAACCGCGTTGGGTGCGAAGGTCGCGGTGACACCGGTCGGGAGATTCTCCGCCGTAAGGTTCACGCTGCCTGTGAATCCGCCGCCACGTGTCAGGGTGACAGGAACGGTCGTGCTGCCGCCGACCACGACGGCCGAGGCCGTCTGGCCGAGAGTCACACCGAGAATGCCGGCCGGATTGACGATATCATCGTCGGAGCAGGCGGCGGTCAGAACCGCGGCCGAGAGCAGAAACGGAAACCATGCTTTCATCGAAACGTCTCGCTTGAACAGGCGGAGAAGTAGGTCGCGCAGCTTTGCGCATCCGTGTCCGAACAGTCACCGGCAAGTGTCGGTCCGGTATTCTGTGTTATGTGATGTAGGTCGGACTATCGACAGACTTTCGTTCAAAAAACAACGCCACCGTTCGCGTACAGCGAACGGTGGCGTTGTGCGATCTGCGGTGTCGGCGGTGCGCTACGGTGCGATCGTATTCGTTCTCGTGCCGAAACGCAACGAGGCGTCTTCGGTGACGGACGTTCCAGTGAAGCTCGACAGAAAGCCCGTCGCGGTGGAGGACCAGGTGGTCGAGGCACTCGACAGCGCCCAGGACGTACTGAAATCAGCCACGCTACTGAAGTGTGGAAGCGCCATCGTCCATGTCGACGCACCTGAGCCGGCATAGCTGCGAGACGTCGTCACTGTCCAGTTGTTGCTGTTTGTGGACTGCTGTTGGTAACTAATGCTCACGTTGTCGGCGTATTCCGACTGCCAAGCCCCCGTTGCCGAGAAGCGCACATATGACGAGGAGCCGAGCGACGTGACGCTGGGCTGCGTCATGAGCGGGCCCAGCGTAATCGTGCGGTTCACGAGATTGCGATTGAACTGAATCACGGCGCGCGTCGGTGCTGTAGCGCTGGCACCGGATACAGCGAAAGCAATCACTTGGTGAAAATCGCCAGACTGCGTGTTGGCGCTCGGCACGCCGTAAACGGCAAACGGTCCGGTGCCGGTGCCATTCAGCGCACCAATGCCGAACCCGCCTGCCGTTCCGTTCGCCGTTACAAAGCCAGACGTCACGACTACGTTGTCGGCGCCGGCGTTGCCGACGGTATACTGGGCGTTCGCGATCGCGAACGATTCCGCGCCCAGGAAGTCGATGACCGGAACCGTAGAGTTAGGAGCGTAGTTGACGTTGCGCCGCAGCACACCGCGGTCTGGGGGGTTCAGCGTAAACGTCGTCAGATTAAAGCCGCCACGGTATGCCAATACGTCCGTCGTCCCATCATCCACGCCGGTGATCGTGTAGGCGGTCGAGGGGAACGATACGGTGGCGCTGCCGCCACCGATGCCGACGTTCGCGGACTGTCCGGCTGTGGCTAGTCCGGCCACCGTTCCCGACAGGGATTTGGTCGCTCGGTTCGCCACGCATTCGTTGGACGCGCCAGCGGTCGTCTCCGCGAGCGACAAGTACTGCACCGTCACCGACGTACCCGTGCCGTTGCCGTTCGTCTGCGCATACGCCACGCCGCCGATACTGCCGGCCGAGAAGCTGAACACGCGGTTCGTCGTTCCCGTAGACGTCACACGCGTCCATGCGCCGCCGGTGCCGTTTTGGACGGCGAACCACAACGGGTACACGCTCGCGTCACAGAATGTCCAGTTCACGTTCCCCGTACCACCGCCCGGTGCCGTAACCGTCAGCGCCACGTTAGCCGTCACGTTAGCCGTCACGTTGGCCAAACCGGTCGCCGTTCCCGTGATCACGCCCGTGTAGCTACCAGCCGTCACTGAGCCACCAACCGCGAGCGTCAACGTCGACGTCGTACCGGTCACTGCCGCCGGATTGAACGTTGCGGTCACACCCGCCGGCAATCCGGTCACCGCCAAATTCACCGTGCCCACGAAGCCCGCACCACGCGTCAGCGTGACCGTGCTCGTCCCGTTCGCGCCTTGCTGTGCGCTCACGGCGGTTGCCGCCATGGTGTAGGTCGGCGTCGGCGCCGTCGCGGTGACGGTGAGATTCACCGTGGCCGTCTGCGCCGTTACTCCCGTGCCCGACGCGGTCACGGTCACGGCCGCGGTGCCGACCGTGGCCGCCGTCGTGGTGGTCAGCGTGAGCGTGCTGGTCAGCGTCGCCCCGGTGGGCGTGGCCGGCGCAAAGGCTGCCGTGACACCGGCGGGAAGTCCCGTGGCGGCCAGTGACACATCGGCCGCGTATCCACCAGCGCGTGTGATCGTCACGGCCGTTGTCGTCGCGTTGCCAGCTGCGACGGAAAGTGCCGTCGGCGCCGCAGACACCGTAATGCCGGGTGTCGCTGCGACCGTCACCGCTATCGTGGTGGTCGTCGCCGTCACCCCAGTGCCGGTACCGCGGACCGTGAGGTTGTAAATGCCGGGTGCGGCCGCGCCGGTGGTGGAGATCGTGAGCGTGCTGCTGGTGCCCGCGACGAGTACTGGATTCGTCGAGAACGCGCCCGTTACTCCCGCCGGTGCGCCTTCCAATGCCAGCGCGACGTCACCGACGAAGCCGCCGGTGCGTGAGACGCCGATGGCCGTGATGCCAGTGGTACCCGCCACGATGCTCACGGCAGCTGGGGTCGACGTCAGCGATACGGCTGGCGTGGACGCCGCCGTGAGCGTGAGCGCCAGTGACGCCGTCTGGGTAGTGACACCAGTGCCGGACGCGCTGACGACTACGGTGCTGGCCCCCGGTGCGGCGTTGCCCGCAACGACCAGGGTGAGCGTGCTCGAGGTCGACCCAGCCGCGATCGTCGCTGGTGTGAACGTCGCGGTCACTCCGGTGGGGAGGCCCGTCGCGGCCAGCGTCACCGCATCGGAGAAGCCGTTGGAGCGCGTGATCGTGATCGGCACGGTGGCCGAGAAGCCGGCCACGATGGAGGTTTTGCCGCTGCCGGCGGTAAGTGCCACCGCAGGCGTCGGAATCGTGAGGGAGTAAGTCGTCGCGCTACTCGCGGTCCCGGTCAGCGGCGTCGGCGTGATGCGGGCCGTCACGCCCGCATGGAGGTTCTCGGCGGTAATAGAAACCGAGCCGGTGTAACTCCCAACACGGCTCAGCGTCACGGTCGTACTTCCGGACGCCCCACGCGCTACGGTTCCGGACGTGGCCGAAAGCTGCACGCCAATGCTTTGCGCTGGCGGCGGCGTGATCGGGTCATCGCCCCCGCTGGAGCAGGCGGCCACGGATAACGCGAATACTGGGGTAGTGAGAAAAGTCGTCCAGCGTGGCATCATCGCCTCACGAATGAAAAGTCATCGTGATGGAACCACGGAAGCGATGTACTGTTTGCCTTTGTGTCAACCAAACCCGACCATCAGGTCACCTTCGTCTCGCGACGCACTAGATTCCATTCAAGACTCCCCGCTCCTCCAGCTGAAAGGCTTTCCAAATGGCGACTGATCTCCTGTTCGTGAGCGCGATACCCGCGCTGCCCTCTGTCGAGCTGAAGGCGCATGCCGCCGATCTGTTCAACATTGATGCCGCGCTGACCGAAGAAGAGCGCTCCATTCGCGACACGATCCGCAAGTTCGTCGACGAACGCGTGCTGCCCATCATCGGCGACTGCTATGTGCAGGGTCGCTTTCCCGACGAGCTCATTGGCGAAATGGCCGAACTCGGCGTGCTCGGCGCCAACCTCCCCGAGGAGTACGGCTGCGCCGGTCTCTCGAGCGTCGCCTACGGCCTGATCATGCAGGAGCTCGAGCGCGGTGACTCCGGAATCCGGTCGTTCGCCTCGGTGCAGGGCGCGCTGGTCATGTATCCGATCTTCGCCTTCGGCTCAGAGGCGCAGAAGCAGCACTATCTGCCCAAGCTCGCGAAGGCGGAAATGATCGGCTGCTTCGGTCTCACGGAAGCCGACTACGGATCGAATCCCTCGGGCATGATCACCCGCGCCAAGCAGCAGGCCGACGGTAGCTGGATCATCAACGGCGGCAAGATGTGGATCACCAACGGATCCAAGGCGCACGTCGCCATCATCTGGGCCAAGACTGGCGACAGCACCGAGGACAGCAACGACGACAGCAGCATCCGCGGCTTCGTCGTGGATACGTCGCTGCCAGGCTTTCATGCGAAGGATCAGCACGGCAAGCTCTCGCTGCGCGCCAGCCACACGTCGGAGCTGGTGCTCACCGATGTGCATGTGCCGGCCGACGCACTGCTGCCCGAATCGAAGGGGCTCAAGAGTCCGCTCATGTGCCTCACCCAGGCGCGGTACGGCATCTCTTGGGGCGTGCTCGGCGCTGCCATGGCATGCTTCGAGGAAGCGGTATCGTATGCCAAGACGCGCGTGATGTTCGACAAGCCGATCGGAGGCTTCCAGATCCAGCAGGTCCGTCTGGCCGATATGCTCACCGAACTCACGAAGGCGCAGTTGGTGTCGCTGCATCTGGGACGCCTCAAGGATGCCGGCAACTTCACGCCCACACAGGTGTCGCTGGCTAAGCGCAACAACGTGAATATCGCCACCGACATCGCCCGCGAAGCGCGTCGTCTACTCGGTGGCAACGGCATCCTCGCCGAGTACGGTGCGATGCGTCACATGGCGAATCTGGAGAGCGTCTACACGTACGAGGGCACGCACGATGTGCATTCGCTGATTCTCGGTCAGGCGATCACGGGACTCAGCGCGTTCAAGTAGGGCCGAGCGGCGCGTTTAAAAGGTGACGGTCCCGTCGCATTGCCGGCGGAGGTGTCCGCGCCTAGCTTCCGCCCTGCGAAGTAGTTCCAACCCCTCAGCCTCTTTTACGGAGTTTCCGCGGTGAAGATCGCCGTGTGCATCAAGCGCGTCCCGGTTATGGAAGTGAAGTTCGCCATTACCGCTGACGGCTCCCGCGTTGACAACGCGGGCCTCAAGTACGACATCAACGACTTCGATCTGTGGGCGATCGAAGCCGCGCTGCAGCTCAAGGAGAAAAACGGTAACGTCGGTGAAGTGGCCGTGATCTCCCTCGGACCGGATGCGGCTTCGGAGCAGATTCGGAAGGCGCTCGCCATGGGTGCCGATCGCGGTGTCCTGTTGAAGGCCGACAGCATTCCGGCCGACGGTCTCGCCATTGCGCGTGCGCTGGCGGCCGAGATCAAGGAGGGCGGCTACGACCTCGTTCTCTTCGGACGCATCGCCATCGATTCGATGAATCAGATGACGGGCCCGATGGTCGCCGAACTGCTCGACTTGCCGTGCGTAACCAACGTCTTCAAACTCGAGATCACCGGCTCCACCGGTCGTGCTGAGCGCGCGCTGGAAGGCGCCACTGAAGTCGTGGAGTTCCCGCTTCCGGCAGTGCTCACGATCGACGACGGCCTGAACAAGGAACGGCTGCCGTCGCTCAAGGGCATCATGGCGGCCAAGAAGAAACCGCTCGACGTGAAGCCGGCACAGCTCGGCGACGCGAAGGTGACGGTGCACAAGATGGCGCTGCCCCCCGAACGCGCGGCCGGACGCATCCTTGGCGACAGTTCAGCCGCCGTGCCCGAGCTCGTACGACTCCTCCAGACCGAAGCGAAGGTGCTCTGAGATGGCCAACGTCCTCGTATTCGCAGAAGTACGTGGCGGCGACCTGCGCAAGGTGGCGCTCGAGGCCGTGACGGCCGGTCGTGCGCTCGCCGAACTTTCCGGTGGTGGCAGCGTGCATGCGCTGTTGGCCGGTGATGCCGGTATCGGTGCCAAGGCCGAGTCGCTGGCGCAGCATGGCGCCGACTCGGTGCTCGTGCTCGAGCACGCCGGATTCGCGATGTACAATCCCGAGGCCCTCGCGGCCACGGTCGCCCAGCAGCTCGGTAGCGGGACCTATGGCTACGCACTGTTCAGCGCGACGGCGCAAGGACGCGATCTCTCGCCGCGTGTGGCGGCCAAGATGGGTGTGGGACTGGCGGCCGATCTTACCGGCTTTACGGTGGAAGGCGGCATGGTGCTGGGTCAGCACTTTAACATGAATGGCAAGGTGATCGTCACGTTGGCGCTTGCGGGCACGCCGGCGCTGTTATCGGTCCGTCCGGCAGCGTTCCAGCCGGCGCTGGCCCCCCGTGCGCTGGCCACGACGTCGATCACGTCGGCCGCCGATCCGTCGGCGTCGCGTGTGAAGGTCGTCGAACTCAAGCAAGGCAACACCGGCAAGCTTGATCTCAATGACGCGCCGGTGATCGTGGCCGGTGGTCGTGGACTCAAGGCCCCCGAGAACTTCAAGCTGTGCGAAGATCTCGCCGATGCCTTCGGTAACGCGGCGGTCGGTGCTACGCGCGCGGTCACCGACGAAGGATGGCGCCCGCATTCGGATCAGATCGGACAGACGGGACGTAACGTGAGTCCGACCCTGTATGTCGCCGTCGGGATCTCCGGCGCCATTCAGCATCTGGCCGGCATGCGCACGTCGAAGACAATCGTGGCGATCAACAAGGACAAGGATGCCCCGATCTTCAAGATTGCCGACTACGGTATCGTTGGTGACGTGTTCGAAATCATGCCAGCGCTCACCGCTGCCGTGAAGGCTGTCAAGGCGCAGGGCTGATCGGAACCATGGGGGTCTCGAATCTTGTCTTCGCGGTCATTCTTGCCGTCGCGCTCGGGTTTTTCGCTCGAAGCGCGAAGCGCCTGAACCGTTGGCTGCACATCGGCCGCGATGAAGTCCTTACCGACCACCCCGGTCAGCGCACGAAGAATTTCCTGCTGATCGGGATCGGGCAAAGCAAGATTCTGCGCGACCCCGTTGGTGGCATGATGCACGCCCTCGTGTTCTGGGGCTTCTGCGTCCTTGGCCTCGGCACGCTCGAGATCATGATTCAGGGGCTCTACACGCCCTTCACCTGGGACGTGATTCTCCCGCGGTTCCTGTACCTGCCGTACGTGGTGTCGCAGGAGATCTTCGCGGTCTTCGTGCTGGTCCCCGTGGCGTACCTGCTGTACCGTCGGTTGGTGATCAAGCCGAAGCGCTTCGCCGAGGTGAGCGGCGCCGACGCCGTGTTCATCCTCAGCATGATCGCTATTCTCATGATCACGCTGTTGCTGCTGTTCGTGATGGAGTTGCGCACGGGCGCGTCGACCGACGGACGCATCATCTCCGGTTTGCTGCTGCCCCTGTTCGGTGGCGTGTCGCCAGAGACCGCACACGTGGTGGCACGCGTGTCGTGGTGGATTCACGCCGTGCTGATTCTGTACTTTCTGAATCACTTGCCGGGCTCGAAGCATCTGCACGTGCTCACGTCGCTGATCAACGTGTGGTTCTCCAACACGAGCGGCCCGGGCCGCATCGGCGCGATGCGTCCGATGGATCTCGAAGCGGAGAACGCCGAGCAGTTCGGCGCGGCCGACGTGGAGCATCTGACTTGGAAGAATCTGCTCGACGGCTACTCGTGCACCGAATGCGGTCGTTGCACGGCGGTATGTCCGGCAAATATTACCGGCAAGCTGCTCTCGCCGCGCATGATCGTGGTGAAGACCCGCGCGCGACTCACGGAAAAAGCCACGACGCTCGACGCGATCGCGACCGGCGGCGGTACGGCCACCGAAGAGCAGACGGCGGTCCTCGCCAAGAATCTCCTCGACGACTGGATCACCGAAGAAGAACTCTGGGCGTGCACCAGCTGCCGCGCCTGCGTGACGGAGTGCCCGGTCAGCATCGACCAGCTCGACATCATCAACGAGTTGCGTCGCGACCTGGTGCTCATGGAGTCGCGCTTCCCCGACGAGCTGGCGCCGGCGCTTACAAGTCTCGAGCGCAACGGCAGTCCGTGGGCGTTCAGCGCGTCGGACCGCGCGCAGTGGGCCGAAGGGATGGACATCCCCACGATGGCCGAGTTGGTGGAGAAGGGCGAGAAGGCCGACATTCTGTTCTGGGTCGGTTGCATGGGTTCGTTCGACGATCGCGCCAAGAAGATCACGGTGGCGTTCGCGCGCATCCTGCAGGCGGCAAACGTGCGCTTCGCGATCCTCGGACAGGAAGAGACCTGTCATGGTGATCCGGCCCGTCGCATGGGCAACGAGTATCTGTATCAAATGCTCGCCAAGGGCGTTATCGAAACGCTCGATGGTTACAACGTGAAAACCATCGTCACGTTTTGTCCGCACTGCTTCCACCAGATGGGCAGCGAGTTTCCGGACATCGGTGGGAACTACGAAGTCATTCACCACACCGACTACATCGAACGGCTGCTCGAGGCGGGACGCGTGCCCCTCGACACCGAGCATGGCCAGCGGCTCAAGGTGGCGTATCACGACTCCTGCTATCTCGGTCGCTACAACGACATCTACGATGCGCCACGCAACGTGCTCAAACGCGCGCTGCCGATCATGGAGCTCGTGGAGCCGCCGCGCACGAAGAGTCGCGGTCTGTGTTGCGGAGCCGGCGGCGGTCGCATGTGGATGGAAGAGAACGTCGGCAAGCGTGTGAACGTCGAACGCAGCGAAGAGCTGCTGGCCACGGGCGCCGATCAGATCGCGGTGGCCTGTCCCTTCTGCATGACGATGATCACCGATGGTGTCACGGGAGTCGGCAGTACCGTGCCGGTGCTCGATATCTCCGAAGTGGTCGCCTCGCGGCTAATGCCGATCGTGCCAGCGTAGCGACTGTCTACGGCCGGATTTCGAGGTCGGCTTGCGCGGCGGTCAGGGCCTCGCCGCCGAAATTCACCACGGCGTAGATCGTGTACTTGCCGGGCGGGAGTGCCGGCATCATCACGCGGAAAGTCTCGCGCCGGCCTGCTTCGATCCGCTTTCCATCCATCAACGGCACGACCACGACCAGCGAGTCGTCGCCGACCCGCACCTGCACCTCGCCGATGATATCGGTGGCCGTTGTGCCGGTGTTGCGGTAGCGCACTTCGAGCAACTTACCTTTCACGAACATGTCGCTCACTTCGCCGTCTACCGTCGCCAACGGCAATGCTGGTGCCGAGGCCGCAGCTGATGTGGGCGCGGATTGCGCTCGGACCGCTGCCGCCGGCAACAGAGCCAAAAGCGCAAAGAGCAGAATCATGAGCGCCAGCAGCGGCGCACGAAGCCAGGGGATACGCGTTGGCGAGTTCATACCCCCGCTACTGGAAGGATGATGCCCGCCGCGCTTCAGAGGGGAGACCGCTTGCCCGAGGCCGTGACTGTAGAGTGGCTGCCACACTGAGTGCGGGACAGACCCGTCAGCGGCGCGGCTGTTGGACGAGATCGACTTTCCACATAGCCTCTCTTTTTATCACGACGCCGTGAGTCAAACCGTTCGCGCCAGCTCTTGAGTTGGTAGAGGCCAATGTCCGACATGCCGCAGTGGGCGCTTGGTGACGCACCCGAAGGGTCGCTCCTGGCGGCCATCGTGGAGACCGCGGGCAGCGTCATAGTCGGTCTGCACCCGGATCACCGCATCTTCGCGTGGAATCGAGCCGCCGAGGACCTGTACCAGACGCCGCGCGCTCAGGCGCTGGGCAAGGACTACGTTGCGATGTTCATCGCGCCAGAGCATCAGGCTGCGGTTGCCATCGACATTCAGGCCGTCCTCGCTGGCAAGCGCACCCTCAACTTCGAAGACGACTCGATCCTCCCCGACGGACAGCGACGCACGCTACTCTGGAACGTGACGCGCGTGCTCGACAAGGCCGATGCGCCGGTCGGCATCGTGGCCGTCGGACAGGACATCACGGAGCGCAAGGAGGCCGAAGATCGCTTCCGGCTGGCCTTCGTACACGCTCAGGACGGTCTGCTTATTTCCGATCAGTCGGGCGTCGTGGATTGCAACCCGGCCGCACTCAGCATGCTGGGACTCACCGACAAGGTGCAGATCATCGGCCGACGGCCGGCCGATTTCTCTCCGCCGGCTCAGCCAGACGGGACGTCGTCCGACGAGAAGTCGCGGGCTCTTGGCGTCGTGACGCTCCAGCAGGGGGCGCACACGTTCGACTGGGTGCACCAGCCGCCCGATGGCACTGAGGTATCGGTCGAAGTGAGTGTGCGACACACGATGCTCTCTGGACGCCGCGTGTCGGTGGTGGCGTGGCGCGATCAGTCTCGGCGTCTGGAACTCGATCGCGAACGCGCTACCGTGCAGCAGCGACTTGATCTCGCACAGAAAATGGAGGCGGTTGGGCAACGCGCTGGCGGGGTCGCGCACGACTTCAACAACCTGCTGGCGGCGATACGCAATGCTGTCCAGCTCGCGAGCTACGAACTACCCGACGACAATCACACGCGGGCCGATCTCGAAAGCGCGCGGTACACCGCCGAGCGTGCCGCCGGCCTCACCCGACAACTGCTGGCGTTCAGTCGGCAGCAGACGCTCTTGAGCGAGTGCATCGACCTCGCCGGCCTGG